>JBIIHJ010000074.1:0-14167 GCA_044235875.1 Pseudoxanthomonas sp.
GCATCAGGTTTTCCGGGTTGGCGCCACGCCAGGAATAGATCGACTGGTCGTCGTCGCCCACGCAGGTGAAGTCGCCGCGCGGGCCGGCGATCGCCTTGAGCAGGCGGTACTGGGCGTCGTTGGTGTCCTGCGATTCGTCCACCAGCAGATAGCCGATACGTTCGCGCCAGGCCGCGGTGATCTCCGCATCGTTTTCCAGGATCTGCACCGGCAGGCGGATCAGGTCATCGAAGTCCACCGCGTTGAAGCTGGACAGGCGCGCCTGGTAGCGCGCATACAGCGCCGCGGCCTGGACCTCGCGCGGGCTGCGCGCCAGCTGCGCGGTCTGCTCGGGCGACAGGCCGCCGTTCTTGGCGCGCGAGACCAGGTTCTTCATCAGCTCGACCGCATCGGGCTTGGCGCCCGGCATCAGGTCCTTGAACTGCGCATTGGCGTCGTCGGCGTCGAAGATCGAGAAATTCCGCTTCAGGCCCGCCGCGGCATGCTCGATCTGCAGGAATTTCAGCCCCAGCGCGTGGAAGGTGCAGATGGTCAGCCCTTCGGCGGCCTCGCCCCTGACCCGCTTGGCCAGGCGCTCGCGCATTTCCTTGGCCGACTTGTTGGTGAAGGTGATCGCCGCGATGCGCTTGGCCGGCATCCGCCTGGATGCGATCAGGTGCGCGATCTTTTCGATGATCACGCGCGTCTTGCCGCTGCCGGCGCCGGCCAGCACCAGCAGCGGGCCATGCACGTGCAGCACCGCGGCGCGCTGGGGAGGGTTGAGGAAATCCATGAAGCCAGGAGTGAGTGGGGAGGAGTGAGCAGTGAGCGGAAAGGCGGAAGCAGCGCGCACCCTGGTGCGACGTCGTTCGTGCTGCGCGTATTCTCTCACTTCGCCGAGCGAGGCATCCCGCCCATACCCCCGCTCGCGAAATCCCCCGGGGTGCGGCCGGTGGCCTTACCCGGCTAGGCTTGCTCTCCCTTCGCTGGAGCGTTGCGCTCCCAGCGCTCACTCCTCATTCCTCTGCGCTCATTCCTCGCTCCATGGCCAAGCTCTATTTCTATTATTCGGCGATGAACGCCGGCAAGACCACCACGCTGCTGCAGTCGGCGCACAACTACCAGGAGCGCGGGATGCGGGTGCTGATCCTGACCCCGCGCCTGGACCATCGCGCCGGGACCGGCGTGGTGGCATCGCGGATCGGACTGCGCGCGGAAGGCACGGCGTTTTCCGGCGGCGAGGATCTGCTGGCGGTGGTCGATCGCGACATCGCCGCGCACGGCCCGCTGCACTGTGTGTTGGTGGACGAGGCGCAATTCCTGACCCGGCCGCAGGTGTGGCAGTTGAGCGAGGTGGTGGACCAGCGTCGGATTCCGGTGCTCTGCTACGGGCTGCGCACGGATTTCCGCGGCGAGCTGTTCGAAGGCAGTCAGTACCTGCTGGCCTGGGCCGACGAACTCAGCGAGATCAAGACCATCTGCCACACCGGCGCCAAGGCGATCATGACCGTGCGCGTGGATCAGGCCGGGCACGTGGTGCAGGACGGGCCGCAGGTGGAGATCGGCGGTAACGAGGCCTATGTCTCGGTCAGTCGCGCCGAGTACAAGCGGATCACCCGCGGTGAGTCGGTGATGGCGCCACAGCAGGCGCCGCTGCCGCTCTGAGGCGATCACGGTGCGCGTTGGCGCGCGTCGTCAGCAGGCGCCGGGCGCAGCGGTCGCGGATGTCCTGCACCTGGCGCGGGATGACGCCGCCATCGGGTTGGGCGGCCTTGAGTTGTCGGACCAGGGCATCCAGCGGGCGCAGGCTGGCCGCGGAAGGATCGACGATGCAGCGTGCCTCGGCGGCGAAGGCGGCCGCGCTCCAGCGCAGCTTGGGCAGCTCGCTGCCGCCGCCGGCCTGGCGCGACAGCGTATCCAGCGTCGCCAATGCCGCATCCAGCTGACCCAGGCGCGCGCGGTTGCGGGCCAGCGAGACTTCGGCGAACAGCCGGCGCGGATGATCGGCCGGGTAGCCGCGTCGGGTCAGGTTGACCGCGCTTTCAAACCAGGCCTGCGCAGCGGCGGCATCGCCCTGGCTGGCCAGGACCTCGCCGATCATGCGGTCGGCATCGCCCACTAGCGGGTGCGCGGTGCCAAAGGCCGCGATCCGCAACCCGCGCGCCTCGCGCAGAGCCGCCAGCGCCTGGGTCTGCCGGCCGGCGGCGTGCAGGACCATGCCGTAGTTGAACAGCCCGCCGGGCAATTGGCGCGCACCTTCGGGCAGGCGCCAAATGGCGATGGCCTTGGCGATGTCGCGCTGCGCTGTTTCCAGGTCGCCGCGCTCCCAGGCGATGATCCCCGCGGTGTTCCAGGCCAGGCCGGTCTCGCGGTGTCGCGGTCCCATGGCCTGGATGGTCCGCGCCAGCAGTGACTCCATCTGGCTGGCGGCCTTCGCGTAATGCCCCAGGTCCACCTGCAGCGCGACCAGTTGGCGGCGCAGGCCCAGGGTGGTGGGGTGCTCGGGACCGTTGATCTTGTCCGAGACCCGCAGCGCCTGTTCGTACGCCGCCTGGGCATTGCCGGCATCGCCGCGCACCCGCCGGGCCGCGCCCAGCGCGCGCAGGATTTCCACCGCCAGCGGATGCTCGCGGCCGACGTGGCGATCCAGGTGGTCCAGCGCCGCGCGCAGGCCATTGAGCGCGTCCTGCTCGCGCGCCATGTCGGTGTCCAACAGGGCCAGGTCCAGCATGTTCTCGGCCACGCCAGCTTCGTCGTGCTGCGCCTGTCGGTGCGTCAGCGCGCGTGAAAACAGTTCGCGCGCCAGGACGCGGTCGCCGCGCGGGCGTAGGCAACGGCCGTACTGGGACAGGAACTCAGCGACCTCACCGTCGTTGCCGACCAAGCCGTGGGTCATGGGTTCCAGCGGTGCCAGCTGCGCCGCGCAGGCATCGTCGCGCTCGAGCATGCGCAGCGCGCGGCCGTGCTGGGCGGCGATCTGCAGGCGCAGCTGCGCCGAGACATCACGCCGGTCCTTGAGCAGGGCCTGAGCCTGTTCGAGCAGGGCCAGCGCCTGGGTGTGGTCGCCCAGGCCGATGCGCAGGCGCGCCACCACGCCCAGGAGTTCGGCATGGGCCAGCGGCTGATCGGCCAGCTCCAGCGCGCCGCGCGCCACGCCGGTATCGAGCAGCTTGTCGGTATCGAACGCGCCACCGCGCGCCGAGGTGCTGGCGTTGTCGAACAGCCCGATCACGAAATCCTGCATCGCCTGCGCGCGCTGGGCCTCGCGCACCGCTTCGCGCGCCTGGCGCAGGCTCACGCCGGCCGCACCCAGCAGCACCAGCGCGGCCATGCCGCCGGCCAGCAGCCACCAGCGTTGGCGCACCACGTACTTGCCCAGGCGGTAGCCCAGGCTCTGGCGCTGGGCCAGGACCGGCAGTCCTTCCAGGTGCCGGCCCAGGTCGGTCGACAGCGCTTCGACCGAGGCGTAGCGGTGCTCGGGCTTCTTGGCCAGCGCCTTGAGCACGATGCGGTCCAGGTCGCCGCGCAGGCGGCGCGCCTGGCGGCGCTGGTCCAGCCGCAGTTCGCGGCCCGGCGCACCGGCCAGCAAGGCCTGGGACGGACGCGCAGGCTCGACCCCGACGATGGCCTGCTCCCATTCCATCGGCGTGTCGCCGCGGATCCGGTAGGGCTTGCTGCCGGCCAGCAGCTCGTACAGGACCACGCCCAGCGAATACACGTCGGTGCGCGTGGTCACCGGCTCGCCACGGACCTGCTCGGGCGCGGCATAGTGCAGGGTGAAGGCGCGCACCTCGGTGCGTGCGGCGGCGCCGTCGGGGGAATCCAGCAGCTTGGCGATGCCGAAATCCAGCAGCCGGGTGTCTCCGCTGGCGGTGACCAGGATGTTGGAAGGCTTGAGGTCGCGGTGCACGATCAGGTTGGCGTGCGCATGGCTCACGGCCTGGCACACCTGGCGGAACAGCGCCAGCCGCGCTTCCACGCTCAGCGCGTGCTGCTGGCAGTACGTATTGATCGACACGCCTTCGACGTATTCCAGCGCCAGGTAGGGCTGTCCCTGTTCGCCGACGCCGGCGTCGAGCAGGCGGGCGATGTGCGGGTGTTCCAGGCGCGCCAGGATGTCGCGCTCACGCGAGAAGCGCTGGCGCAGGCGGTGGTCGGCCACACCCGGATGCAGCAGTTTCAGCGCGACCCGCCGCTGGAAGCCGCTGTCGGCGCGCTTGGCCGCCCAGACCATGCCCATGCCACCGGTGCCCAGCAGCCGCTCCAGCCGGTATGGGCCCAGGCGCGTGCCTTCTTCCAGATGTGGCGGAGTGTCGTGCAGCGGAGGCGGCCAGGCACCGTCCTGGTCCTCTTCCAGCGCAAGCAGCGCGGCCAGCTCATCGGCTAGGCTGCTGTCCTCCTGGCCGATCATGGCCAGCTGGCAAGCGCGCTGCTGGGCGTTCATGTCCAGCAGCAGGTCCAGCAACGGCGACAGGCGTTGCCATTGGGCGGCGTCCATCGCGTCTACCCCCCGGACTACTCGTCCTGCATCGCCGCCAGCAGGAACAGCCGGGCCTTCTGCCAGTCGCGCCGGACGCTGCGCTCGGAGCGCTTCATCAGGTCGGCGATCTCCATCTCCGACAGGCCGGCGAAGTAACGCATCTCCACGACCTTGGCCAGGCGCGGATCGGCGTCGGACAGCTTGTCCAGTGCGGTGTTGAGCGCCAGGGTGGTCTCGTCCAGGCGCAGCAGGTTGCTTTCGACGTCTTCGGGAATTTCGGCCACGCGCTTGAGGTCACCGCCGCGCTTGCGCGCCAGCCGGCTGCGCGCGTAATCGACCACCACCGAGCGCATCGACGAAGCGGCGTAGGCGAAGAAATGCGCGCGGTCGTCGAACTTGGCCCCACCCTGGGCGCCAAGCAGTTTCAGATAGGACTCATGGACCAGGGCGGTGGCGTCCAGGGTATGGCCCTGGTGCCCGGCCAGCTGTCGGCGCGCCATCGAATGCAGCTCCTGGTAAAGCGTGGACAGGACGCGGTCCAGCGCGGCCCGGTCGCCCGAACGCGCGGAATCCAGCCACACCGTGATATCGCCCCCGCCTTCCATTAGTTCCCGTTCCTTGCATTGCTGCAGGCTGGACTATAGCCCCAAGAAATGTGACGGGTGTATCGGCCGTTGGTGCGGTGCGGCGTTTCTGTCAGCGCTGACAGCGGGGACACCAGACCGTGGTGCGCTGGCCGACCTGCTGTTCCTTCAGGACCGTGCCGCAGCCCTTGCAGGGCAGTCTGCCGCGGCCGTAGACCCAGAGCTCCTGCTCGAAGTATCCCGGCGCGCCATCGGGACTGATGAAGTCGCGCAGGGTCGTGCCCCCCCGCTGGATGGCATAGGCCAGGATCTCCTTCACCGCCGCGGCCAGGGCCACGTAGCGCTCGCGCGAGACCTTGCCGGCCGCGCGCAGCGGGTGGATCCCGGCCTTGAACAGACTTTCGGCCGCGTAGATGTTGCCGACGCCGACCACGATCCGCTGGTCCATCAGGAAGGTCTTCACCGGCGCGCTGCGTCCGCGGCTGCGGTCGAACAGGCCCTGGCCATCGAAGTCCTCCGACAGCGGCTCCGGCCCCAGTCCCTGCAGCAGCGCATGGGTGGTGCCCGGCGCCTGCCAGAGCAGGCTGCCGAAGCGGCGCGGATCGTTGAAGCGCAGCACCCGGCCGCCATCCAAGGCCAGGTCAACGTGGTCATGGGTCTTCACCGGCGTGGCCGCGGGCAGCACCCGCAGGCTGCCGCTCATGCCCAGATGCAGCAGCGCGCTGCCGGCTTGGGTGTCCAGCAGCAGGTATTTGGCGCGGCGGCGGACCGTGTCGATGCGTGCGCCGGGCAGGTGCGCGCGGATCTCATCGGGGATCGGCCAGCGCAAATTGTCGCGCCTCTGCAGCACCGCGCGCACGACCGCGCCTTCCAGATGTGGGGCCAGGCCGCGGCGCGTGGTTTCGACTTCGGGGAGCTCGGGCATGGCGGCGTGCGCGATGAAGAAAGGGAAACGCGAAAGATGGGTCCGATGGTGCGCCCGGCCAAGCGCCGATGTCGTGATGCGTGGCGCGCGCTCATGCGCGCCGGTGCGGATCAGCGCGCGGCGGCGCGGTAGATCCCGTCCTCGCAGCGCACGGTGAGCGTGCCGCCGTAGACCTGCGAGAGCAGCGGCGCGGTCAGGGTCTGCGCGCGCGGGCCGTCGGCGACGATGCGTCCCTCCTGCATCAGCAGCACGCGGTCGATCTCCGGCACGATCTCCTCCAAGTGATGGGTGACCAGCACCAGGGTGATGCCCTGACGCGCCAGCTCGCCCATCAGCACGCAGAACTGCTGCTGCGCCACCAGGTCCAGGCCGGCGGTGGGCTCGTCCAGCAGCAGTGCGTCGGGGCGATGGACCAGCGCGCGCGCGATCAGCACCCTGCGCATCTGCCCGGTCGACAGTTCGGCCACCGCCCGCCCGGACAGCGCCTGCGCGCCGACCCGCGCCAGCGCCTCGGCCGCGCGCGCGCGCATGTCGGAGGTGACCTCCTGGTCGATCGGCAGGACGAAACTGGCGAAAAAGCCGGTGACAATCGCGTCATCCACGCTCAGATGCGGCCTCTCCTGCAGGTCGCGGGTGGCATCGCTGGTGACCAGCCCCAGGCGCGTGCGCAGCTGGGCCACGTTCCAGCGGTTCAGGCCGAAGACCTTGACCGGCGCCTGGCCCTCGCGCGCCAGCGGATACAGCTCGCGGTTGATGAGCTTGATGAAGGTGGATTTGCCGCAGCCGTTGGGCCCCAGCAGTGCGGTGTGCTGGCCCAGCACGATGCGCAGGCTCAGGTTTTCGATCGCGACGGTGTCGCCACGCACCACGGTGGCGCGGTCCAGTTCGATCAGGGGCAGGTCAACGGGCGTTGAAGCAGTGACGGAGGACATGGTTTCCTGGCCCGACACCCGCGTGGCTGAACACCATACGGACGCGACGGGTGAAGTTTGCGAGGTCAGGCGCCATTATGGCCAGGTGCGCCGGGTCGTTGCCCGCCGCTGCGTCCCCTGGAGGGGGAAACATGCATCCAACTCTGATCGATTTCCTGACCGGCGGCCTGCTCCAGTTCACTTGGTGGGAGCTGGTGCTCGTGCTGTTGGTCTGCGCCCAGCTGACGATCTTCTCGGTCACCCTGTACCTGCATCGCAGCCAGGCGCACCGCGGCGTGGATTTCCACCCGGTGCTCAACCATTTCTTCCGGTTCTGGACGTGGCTGACCACCTCCATGATCACCAAGGAATGGGTGGCCATCCACCGCAAGCACCACGCCAAGGTCGAGACCGACGAAGACCCGCACAGCCCGCAGGCCAAGGGCATCGGCAAGGTGTTCTGGGAAGGTGTCGAGCTGTACCGCGAAGCCCGCTGGCAGCGCGGCGACATCGAGCAGTACGGACGCGGCGCGCCCGAAGACTGGATCGAGCGTCGCCTGTACACCCCGCTGGCCACCTGGGGGCCGGTGACGCTGTTGGCCGTGCAGTTCGCCTTGTTCGGCCTGCCGGGCATCGCGGTGTGGGCAATGCAGATGGCGTGGATCCCGTTCTGGGCCGCGGGCGTGGTCAATGGGCTGGGCCACTGGTGGGGCTATCGCAACTTCGAATCGGCCGATACCTCGACCAACCTGACGCCCTGGGCGTTCTGGATCGGCGGCGAAGAGCTGCACAACAACCACCACGCCTTCCCGAGTTCGGCGCGCTTTGCGATGCGCCGCTGGGAATTCGACATCGGCTGGGCGGCGATCAAGGGCCTGGAAGCGGTGGGCCTGGCCAAGGTCCTTCGCGTGGCGCCGCGCCTGGACATCCGCCCCAACATCTCGGTCCCCGATGCCGACACGCTCAGGGCGCTGCTGTCGCACCGCTTCCAGGCGATGACCGATTACCAGCGCAATGTCTTCAAGCCGGTGCTGGTCGAGGAAGCCACGCTGGCCGGGCAGAAACTGCGCCAGCTGCTGCCGCGACGGATGCGCCGTGGCTTGGTCGATGACGGCCGCTGGCTCAAGCCCGACGCGCGCGATGCGCTCAACAACTGGGTGGCCCAGCGCCCGCGCATGCAGGCCCTGGTCGAGCACCGCAAGCGGCTGGCCACGCTGCTGGAAGCGCGCTCGCACGATGCGGCCGAACGCCTTCGCCAGCTGCAGGCCTGGTGCAAGGAAGCCGAGGAAAGCGGTATCGCCTCGCTGCAGGCCTATTCGCAGCGGCTCAAGGGTTACGCGCTGGCGCATTGATCGCCACGTCGGTTGATGCGCACGCCCCGGTCCGACCGGGGAGGCGTTTCGAGCCCCACCCACTGCGGCACACTAGGCCCATGCGTTTCCCGATCACCCTCGTTTTCCTGAGCCTGGTACTGCCGGCCGCGGCCCAGGTGCCGACCGGCACTGCCGATTACCTCACGCGCATGGACAGCGACCGCGACGGCCGCGTCAGCGTCGACGAGTACGTGTCCTGGATGACCTATGCGTTCGACGAACGCGACGCCGACCGCAACGGCGTCCTGGAAGGTGCCGAGCTGCCCGGCAGCCGCGGCAAGCCGATCACGCGTGCCACGCTGGTCCAGCAGTTGCGCCAGCGCTTTGCCAAACAGGACCGCAACCGCGACGGCTTCCTGGACGCGAAGGAACTGGCCTCGCCACCGCAATAAGCGCATATCGGGCGCCGCGGAGGGTCTGACGGCAATCTGCCCGAGCGGCGCCACCGACGCGCGGCGATAATGCGCGCCCCTGGATGCATGTGGTGGCTGTCCGATGTGGTTGCTTGCCCTGGCCGTGCTGTGCAGCGTGGCGGTGTCGGTCCTGTTCCGGCTGGCACCGCGTCTGAAGCTGGACGTGCCGCAGGCGGTGACCTGGAACTACCTGACCGGCGCGCTGCTGGCCCTGGCTTTGCTGCATCCACCGCTGGACGCGCTGCAGGGCGAACACGCGCCATGGCGCTGGTGGCTGCCGCTGGGGCTGCTGCTGCCGGGGTTGTTCCTGGTGCTGGCCGCCTCGGTCCGCCGCGCCGGCATCGTCCGTACCGACATCGCCCAGCGCCTGTCGCTGCTGCTGTCGTTGATCGCGGCGTTCACTTTTTTTGGCCAACGCGTCGGCGGCGGACAGCTGGCTGGGGTGGCATTGGGCCTGCTGGCCATTCCCTGCCTGCTTGCCCGCCCGCGTGGCGATGCCGCGCCCGATGCGGTCCACTGGCGCCTGCCGCTGATCGTGCTGGTGGGCTGGGCCACCACCGACGTGCTGTTCAAGCGCATCGCCGCCGATGGCGCACCGCTGTCGGTGTCCCTGCTGGCGACCTTCGTCATCGCCTTCGTCCCGATGCTGGCCTGGCAGCTATGGCGCCACGTGCGCGGCACGGCGCGGTTGCAGGCGCGCAGTTTCGTCGGCGGATTGGTGCTGGGCGCGCTGAACTTCTCCAACATCGGCCTGTACCTGGCTGCGCACCGCGCGTTGCCGGACGCGCCGGCGACGGTGTTCGCGACGATGAACATCGGTGTGGTCGTGGTCGGCACGCTGGTGGGCGCGCTGGGCTTCCGCGAGCGCCTGGGTTGGCTCAACCTGCTGGCGATCCCGTTGGCGATGCTGGCCATCGTCCTGATCGGGCTTGGCATGGGTTGACATCGCCCCGGCTTGACAGGGGGTATAGTGTTACTAAGTAACAATTACTTGGATTGCCCCCATGAAACTCCCTTCCTCCGCGCACGCCGTGTGCGATGCCTCGGCCATCGGTCTGTCCGCATTGTGCCTGGCGCACTGCCTCCTGCTGCCGGTGCTGGCGGCGTTGCTGCCGGTCTTCGGCGCCTGGGCCCAGGTCGAATGGGTGCACCTGCTGTTCGCCTGCATCGCCCTGCCATTGGCCGGGACCGCGCTGTGGCGCGCGCACCTGTTGCGGCCGTTGCCGCTGTCGCTGGTGGGTCTGGCCGGCCTGGGCCTGGCCGGGCTGGTCTTCGGCGCGTTCGGCTGGCCGACCCATGCCTGGGAAACCCCGGTCACCGTCACCGGCAGCCTGCTGCTGGCCGCGGCGCACGTATGGAACTGGCGCCGCCGCCCGCACTGCGCCGCGGACTGAGTCCTACAGGTCCAAGCCCAACAGCATCGGATCGTGATCCGAGCTGCGCCACGGGCCGGTGACATCGGCGCCGCCGTCGCCATCGTCGAAGGGTTCATCGGCATTGGCGTGCCATTCGGCCGCGCCTTTCAGGTGCGGCGCCAGCGCCGGTGACAGCAGTGCGTGGTCCAGGCGGCCGGTCTGGCCGTCGTAGACGTAGCTGTAGGGCGCCTGGACCTTGGCCGCCACGAAGGCATCGACCCAGCCGGCGTCGCGCAGGGTGACCAGCGGGGTTTCCTGCGCGTAGGCGTTGAGGTCGCCGACGATCAGCGCGCGGCTGGCCTTCTGCCCGGTGGGGTCGGTCTTGAGCCAGGCATCGACACGGCGCGCGGAGTCGGTGCGGGTGGCGTTCCAGCAGCTGGCGCCGTCGCGCTGGTCGGCGTCGGCGTCGGCGTCGCTGGCCTGGCTGCAGCCCTTGGACTTGAAGTGGTTGGCCGCGACGACGAACACCGGCCCCTTGCCGCGGCGGAACGCCTGGGCCAGCGGCACGCGGCTGTGCTCGACGAACGGGCCGCCTTCCAGCACGGCCGGCCTGCCGACCGGACTGACGCGGGAGGGGCGATAGATCAGGCCCACGCGGATCGCGTTGTCGCCCGGGCCGGTGCCGGCGTCGACGTACTTCCAGTCGCTCCCCGTTGCGTTGAGCGCATCGACGAACTGGGCCAACGAGGACTGCGGGCCATAGCCGTCGTTTTCCAGCTCCATCAGCGCGGCGATATCGGCCTTGAGCGGGGTCAGGGTCGCGACCAGCTTGGCGACCTGCGCTTTCCATTCGGCTTCGGTCCTGGCCCCGCGCTGGGTCGGGAAGCCGCCGCCGGTGCCGTCGCCGTTGAACAGGTTCTCCAGGTTGAACACGGCGATCCTGAGATTGCCCGGGACCGTCGGTGCCGCCGGGCGCGCGGCGGGTTCGACTTTCAGCGGCTGGGTCACCTGCAGGCGCCAGGCGCCGTGGCGGAAATCGACGATGCCGTTGACGCCGGTGGCGATCGAGCCGGTGCGCACGGGGCCGGACGGCAGGTAAGCCAGCGTCTTGGGATCGCGTGCGTCACTGCCATCGTCCAGCAGCAGGCGGTGACGCAGGTTGTCGGCAACCAGCGCGGCCATCTCCGGGCTCCCGGCGAGCGCCCGCTCGGACGGGGCCCACATCCGTCCATCGAAGCTGGCGATGGTCTGGCCGTAGCGGGTGTCGGTGCCGCCCAGGGTCAGCGGCGCCTCGATGCGCACGCGCATGCCCTCCAACGCTTCCCAGCTGGCCGGCGCGGCCGTCAGGACCTTCGGCATCGGCGAGATCAGCGCCGGACCAAGCATGTGGGCCTGGGCCAGCTGCAGCGTGGTCAGCGTGTCGGGCGCCTTGCCGGCTTCATCGACCACGCCGGTGATCTGCCAGCGTTGTCCGGGGAACACCTCCGGCAGCGTCGCGCCCGCTGCGGCGCTGACGAAGACCGCATCGGAGGTGGCCGCATCGCCATCGCCATCGTCCTGCACGAAGAATCCGTCCAGCCCATTGCGGAAGTCGGCCGTCACCGTGCCTTCGACCGTCACCGTCCTGCCCTCCATGGGGCTGCGCGGCCCGCTGCCCTGGACCTGGCCGATCCTCAGCACGGCTTCTGCCTGGCTGGGCGTGCTGGCGCAGGCGCCTAGCGCGGCGAGGGAGGCGGACAGCAGCAACGAGCGGATCGGCGACATGGGACTCTCGGGAGCAGCGTGCGTGGAAGGGCGCAAACGAAGACGCCGCCCGAAAGGCGGCGTCGGAACCGGCCATTGTGCCGTGCGATTACTTCGACTGATCGAGCATCCAGTCGACGGTGGCATGGATCTGCGCCTCACTCAGGCCGGCATTGCCGCCCTTGGGCGGCATCACCCCGCCATCGGGGCCGTTGAAGCCTTCGATGGCGTGCTTGTAGAGGGTGTCCTTGCCCTTGGCCAGGCGTGCGCCAAAACCGGCGGCGTTGAGCATCGGCGCCTTGCCGACGCCGGCGGTGTGGCAGGCGGTGCAGAGCTGGTCGTAGATGGTCTTGCCGTCCAGGGTGCCGCCATAGGCACCCTGGGCGGCCTGGGCAGCCGCGGCGGCCGCAGCGGCTGCGGCCTGCGCGGCGGCGCCGGTGCTGCCGGCATAGACCGCGCCGACCGGTGCGATCCGGGCCTGGGTCTGCCTGGCGGCCACGGGTGAGACTTCCGGCGGAATGGCCGTCGAAAGGAAATACGCCCCGATCATCAGCCCAACGGTCACCAGCGCAAGAAAGCCGATCACCATCGAGAAGCGCTTGAGGAACTCCAGGTCATAGTTGCGCACAGTCCACCTTTGGCAGCGCCGTCATCCGGCGTGGCTGAAAACACTCGGGATCTACGAATGTTCCGGTCGTGGGGGCGCCCGGTCACCGCTGTCGTTCACCACAGTGGCTGTCCGCATTATAAGCAGGCGCGACGGACGTGCATCCCCACCTTGGGATGAGAGGCGCCTGCCGTCGCTGCGCGGTCCAGTCGGCCTCACGCACGCCGGCTCAAGGGCACCAGAAGGTCCGCACCGGCGTGCGGGCCGCCGCGCGCAGGACCGCGGCGATCGGCGGGGCATCGGCCGCGGCCAGCGCCTGCTGCAGCACCTGGGCCTTCTGCTCGCCCTCGATGTGCAGGTACAGGTGGCGCGCGGACACCAGCACCGGCAGGGTCAGGGTGATGCGCGGCTCGCCGGCCGCCTCGGCATGCATGGGCAGCACGCGCGCGCTGCCCGTTGGGTCCAGGGCGCGTTCAAGCCAGTCGCCCCCGGGGAAGAACGATGCGGTGTGGCCATCGTTGCCCATGCCCAGCACGGCCACGTCCAACGGGAGCGGCAGCTGGGCCAGTTCGGTCTCCAGCTCGGGCAGGGACTGCTCCGGGCCATCGCCGTAGTCGCGGTACAGGGGCAGGAAGCTGGCCACCGCGGCCGCGCCATACATCAGGTGCTGGCGTACCAGTGCGGCGTTGGAGCGGGCATGGGATTCGTCGACCCAGCGCTCGTCGACCAGGGTCACGGCGACCTGCTTCCACGGCAGCGGCTGTTCGGCCAGGGCCTGGAAGAAGCGCACCGGCGTGGTGCCGCCGGACAGGGCCAGCACCGCGCGGCCGCGCTCGGCCAGGGCCGCGCGCAGGTCGTCTGCCACCGAGGCGGCCAGCGCTTCGGCCAGCGCGTCGTGATCGGCGCAGGTGGTGAGCTGGGTCAGGTCGTCGGGAAGTTCGAGACTCATGTGCCGGCGTCCTCGTGCCAGGTGCGGCCGTCGCGTTCGATCAGGGCCACGGCGGCGTTGGGTCCCCAGGAGCCGGCGGTATAGGACTTGGGCGCTTCCGGCAGTTGCTCCCAGGCTTTCAGGATCGGGTCGATCCAGGCCCACGCGGCCTCGACCTCGTCGCGGCGCATGAACAGCGACTGGTTGCCACGGACCACGTCCATCAGCAGGCGTTCGTAGGCCTCGGGCTGGTGCACGCCAAAGGCCTCGGCAAAGCTCATGTCCAGCGGCACGTACTTCATGCGCAGCCCGCCTGGACCGGGATCCTTGATCATCAGCCACAGCTTGACGCCTTCATCGGGCTGCAGGCGCAGCACCAGGCGGTTGGGCTGGGCCGGGCCGGCGCTGGAGTCGAACAGCGAATGCGGCACCGGGCGGAAGGCCACCACGATCTCCGACACGCGCTCGGGCAAGCGCTTGCCGGTGCGCAGGTAGAACGGCACGCCGGCCCAGCGCCAGTTGGCCACTTCGGCCTTGATCGCCACGAAGGTCTCGGTGCGCGAGTCGTTGCGGCCCAATTCGTCCAGGTAACCCGGCACCGCCGCACCGCCCGAGGCGCCGGCCCGGTACTGGCCGCGCACGGTCACGTGGCTGACTTCGTCGGCGGTGATCGGCTTGAGCGAACGCAGCACCTTCAGCTTTTCGTCGCGCAGCGCGTTGGCCTGCAGCGTGGCCGGCGGCTCCATCGCCACCATGCACAGCAGCTGCAGCAAATGGTTCTGGACCATGTCGCGCAGCGCGCCGGAGGTGTCGTAGTAGCCGGCGCGCTTCTCAAGCCCGACGGTCTCGGCCACGGTGATCTGCACATG
>JBIIHJ010000336.1:0-4384 GCA_044235875.1 Pseudoxanthomonas sp.
GGCCATGCCCGAGGTGGTCGAGGCCAGCCGCGTGTCCGGCTCCTACGACTACCTGCTGCGGGTGATCGTGCACGACGTGCACCACTGGAAGGACATCGCCCGCTCGCTGCTGGGCGGCGACTACGGGGTGGAGAAGATCGTCTCGCACTTCCTGATGGACGAAGTCAAACCGTTCTCCGGCTATCCGCTGACCACGGCCTGAGCCGCGTGCGTCAGTGGCCGCGCGCGGCGGCCAGCGCCAGGCCCTGGACCACGCCGAACGAGGGGTCGCCATGGACCAGGCGTGAGCGTGGGAAGGCCTCGGCCGTGGCCTGGCGCACGTACGGCGCGCGCGACATGCCGCCGGTGAGGAACACCGCATCGGGATCGTGGCCGATATCGGCGGCGACCTGGGCCAGCAGCGCACGCATCTGGCCCAGGAAATCACCAGCGGCCGCTGTCAGGCCGGTGGCGTCCAGCGACGCGGCCAGGCCAGGCTCGATGAAGTCCAGCGTCGCCACGTGCGTCGGCGCGGCGCTCAGTGCGATCTTGCTGCGCTCCACGCCGCGCGACAGGCGCGCGGTGTTGCCGGTCTCCTGCAGCGCCTGCAGGCGGTCGCGGAACGGCTGCGGCACCTTGTCGCCAAAGCGCGCGCGGGCGAAATCGCGCTGGCGGGTCAGATCGTGCACCGTCGCGGCATCGGTGTAGTGGTGGTTGGGCACGCGCGTCACGCTGCGGCCGAACAACGGCATGAACCCGGCCAGGCTCAACGCCAGGTCGATGTCGGTCCCGCCGCGCGCGATCCCCCACGCCCGGCGCACACGCGGCGCATCGCTGCCGCCGACATCGGCGTGGGCTACGTCGGTGGTGCCGCCACCGATGTCCACCACCACCACTTCATGTCGCGTGTCGCTGCCGACGTGGTGGCGCATCGCCGCGGCCGAGGGTTCCTCCAGGAAATCCACCGCGTCAAATCCGGCCGCCAGCGCCGCCGCATGCAGGATCTCCAGCGCCTGCGCGTTGCCCGCATCGCCCAGCGAACTGCGGAACTGCACCGGCCGGCCCAGGGTCGCCGCGCGCACCGACCGGCCAAGCTGGCGCTGCGCGGTCAGGCGGATGTGCTCCAGGATGTGGGTGGCGATGCCGGTGATGGTCTGCCTGGCGCGGGGATGCAGGTCGTAGCCCAGCATCGACTTGGGGCTCTGCACCAAGTTGCCCTCGCCCTCGGCAAAATAGGCATCCAGCGCATCCTCGCCATACACCGCATTCTGCAACAGCGCCGCCGAGCTGCGCGGCTCGCGCATCTGCGCTTCCATCCAGTCGCGTCGCACCACGCGCAGCGCCGCCAGGCGCAATGCCTCCTCGGTGCGCGCGTGCCCGGCCAGCTGTGCATCGCGACGTCCGGCGTCGATCAGCTGCTCCAGCGCCAATGCCTGCGCCGCGCTCGGGATGAAATCATCCGGCTCGCGCATGACCTCCGGGAAGTACACCGACGTCTTGAACTGCGCCTCGCTGCCAAACTGCACCGGCACGATCGCCCCATCCACCACCGCAGCCGCGGCGGAGTTGCTGGTGCCGAAATCGATGCCGAGCTTCATGCGGAGCGGTTCACTGCGTCAAAGAGGCCGCGCACTGTGCAGGAGCGGGGCGGTGGGTGCAAATGCCCGATCAAGGCGCTGGGTTGCGCAGGGGCTTCCAAAGAAGGCCCGCACAAGCGGGCCTTCTGCTATCGATACGGATGCGCCGCAAGGCCTTCCCCTTGTAGAGCGGAGCTTGCTCCGCTGGGGCTTCACCCGCCAACCCACCAAAAGGCAGCGGAGTCCTCAAGAGTGGAGGCAAGCACAAGCTCCGCTCAACAGAACATCCGAGCGCGTGCCGCAGCGCTGACCGCCCCACTCAATGCACCGACGCCCCAACCAACAACGGACCATAGATCACCGACGCAGACGCCGCCGCCGCTCCTGTCCACGGCACCTGCCCCACTTCGCGCGGCACCTCCACGCCATAGGCAGCCCGCGGCTCCTCCACCGCAAAGCGCGACCGCGCCCCCGGCTCCAGCGTCTGCATATCGATTTCGCCGAGGATCTCATCTACCTCCACCGCGCGATCGAAGATCGTGTGCCCCAACATCGTCAAGGTGCCTTCCGCAAAATCCGCCCTGCCCTCGGCGGACACCGCATCGCCGTACGCCTTGATGCCCTGGACCAACAGGCTGAGCTTGTCGAACTGGTCCATCGTGACGCCGAAGACCAAGCGCTGGTCGCTGGCCTCGACGGCGTATGTATCTATCGAAGCATCATCTGCATCGTCGGCATCTGCGCCCTCCGGTTCATCGGCTGCTACGTCACCCGCTTCGTGGAGGCCCTGGCCGGTCGCAGCTGCGTTTTTGCGCAACGCGTTCGCCCCCCTCGGACGTTCCAGCGAGGACACTTCCTCGAGAACCCGCTCCAGTTGCTCGGCCAGTTGCCCCAGGCGGACCGCCAGCTCGGCCGTATCCACCGGGGACGCACCCGCCTCTGTGTCATCGGCCACGGGCAGCTGCGCCAACCCTGCCAATACCCTGATATGACCGCTGAGCTGCTGCAGCAGCCGCTGGCCATCCTCGGGCAGCAAGTCGCCCGTCATTTTCCTGTCGTCGAACGCATGCGTGGACATCGTCGCCTCTCCTTTCACAATGAAGTGACCGCCCGCCGTGAGCGGCGGACGGGAAGTCGGGAGGTTAGAAACCGCTAACAGACGGCGGGCGTATTCCCCTTGCGGGTGTTGTATTAGCCGCCCTCCCGACGCAGGCATCGCGTCGGTTGTCCCTGCAGATTGCAGGCACAAAAAACCCACCGGTTTTTCGGAGGTGGGTACCGCTGTTAGAGGAGTTTCTACGCTCCTTGAAACGAAGATTGCTACCGCGCGTTGCCTGTGTCAACCACCGGATTGAACGCCACGGCCATGATGAAGCCGATCCGCAAACAGCGTCGGTTTGAATGAAGTGTTAGACCGCATGCCGGTAGCCCACAGCTGCAAATCCATAGCGCAAGACATGCAATCAGGCGCCACCCTGATGCGGGTTCGGCTTGAATGAATTGTTAGACGGCAACTCCATCGGTCTAGGCTGCCGCCGGAACGAGGATGCGGTAGGCGAATCCTGCAGCGCCGACGCCACAGAACACCACTGGCCACCAGTAACTGTACGGCTGGGTCTTGCGTTCGATGCGCGCCACCCACCAGTTGTCCAAGGCCACCCCTGAGGCCGCCTGGATCGCGAATAGTGGGCCGAACAGAGAAAAACCAATAGCCGCCCATCCAGCGTCATAGGTGGCAGGAGCAAGTGCAATCAGAAGTACGCTACCGAGGCCCACCAAGAGACAGGGGCAGAGAAACGATTTGCCTCTTACACGCCTAGCAAGTATTTCCATTGCCGCCTAATGCATGAATTAAGCCACGCCCCGAAGCGGCGTTGGGTTGAATGAATTGTTGGACCGCACCTCTAGTTCTATAGCGGACGTTGGCTTTTTGGTGCCGTGTTTAGGTTGTCCATGTCCGAGTAGATGAGCCACGGCTTGCCAGGCGCGCGACGCAGCGTGAGGGTGAACTTGCCTATGTCGTTGGGCGCACTGCCGTAGCGATACGCACCGATGATGTAGCCGATCGTGTCTCCGGTGGCAAAAGCGAGTGCGCGTAGTTGCAATGGCCCGCCGGCCTGCCCTTCATAAGCGGCCTGGATGGCGAAGCGCCCGCGAGCTGGCGGACGATTGCTTTGCAGTACAAACCCATCCTCCGCGAATAGCGAAGCGAGGGCCTTTGCATCGCCCGCGCGCCATGCGCGCTCATAGTCGCGAAGCACTCGATCCAACTCAGCCGGTAACGCAGCATCAGGAAGCTCTGTTGGGGTGCTCTGCCCACGCAGGGGCACTGCCACCAGCATCAGGCCAAGCATGAAAGCCACGAGGATGGAGCGATTCATATGTTTGCGCTTCCCTTGAGTATCGTGCGGCCTGCCGCGTGAATCGACCAGACCCGCAGCGGTGCGGCGCGAATATGGCCGAAGGCGTGCAATCCGGCGTCGCTCTGCCTGCGGGTTCGGCTTGAATGAATTGTCAGGCATCAAGCTCGCGAAGCCTAGCCTCTACTTTTGAGCGATCAATACAGCTGGCGATGAGCGGCCATTGTGCAGAAGCGCTATATCTCCACATCCCGAAGCAAGCGGCCCAACCCGTTACAAAGGCAGTGATGCCGAACAGAATCTTGAACGGTGTCACTTGGATGAGCATGCAGACTAGGAGGAACGCAAATATCAAACCGAATCCCGCCCAAAAAAACTCGCGCCTGAGCCTGTCAATCATTCGATTCGGAAGCTGTCCATCCAGTTGAGCCAATACAGACAAGAGCACCAGCTTTTCATCGCGTCGGT
>JBIIHJ010000337.1:0-4377 GCA_044235875.1 Pseudoxanthomonas sp.
GCGGTTTTCTTCATCCGGACGACGACGCGCGGCAGCCGGCTGGTAGCCGAAACCGCGCTCGATCTTCAGGCGCAGGTTGACTGCGATGTCCTTGGTCAGGTGCGCGATCACGTGGTCGGGATTGAGGATCTCGACGTTGTGGTCGGTCTTGATGTCGCTGGCGGTCACCACGCCCGGACCCTGCTTGGTCAGGCTCAGGGTGGCGTTGTCACCGGTGTGGATGCGGATGGCCACATCCTTGAGGTTCAGCAGGACTTCGAGCACGTCCTCCTGCAGACCCTCGATGGTGCTGTACTCGTGCAGCACGCCGTCGATCTCGACCTCGGTGATGGCGAAGCCGGGGATGGACGACAACAGCACGCGGCGCAACGCATTGCCCAGCGTATGACCATAGCCACGCTCCAGCGGTTCAATGACCACCTTGGCGCGGTTGTCGGTCAGGCGCTCGATCTGCGGGCCGCGGGGGCGCAGCACTTGCTGAGTGATACCCGTCATGTTGCTTTGTCTCCTGCAAACACCCCTGCCATGGCAGGGGTGCGAATGTGATTACTTCGAGTAAAGCTCGACGATCAGCGCTTCGTTGATGTCAGCGGGCAGGTCCGAACGGACCGGCACTGCCTTGAACACGCCTGCAAACTTCTTCGAATCCACTTCCACCCACGACGGGCTCAGGTCCAGCTGCTCAGACACGGTCAGGGATTCCTGGACGCGCAGCTGCTTCTGTGCCTTTTCCGACAGTTCGATGGCATCGCCAGCCTTGATCTGGTACGAGGGCAGGTTGACGGACTTGCCGTTGACCAGCACGCCGCGGTGCGAAACCAGCTGACGGGCGGCCGGACGGGTGACCGCAAAACCCATGCGGTAGATCACGTTGTCCAGACGCGTTTCCAGCAACTGCAGGAGGTTCTCGCCGGTGTTGCCCTTCTTGGTCGAGGCCTTCTTGTAGTAATTGCGGAACTGACGCTCCAGCAGGCCGTAGATACGCTTGACCTTCTGCTTTTCACGCAGCTGGGTGGCGTAGTCGGACAGCTTGCCCTTGCGGGCGGTAGCGCCGTGCTGGCCGGGCTTCTGCTCCAGCTTGCACTTGGAGTCCAGCGCGCGCGCCGGGCTCTTGAGGGACAGGTCTGCACCTTCGCGACGGGCGAGTTTGCAGGTAGGACCGATGTAACGAGCCATTTCTAATCGCTCCCTTTAGACGCGACGCTTCTTCGGCGGACGGCACCCGTTGTGCGGGATTGGCGTCACGTCGATGATGTTGGTGATCTTGTAGCCGACGTTGTTGAGCGAACGTACGGCCGACTCACGGCCCGGACCCGGACCCTTGATGCGGACTTCCAGCGACTTCAAACCGTAGTCGAGCGCTGCACGGCCGGCCTTCTCGGCGGCGACCTGTGCGGCGAACGGGGTGGACTTGCGCGAACCGCGGAAGCCCGCACCGCCCGACGTTGCCCACGAGAGCGCATTGCCCTGGCGGTCGGTGATGGTGACGATGGTGTTGTTGAACGAAGCGTGGACGTGGGCGACGCCATCAGTGATGACGCGCTTGATCTTCTTCTTCGGTGCCTTTGCAGCTGGCTTGGCCATGATGTGCGCCCCTTACTTCTTGATGGCTTTGCGCGGACCCTTGCGGGTACGAGCATTGGTACGCGTGCGCTGGCCGCGCAGCGGCAGACCACGACGATGGCGCAGACCGCGGTAGCAGCCCAGGTCCATCAGGCGCTTGATCGCCATACCCACTTCGCGACGCAGGTCGCCTTCGACGATGTACTTGCCGATCTCGGCGCGCAGGCGCTCGACCTCGGGTTCGGACAGGTCACGGATTTTGGTGGTCACCGTCACGCCTGCGGCTTCGCAGACCTTCTTGGACCGGGTACGGCCAATGCCGTAGATGCTCTGCAGCCCCACCCAGACATGCTTCTGGGCAGGCAGGTTGACACCTGCAATACGCGCCATGACGCGATTCTCCAAACTGTTTGATGGCCGGCGAGCGCCCGCCCGCAACCGGACAGACGCACTTGTGGCGTAGTGAACTGGAAATGATAGCAAGGTCTCGGGTTACTTGGAAGCCCATGGAACCTTTCGGTTCCACGGACCCGGCATGGGGAGTGTGCCCATGCTCCGGCGCCGGAAGCGGCCTGGCGAAACCACCCGAAGGTGACTCCGACGCCCCGCGCTACTCTGGCGCAGGGACTGGACGCTTCACACCCGCGCGCGAGACCGCCGCACGAGCCGCCCATTTTGAAAGTCCGGCCGATGGCCGGGCTTGGTGGCGGATGGGACCGCCGATGTTTCGCTGAAGATCAGCCGCGGGACAAGCCGCGCGAACCGCCCTTCAGGTTGGCCTTCTTCAACAGGCTCTCGTACTGGTGCGACATCAGGTGCGCCTGGATCTGCGCAATGAAGTCCATGACCACCACCACCACGATCAGCAGCGAGGTGCCACCGAAGTAGAACGAGGTGCCGAGCTGGGTGCGCATCACTTCCGGCAGCAGGCACACTGCCACCAAGTAAAGCGCGCCAGCAGCGGTCAGGCGGGTCAGCACAGCATCGACGTAGTCCGCGGTCGCCTTGCCAGGACGGATGCCCGGAATCAGCGCGCCCGACTTCTTCAGGTTCTCGGCAGTTTCCTGCGAGTTGAACACCAGCGCCGTGTAGAAGAACGCGAAGCCGATGATCATCGCCGCGAACACGAGCATGTGCAGCGGCTCGCCCGGAGCCAGCGCCTGCGAGATGCGCTGCAGGGTCACGGCAGCCGGAGACTGACCGGACCACATCGCCAGCGTCGCCGGGAAGGCCAGGATCGACGATGCAAAGATCGGCGGGATCACGCCTGCCATGTTGAGCTTGAGCGGCAGGAACGAGGTCTGGTTCATGTAGGCGTTGCGGCCGCCCTGGCGCCGGGCGTAGTTCACCGTGATGCGGCGTTGGCCGCGTTCGACGAACACCACGAACCAGGTAAAGGCAAACACCACCACGGCCACGATGATCAGCGCGATGGGGCTCATCGTGCCGTCGTTGACCGCGCTGAAGGTGTGGATCACCGCAGCCGGCAGACCGGCAACGATGCCCGAAAAGATGATCAACGACACGCCGTTGCCGACGCCACGCTCGGTGACCTGTTCACCGACCCACATCAGGAAGATCGTACCGGCGGTCAGGGCCACGATGGCCGTGATCACAAAGCCCATGCCCGGCATGTAGACGACCGGCGCGCCACCCGGAGCGGTCTGGTGCTGCAGGGCCAGGGCGATGCTGCCGCCCTGCACCACCGCCAGCAGAACCGCGCCGATGCGCGAGTACTGGGTGATCTTGCGCCGACCGGATTCGCCTTCCTTCTGCAGCGCCTTGAGCGCCGGAAAGATGTGCGCGCCTAGCTGGATCACGATTGATGCCGAGATGTACGGCATCACGTTCAGCGCGAAGATGCTGAAGCGATGCAGGGCGCCGCCCGAGAACATGTTGAACATGTCCACGATGCCGCCGCCCTGCTGCTGCATGAGCGCAATCATGGCATCCGGGTTCACACCCGGCACCGGAACGTAGCAACCGATCCGGTAAACGATCAGGGCCCCCAGGACGAACAGCAAACGCTGCCGCAACTCGGTGAATTTGCCCAGACCACCTGCCATGCCTTGCTGCGCCATGCTTCGCTTACTCCTGGATGCTGCCGCCGGCAGCTTCGATCGCGGCCTTGGCACCGGCCGTCGCGGTCACGCCCTTGAGGGTGAACGCCTTGGTCAGGCCGCCCTTCAGCACGATCTTGGCGCGCTTGGCGGTGCTGGGCACCAGCTTGGCGGCACGGAGCGCGGCGAAGTCGATCTCGCCAGCCTGCAGCTTGTCCAGTTCATAGGACAGCACTTCAGCGACGTTCTTCTTCAGCTTGGAGCGGAAACCGACCTTGGGCAGACGCTTGACGAGCGGCATCTGGCCGCCTTCGAACTTCGCCTTGATCTTGCCCTTGCCCGAACGGGCAAAGGAACCCTTGTGGCCGCGACCGGCAGTCTTGCCCAGGCCCGAACCGATACCGCGACCGACGCGCTTGCGTGCGGTACGGGCGCCGTCGACGGGCGCGAGAGTGTTGAGACGCATAGTGATTACTCCTCGACGCGGACGAGGTAGTGAACCTTGGCGATCAGGCCGCGCACCTGCGGGCTGTCCTTCAGTTCACGCACATCGTTGAGCTTGTTCAGGCCCAGCGCCTTCACCGACAGACGGTGACGGGCCTGGGAACCACGCAGGCCGCGCACGAGGCGGACCTTCACAGTCTTGTTGGACTCATTAGCCATGGTTAAGTTCCTCCACCGACTTGCCACGCTTGGCCGCGATGTGCGCCGGCGACTGCATGTCTTCCAGGCCACGCAGGGTGGCACGCACCAG
>JBIIHJ010000075.1:0-14026 GCA_044235875.1 Pseudoxanthomonas sp.
TCGAGAACGAGGCGCTATAGGCCTGGCCCACGTGCGCGGCGGGCTGCGACGTGGGCGTGAGCACCAGGCTCGGTCCGCCCGCGGTCACCGTGTAGGCACGGGCTCCCGTAAAGCCGTTGCCGTCGGTTGCGGTGATGGTGATGTTGAAAGTGCCCGCGGCCGTGGGCGTGCCGCTGAGCACACCCGCCGTGCTGAGGGTCAGCCCGGTCGGCGTCGCGCCCGCGGTGACGGCGAACGTGTACGGTGCGGTTCCGCCCGAGGCGGTGACGGTCTGCGAGTACGCGGTGCCCACCGTCGGATTGGGCAGCGTCGCAGGTGCAACGACCACGGCGGGTGAGCCGACCGTGAGCGCGTAGGCGCGTGCGCCGCTGAACGGTGCACCGGCGCCGCTGGAGCTGTCGGTCGCGCTCACCGTGAAGTTGAAGGTGCCGGCCATCGTGGACGTACCGGACAGCACGCCGGTCGGTGCCAGGGTGATGCCGCTGGGCAGGCTGCCCGCCGTAACCGCAAAGGAATATGGCGCGGTGCCGCCGGCGGCGCTGAGGGTGGTGGAATAGGCCTGGCCGGCGACGGCGTTGGGCACACTGGTCGGTGCTACGGTGATGGTCGGCGCCGCCACTGTCACGGTATAGGCACGGTTGCCCGCGAAGCCGTTGCTGTCGGTAGCGGTGACGGTGAAATTGAACGTGCCGGCGGCGTCTGGCGTGCCGCTGAGCACACCGGCCGTCGTGAGGGTCAGGCCGTCCGGCGTAATACCGGCGGTCACGGCGAACGTATACGGCGCCGTGCCGCCGGAGGCGACCACGTTCTGCGAATAGGCGACGCCGACCGTGGGATTGGGCAGTGTGGTGGGACCGACCACCACGGTGGGCGCCGCCACCGTGAGCGTATAGGTGCGGGCGCCGGTAAAGGGCGCGCCGGAACCCGTGGAACTGTCGGTGGCTGTCACGGTAAAGGTGAAATTGCCGGCCACCGTCGAGGTGCCGGAGATCACGCCTGTGGGAGACAGGCTGATACCGCTGGGCAGGCTGCCCGAGGTGACGGTATAGGTGTACGCCGCCGTCCCGCCATTGGCTGTGAGCGTGGTGGAGTAGGCCTGGCCCGCGTTGGCGTTGGGCAGGCTGGCTGGGGAAACGGTGATCGTCGGCGCCGCCACCGTGATGGTGTACGCACGGCTGCCGATGAAACCGCCGTTGTCGGTGGCGGTGATCGTGAAGTTAAACGTACCCGCCGAACTCGGGGTGCCGCTGAGCGTGCCGCCGCCGGTCAGGCTCATCCCGGCCGGCAGCGCGCCTGCGGTGATCGCGAAAGTGTACGGCGCGGTGCCGCCCGACGCGCTGATGGCCTGTGAATAGCCGGCACCGACCTTCGGGTTCGGCAAGGTGGCGGGAGCGACGGTGATGGTGGGAGCGTCGACGGTGACCGAGTAGTTCCGCGTCGTGCTGAACGGCGCGCCCGTGCCCGTGGAGCTGTCGGTGCTGCGCACGGTGAAGCTGTAGGTGCCGGGCGTGGTGGGCGTACCGGACACGCTGCCCGTGTTGGATACGGTGATGCCGGGCGGCGGGGTGCCACCGCTGGTCACATAGGTATAAGGCGCGGTGCCGCCGCTGGTGCCGAGTGCCTGGCTGTAGCCGGTGCCGGCCACGCCATTGGGTAGTGTGGTCGGTGTGATTGCCAGGGTCGGGGCCGCCACATTGACGGCGATGGTGCGCGAGGCGGTGCGGTTGGCGTTGTCGGTCACCGTGAACACGGGGCTGAAGCTGCCGGCCTGGGTCGGCGTGCCGCTGACCACGCCCGCGGAGGAAAGCGTGAGGCCGGCGGGCAAGGCGCCGCCGGTGAGTGACCAGCTGTAGGGGGTCGAGCCACCGGAGGCAGACAGCGGCTGGCTGTATGCGGTGCCGACCACCGGGTCGGGCAACGTAGTCGTCGTGATGGACGGGCCTGTCTGCTGCACGGTGACGGAAAAAGGGATGACCGAATTGTCGTCGGCGTCTATCACCGAGAAGCTGTCGGTGGCCGTACCGTCGCCGTTATTGGTGTAGTACACCAAGCCGGTTCCGTTATTGTTCCGGCTGTCATTGACCCCGTGCTGCGGCGGGCTCTGGTAGCCGTTGATGCCGCTGACCGTGCAGTTGCTTAGGTCGGTGACAACCGTACCGCCGGACGCCACCGTGATGCTCTGGGGCTGGCAGCCAGCGGCATGGGCGAGGCCACTTAGCGCCATAAGACATGCGGCAAACACCCAAGTGCCGATACGAAAGCGAGCAAAAAGGGCAGACGCAGGCGAGCTGAATCTCGAAAAGATAGATGTCATCAAAGGTCCCCAACCCAATCCTAACCGCGCGAAATCCAGCGGCAATCGACCTTCTAACGGCAGGTACCTAGAGAACTTTAGGGCGCTTCCCGATGCCTCCATCATTGCGAGTCAACGCAGCCTCTCGGGCGCCGGCTAAGACCAGACGAGGTTAGATATCGAACATGCAGTGAGACCAATCGAGCAGGGATGACGATCAAATCCCACACTGAGTCAGATCTACCGTCGGCTGCGCTCTGCTGCGTCAGGTCACGCCCACGTCAACTGATGCAGCCGGTGAGCGGACGCCTGCACGATCAAGCCCTCCCAGTCTTCACACCAAGCAAAAGATAATTTTTCAAAGGGTTTACCGCGCTCTACTGATAGTTGCTCAGAACTCGATCAGAAAGCCCGAACATCATGGATCATCTAGGCGTAGCAGTTGAACGCATGAGTAAAGAGCAATTGGTGCTTGCCGCATACGCGTTGAGCCAGCATCTAGCGGATACCGCCGCTCGAGGGCATGGTGAGCAACAGTCGTCGATGACAGAGAATGGAAGGCTTGTCGCACGGCTGATCATGGAGATTGCCAAAAGAGACGGAATTGAGGTGCGGTCCGGATTGGTATAGAGAATTACCGAGACGGCAATTCACTTATGTTTCTGCACAGGCAAATGATCAACTGATAAGAAGATGATCAGAACGCGGTATCTGTCGGGCCGCATAGATATTGCCCACTCAACTTGCACGGCGGCAATATTCCAGACAGCCTATTTACTGCAACGCGCCTTAAGCGATGTCGCTGTCCACACGCATGCACTTGAGCTTGCTAGCACCTAAACGATCGCGTGACGGCCCCGGTATCTTCACTTGCATCACACCTGCGCGAGAGCAGCTTGTCCCTGCCCGTTTCGGGCTTATCCGTTGGAGTTGATCGTGGACAAGAATCGCACCGAAGGCGCTAAGAATCAGATCAAGGGCACCGCGAAAGAGATCGCCGGCAAGGTCACCGGCAACAAAGGCCAGGAAGTAGAAGGCAAGCTTCAGAAGGGTGCAGGTAAGGTGCAGAGCGAAGTGGGAAAAGCTCGCGACAACGCCCGCCATTGATCCCGGGCTTTACCCGGCCACGGCATAGCTGGCCGGGGAATCAACCAACGCGACGAAGACCACAGCGCCGTCAGCGGTGTATGCGGCAGCTGCTCAAACTCCGGCGCTGGCTGGACTCCAACAATGGCTATCTGACCAGTAGGCTGCCTTGCCGGATTCATCACATCGTTTCGACGACCAACTTAGAGAATCGCGCCAGGTAAATTGAGTGGTCTGGGGGCCAGAATGGGTAGCGCGGGAGAAGGGATTTCTCGTGGTGCGATTGAGTGGCAATTGGATGAGGAAAAAAGGTATTGGCATAGCTTCTGCCAGCTCTGTGGCATGTCCGATGAAGAGTTCGAGTTGAGGTGGCCGGTTGTTTGCGTCGCCTATCGGCTCACCTTAAATGACCCACAGGCCCCGTTAGCGGTGGTGTTGTCTCGCTATCTTGAAGCGACTGCGAAAAGTGGTCTATGTGAGGAAAGTCGGCGCCGGGCTTTTGGCCGGATTTGGGCCAAGATCTTGGCGCGCCACCGCGGCGACGTCCGCTTGGGTGTCATTGATTCATGCGGCGCGTAACGGTCTAACGGATGCAGCGGGCGGGTCGTCGCTTCCGGGAATTGGTCAGGTCAAAGCTGATGCGACGGTTCTGGGCGCCATACTCTCTTCCAACATCCCTACCAGCAGATCTAACTGCCATCGCACCTCGCGCCGCTCTGCCTCGGGCAGTCCGGCTACGGCAATCGCGCCGATCTGATCGAGCAGGTTGGGTGCAATCCCAAATTCAGAGATAGCAGTGGTCCAAGCGATAGCGGCCGTCGTGAGGCGCTCCTCGCAACGTTCGTCGAGCATGTCATCCCCCTGCGCGGGCATCCCCATGCCCCTACGGCGACTGTAGCCCCGTGCATCCCCCGGTCCAAGGCTCTCGGTTTCATACCTTCGTATGAGGTCGGTCTTTGACCGAAGAAAGTCGGAGAGGGGAGCCGCTCGTGCGGATGAATCGCCATAGCTGGCACCGGACGCACCATCTATGGGTACGAGCACGTCGGATGTCCGGGCTGCCGCTTCCGGCCAGATGCTGCCATGCCGCCTGCAGGACCGCTAACGGCCAAATGCAGTCGCCTAGTAGCAGCGGCTTTCCTGACAGACGCGGACGGCAGCAACCTAGGTCTCGGGCCGTAATGCAAGCCGCGCCTACCCTAAAGCATCAGAAAAATCATTGAGTTCGCGTTGCAGCACAGGTTCGAACTTTGCATGTTGGGTATGTAGCGCCGCCGGCATCATATCGATTTGAAGATCGCAGAGAGAATAGCCTAGCGATCGCGCGCCCTTGGCGATGTAGGGATAGCTGTCGAATAGCTTCTCGTTGTATGCCGGCTTTAGCGCGTGAATGAGCTTGGCTTCTGCTTCACTCGTCAACTCTGCGGACGGCATCTCCACCCAGGAATCGAGAAATTGGTCAATTTCGGCGTCGCTTGAGATCTTGTGCACGATAGGGTTTTCGAACTCCGGCCATCCCATGTAGGGAAAATGGATCAACTCGCCCGCGCCGACAATGGCGATAAGCATCAACGAAATCTCAAAGGGCGCTCCAAGCGAGCGCACGTTTTTGCTGGGCTCTATGGTCAAGACCTTCTGCATCTTCTCGTGGCCGGTAAGTCGCTGCCAGACCGCCTGGCTGAAGGCTTTGCCAATGTAGTGGACGGTGTAATCCATGTAAGGGCGCACATCTCCGGTCAGCTTGAACCCGGGCGTGCCCTTGAAATAGTGAAAAAGAAACCGCTCGGCGGTAAACCATGCCTTGAACGTCCGGTCGCCATCGAGAATCTTAAAGCCCGCGACTTCATCAAGCGGTTGGTCCTCTCGATCACGCTTTCGAAAGAATTGCAGGTCGAGCAGAAATTCGCCGCCCTCTGCATCCAGCAGGTTGGCCGCGACGAGATCGATTTCGCATTCGAGAGGCGCCGACGGCGTGTCGTCATCGATAGTGAACCGGATGACACCGCTATCTCCCAGTACGCCATTGATAACCATCAGCGGCCTTTGAACGATCACGTAGAGCGTGCACGGCTTCAAATAGTCCCTGACTTCGGCCTCCTCTTTAAGAAACTCAAACTCGTATGCCGAAACGATCGGGTATCGAACGGTCGCCTGGATGGCCAATCCTTTGATCCCTACGATCTCGTGGTCGCTCACGCCGTGCCTCGCCGCGTCATTGAATCGCCCATTCTGCCAGGGCGACCGGCAGTTGAGAGGGCCGCTTGGGTTCAGGGAATGTCCGCTTTGGGTCGGAAGCGCGCTTCAGCACTTGAACTAGCGAACTTGCGATGGGGCGTTGCAGGCCTCCTGGCCTTAGTGCTTCAGGAGCTACTTGGCCTCCGACTTGATGTAAAGCGCGACGTCATGGACCTGAGTGCCAACCAATTAGAAGGAAAACTGCAATGAAGCCGAAGATGGCCCAAAAGAACAGAGACATTGCTGTCAACGCAACCCAAAACTCAGCTCCATCATCTCGATAGACTCGAGATCCTATTGAGGATGCGGCGTCAATCACGTATCCATCTTGGACACAGGCGGGGACATGCGTTAACGCCGTCCAGAACCAGAGCATCAAACACCCGCTCCAAAGCACGTTGCGTACTTCGCTTGAATCCATTTGAGCTGCAAGAACTGCTGTGGAGCAAATGAGCGCCAGAATCAGTGATCCTAGGTGCTGAAAACGCCAGAAACCGATGGGATCTTTTCCGAGCATCCGTGCTCTCCGAATTTTGGTGCAAAGACGCTACTACATGACGTGTCACTTCCGCTACCGGCCAGAAGCGGTCACGGACCAAACAAAGACTCCGACCCATAAGCCTCACTACGGGCTCAGGAATGCCAAGGGCCACTTCCGTGACCGTCATAGCTATCTGCGACGTTCAGCCGCGTTTAGCCCCGTCGTCCAACGTGACCGTTGCACGCAGCCCTCCCTCCTCTCGATTCGCCAGTGTCAGGGTGCCCCCCAAAGCCTGCGCCAGCTGCTGGGCAATGGACAGGCCAAGACCAGTTCCTCCAGATGCCCGGCATCGCGACCCCTCAAGGCGATAGAAGGGTTGAAGAACGGCAACTAGTGACTCTTCCGGGACACCTGGACCTCGATCTAGGACATCTATGCAAGTTTGACCTTCATCTGTAGTTCTGAGCGACGCCTCGGCGCTTCCTGCGTAGTTAAGTGCGTTATCGATGAGATTCTGCAATATGCGACGTAGAACCTGTGGATGCGTAAGAAGGGACTTGCTTGCGCCCGCCACTCGGCTCACGGCTTTTCCGGTGTCCTGGTAATCGCCCACTACGCTGTCCAGAAATGCTCCCAAGTCGAGTCGCACTGAGGGTCCCAATGCCACATTTGCACTGCGCGCATAGTTCACGCCTTCTCGAACGAGCTGTCCGAGCTGAGTGACATCAGCCAGCAGCTTGGCTTGGGACTCACCCTCGTCCATTGCTTCCAACCGAAGCTGCAACCGCGTTATAGGGGTTTGGAGATCGTGAGAGATGGCCGCCAGTATTTGCATGCGCTCAGCGACGTGTGTTGCGATCCGAGCCTGCAGTGTGTTGAGCGCCGCGGCGGCTTTGGCAACTTCCAGTGGACCTTCCTGCGTCATGAGCTGACCAGCTTTTGCGGGATCGAGGCGCTCTGCAGCATCGGCCAAGCGAACCAGAGGTTTGGTTACCAAACGCACGGCAAACCAAGCACAGGAAATCAGCAACGTCACTTGAGCTGCGAGTACCCATGGCAACCACCTAGCAAGTGGCATCAGAGAAGGCGTCACTTCGATGGTGAGCGGACTTCCATCAGCCAAGGTGAGCTCAACCTCATATCGTTCCGGAGATGCGGATACAGCGCGTGGCCGTAGCGAATATTGGTGGCCCAAAGAACTATCGATGAGTGCCGTCACCTGCCGCGCCCTTTCGCTAGCCAGCGGACCACCAGGCTGTGCACGTCTCAGCAAGTAGCGATAGGTCCGTCGCTCCATCTTGGGCACCCATCCTTCCCGCTCAGCAGGGGACAGTCGCTCCAGCAGAGCAACACTGATGGACGCATCTTGCTCTAGGTTCGCGAGCATCATGGAGCGTGTGGCATCAGCGCGCTCATGGAAAAGCAATGCGAACGAAAGCGCATGCGCCACTAGAAGTCCTGCGGCGAGAATCAGGACCAGACGCATGCCCAGCGTCTGGGGGAGCAGCCTCAGCCGCTTTGGCTTCACCATGACATTCATGCGTCATCGCCCATCAGCACCACCGGCTGGCAGAACACATAGCCTTCGCTGCGCACCGTCTTGATGTATGCCTGATCTCGTGCCGCATCACCCAGCCGCTGACGCAGACGGCTGACCAGGAGATCAATCGAACGATCAAAGATCTCCGCATCTCGTCCCTGGGTCAGGTTGAGCAGCTGATCTCGGCTCAGGACACGCTGGGGATGATCGACGAACACGCGTAGAAGCCTGAACTCCGCGCCGCTGAGGGGATATGCCGTTTCCTGCTCGTCTAACAGGTGACGCGCGGTGGTATCTAACCGCCACTGGCCAAATCTGATAAGCCGCGCCGCCTCGGAAACCTGCAGATTCGGGGGGAGCATTCTGGCGCGACGAATGACCGCATTGATACGTGCCAGAAGCTCGCGCGAAGAGAATGGCTTAATCACGTAGTCGTCTGCGCCCATCTCCAGACCGATGATCCGATCTGTTTCATCGTCTCGAGCAGTCAGCATGACAACAGGTACCGTACGATGCTTGCCTGCGCGAAGATTCCGGCATAGGGACAGGCCATCTTCGCCAGGCATCATGACGTCCAAAACGATCAGGTCAACATCGCTTGTTTCCAACACCGCGCGGAGCTCGCGACCATCAGCGGCAAGACTCACCCGCATTCCGTTCTTGCGCAGGTAGTCGCCAACCATCTGACGAATTTCGCGATCATCGTCGACTACCAAAATATGGTCGGTATGGGACATCTCACTGCTCCCTCAGGGTGTTGATCCGGGTTTGCCCCGTTGCTGGAATGTTAGCGCCAATGACGCGTTTCAAGGTTCTCGAAGCAGCTGCAAGAGCGGACAAGAAGCTGTTCTGCACTTTTAGCCTCCCGTGGACCGCGGCGAGTCATCCAGTTCCTGCCTAAGTCCGGCAGCCTCGAGAATGGCATTGGCAACTGCGCGCGGCTCGGAGATGGGAGAGACATGACTCGATCCAATCGATCTCAGCTCTGCGCCGATCTTCACCGCTGTTGCCGCTTGCAGCTGAGGCGAGAGCATGCGATCCATGCGCGACAGGACGTACCAGCTCGGACGCGATCGCCAAGCAGCGCCTCGAACCGGCTCGGAAAGCGCGCTGGCCTTGAGCGGCAACTGCTTTTGGTAAAGCGACGGTATCTCCGCAGCGCGCAAGTCTTGAGCGAAGTCTGCTTTAAACGCGGCTTGGCCAAGCAACAAAAATCCGTCCCGATTGATCAGTGCCTGAAGTCCAGGCGCTACCGGGAACCGCTCCCCCTGCTGGGCGGAAGTCTCACCCACGTCAGGCGCGAAGGCAGCAACATAGACCAGCGCCGAGACCTTTGCGTCTGTTCCTGCTTCGGTAATCACGGTCCCGCCCCAGGAATGCCCGACAAGCACGACTTTTCCAGGTGCTGCCTCAATGGCGCGACGAGTCACTTGGACATCGGCATCGAGGGACGTCAGAGGGTTATCTACTGTGACAACCGGGACACCCTTTGCCCTTAGCCGCTCGGCAACTTTGTCCCAGCTCGTCGCATCGGCAAAAGCGCCGTGGACCAATACAACGGTCGGTGTGCCAACAGAGGCCACTGGGGCCATTGGGGTCTTCGCCATAGCGGACAGCGGGGAGAAAGCGGAAACCAACAGGCCGCCTAGCAGTGTGAGTCGCAACATCGGGGCATCTCCTTGTCTTGGGGATGCCACTTCAACCCTTGCCGGTATCTGGGTAGTGTCCTGATCTAGGGCCTATGTACCGCAATGCGTCAAGCTTCGCGCCCCCTACAGTCAGATACAAATCTCTTCGCTTTGTATCGCTGTGTATCCGTCGCCGTGTTCCCTGAATTTCCTGACAAATCGCAGTGCTCGGTGACACGCGCCCGATACGCTCGCCGCATGCAATGACCTCCATCGCCAACGGGTCCTTCCGCTGGCCTACATCGAGGACATGCACATGCAAACCGAAACTTCCCCCTCCAAAAAATCGGCCCTAGTCTTTGGCGGCTCACGTGGCATCGGCGCTGGCATTGCAAAGCGCCTGGCCCAGGAGGGCTATGCCGTCGCTTTGACCTACGTCTCGCGTCCCGAGAGTGCAGCCGAGGTAGTGGAATTCATCCGTGCCTCGGGAGGCAAAGCGGTGGCCATCCAGGCTGACAGCGCTGATGCCACGGCCATCGGTGCCGCTGTTGATGAAGCAGTGGCCTGCTTCGGACCCCTCAATGTTGCCGTGGTCAACGCAGGCGTCTATCGCGGCGCCCCGCTGGATCAAGTGCCCACCGAAATGCTCGACCAGATGCTGGCGGTCAACGTGCGCGGGGTATTTCTTTCCATCCAGGCAGCAGCGGCAAAGCTGCAGGACGGCGGACGCATCGTGACGATCGGAAGCAACACAGCAGTCCGGGCCGGTCTGGTTGGCAGCAGCATCTATGCGATGACCAAGTCCGCCGTTGCAACGCTTGTGCGCGAACTGGCCCTGGATCTTGCACCCCGCCGCATCACCATCAACAACATCCAGCCTGGCCCGATCCAGACCGATATCACGACTGACTTCCTTGAGGCGTTGGAACAGCGCAATCCGCTGGGACGGGTGGGCCAGCCTGACGAGATCGGCGGACTGGTCGCTTATCTGACTGGCGATGAAGCCGGCTACATGACGGGTGCCAGCCTGACCATCGACGGCGGCTTCTCGGTCTGACGCTCGACCGCAGGGCCGATTGGCTCGGCCCTGCTAGTACGCGCCGCTAAACGCAACTGCACCTTGGCAGCAGACCCAGTCACTTCAGGAGCATCAACATGTCGAGCACTCCCCCCTCAGAAAGGATCAATCATCAACGCCGGCGCCTATTGGGCTCTTCGGCCATGGCCGCAGCGACGGCGGGTGTTCTCGGCTTGCTTCCTCCCCTCGTCCTGCAAGCGGCGGAGCACAGTGATGAGATCCGGCCGTTTCATTTGCACATCCCAGCAAACGAGGTCGCTGATTTACGCCGACGCGTCCGGGCAACGCGCTGGCCAGACCGCGAGACCGTGGCAGACGCGTCGCAAGGTCTGCAGCTGTCCAGCCTTCAGGCGCTGGTGGATTACTGGGGTGGCGGCTATGACTGGCGCAAGCTCGAGAGCAAGCTCAATGCGCTGCCTCAGTTCACCACGACGATCGACGGCATAGAGATCCATTTTATTCACGTTCGCTCGTCCCATTCCGGAGCGCTTCCCGTCATCCTGACCCACGGCTGGCCCGGCTCCATTCTCGAATTCCTCAAGGTCATTGGTCCATTGACGGACCCGACGGCCTTCGGTGGTCGCGCTGAAGATGCATTTGACGTCGTCATTCCCTCAATTCCCGGGTATGGCTTCTCCGGTCGGCCAACCGAACGCGGATGGGGTCCCGAACGCGTCGGTCGTGCGTGGGATGTGCTCATGAAGCGACTGGGTTACACGCACTACGTTTCCCAGGGCGGCGATCATGGCTCGGTCATCTCAGATGCCATGGGCCGTCAAACACCGAACGGCCTACTGGGCATCCACCTGACGATGCCGGCGACAGTCCCCACAGAACTCGTCGGCCTGATCAACAGCGGAGCTGCAGCACCAGCGGGACTGACCGATGCCGAGCGTAATGCCTTCGACTCACTTAGTCAGTTCTTCGGCCGAAATGCAGCCTACGGCGCCATGATGGTCACCAGGCCACAGACCATCGGCTATGCCTTGACAGACTCGCCGGTGGGGCTTGCCGCTTGGACCTACGACAAGATCGTCCAGTGGACCGACAGCAACGGCGTACCCGAGCGCGTTCTGAGCCGGGACGAAATTCTCGACGACATCAGCCTCTACTGGCTGACGAACACTGCCGCCTCGTCAGGCAGGTTCTACTGGGAAAACAATAACAACAACTTCAGCGCTGCAGCGCAGAAGACCAGTCTTATCACGGTGCCCGTGGCGGTGTCCGTCTTTCCGGGCGAGATCTACCGCGCTCCACGTACCTGGACAGAACGTGCTTATCCCACGTTGACCTACTTCAATGAGACCACCAAGGGCGGCCACTTCGCAGCTTGGGAGCAACCGCTGATTTTTAGCACCGAGTTACGCAGTGCGTTCCGTGCACTGCGCAAGCAGCGCTGAGTTCAAACAGGACCATTTCACGCCTTACTGGAGAAACCTCATGCAATCGCATCTCAAAAAGCACATCGATGCCCATTTTTTACGAGGCGAACGTAGCCGCAACGGCGCATGGATCCTCACAGCGCTCTTGCCACTTGCTGGATTGGTCAGCACGGCTGCTGCAGCGCCTGCTTCTCCGACCAGTTCGCCTAGTGCCTTGATCGCCAACAAGCAGATTACCGCTGGCGATCTCAGCATCGGGTACGCCGATCTTGGACCGGCCAAGGGGCAAGTGATCATTCTGCTCCATGGCTGGCCGTACGACATCAACAGTTATGCCGAGGTCGCGCCGATGCTAGCGGCGCAGGGTTATCGCGTCATCGTCCCCCACTTACGCGGATACGGTTCGACCCGCTTTCTTTCGCCGGACACACCACGTAACGGCGAGCCAGCAGCATTGGCCTCGGATGTCATTGCGTTGATGGATGCACTCAAGATCAAACGCGCGAATCTGGCTGGGTTCGACTGGGGCGCTCGCTCGGCGGACATCGTGGCCGCACTCTGGCCCGATCGGGTCAAATCTCTGGTTTCGGTTAGCGGTTATTTGATCGGCAGTCAGGAGTCAGGCAAAAAGCCCCTGCCGCCAAAGGCCGAGTTGCAATGGTGGTACCAGTTCTACTTTGCGACCGACCGTGGCGTTGCTGGCTATCGCCAGTACACCCACGATTTTGCAAAGCAGATTTGGCAGCTCGCTTCTCCTCAGTGGCGCTTTGCTGATGCGACTTTCGACCGTAGCGCTTCAGCGCTGGACAACCCGGACCAAGTCGACATCGTGGTGCATAACTATCGCTGGCGCCTAGGGCTTGCGCAAGGCGAGGCCAAGTACGCGGCACTTGAAAAGCGCTTGGCCGAAGCGCCAGTCATCACAGTCCCCACCATCACGATTGAAGGCGATGCAAACGGCGCGCCCCATCCGCCGCAGGAGGTGTATGCCGCAAAGTTCACTGGCCCGTACGAGCACCGCGTTTTCAAGGGTGGCATCGGCCACAACCCACCACAGGAAGCCCCAAAGGCGTTCGCGGAGGCCGTAGTCGACGCCAGTCATCTGGCGGCCCGCGGGAACGGGAAGTAGTCCGATGAGAAGGGCCTATCTCGCCACCTATATCTGCGGAATCGCATTGGCGCTGACGTTGGCATACGCGGCCGACGCCAAGAACGATAGTGAGACCGCCTCGCCGATCTATGGAGTGGAGGTCCCCAACGACTACAGGCAGTGGCCCGTCATCGCACCGGCACAGGAAGCACCGCCTTTGGACGAGCTCCGGGTAGTGCTCGGCAACCCGGCCGCGATGCGCGCATTCCGAGACAACGTCCGTCCGTTTCCAGACGGAACAGTATTAACGAAGCTTGCGTGGAAGCACGTGCAGTCGCCGGACTTTGAACCGGCCTCTGTCCCAGGCGTGGCTACAACCGTGCAGGTCATGGTCAAAGATTCAAAACGGTACGCCTCTACCGGCGGCTGGGGCTATGGCCGCTTCGTCAACGGAAAAGCTGTCGACCAAGCCCAGCACCAGACCTGTCACGCCTGCCATGCAGCACGCGTAAAGGACCGGGACTACGTATTCACGCGCCTGGCCCCGTAGCCGAACTTAACCCACCTCAACTCACACGAAAAGGACTCTGCTCATGAACACGATTGATACCGTGCTCTACACCGGGAAAACCCGCACAGTAGGCGGCCGAGAAGGCCACGCTCGCAGCGATGACGGCAACCTGGACATCAAGCTGTCGCCCCCTGGAAGCGGCGGGGACGGCACCAATCCCGAACAGTTGTTCGCCGCCGGCTGGTCAGCTTGCTTCGAAGGGGCAATAAGGAAGGCGGGGCGCAAGCTCAAGATTACCGTGCCTCCAGGCGTCGCCATCGACGCCGAGGTCGACCTCGGCATGGTCGGGGATGCCTTCCAACTGCAGGCTCGCCTTAGTGTCAGCCTGCCAGGCGTTGAACTTGAGAGTGCACGGGCACTGGTAGATGAGGCACATCGCACGTGCCCCTACTCCAAGGCCACGCACGGAAATATCGACGTGCAGATTCGCATTGCTTGAGCCTTCTTGTATCGCAATGTCGCATCAGGCCGCGCAGATCAGATTGATTACATAAAGCATTCGATCCGCAAACACAGATCAGACATTGGCGCGGTGGAATGAGTCCTCATCCACCGCGCAAGGTGTCATCCCATGATCGAATATGCATTGGCTCTGGCCGCCGGTATGGCCACCATTCTCTCTCCGTGCATCCTGCCTGTTTT
>JBIIHJ010000338.1:0-4310 GCA_044235875.1 Pseudoxanthomonas sp.
ATCCGGACTTCCAGCGCCGCGACATGTTCGAAGCCATCACGTCAGGCAACTTCCCGGAGTGGGAACTGGGCGTGCAGCTGTTTACCGAAGAACAGGCCGATGGCTTTCCGTTCGACCACCTGGATTCGACCAAGCTGATCCCGGAAGAGCTGGTGCCGCTGCAGATCATCGGTCGGATGGTGCTGGATCGCTGGCCGGACAACTTCTTCGCCGAGACCGAGCAGGTTGCGTACTGCCCGGCCAACATCGTGCCCGGCATCGATTTCTCCAACGATCCGCTGCTGCAGGGCCGTCTTTTCTCGTACCTGGATACGCAGCTTTCGCGCCTGGGTTCACCCAACTTCCACCAGCTCCCCATCAACGCGCCCAAGTGTCCGTTCGCCAACAACCAGCGCGATGGCCACATGCAGATGCGCGTGCCCAAGGGCCGTGTCGCCTATGAACCCTCTTCGTTGCAGGGCGACAGTCCACGCGAGACGCCGGCCGGTTTCCCCAGCCATGCCACGCCCGATGACGGCATCAAGGGCCGCGTGCGTGCAGAAAGCTTCGCCGACCACTACACCCAGGCACGCCTGTTCTACCGCAGTCAGACCAAGCCTGAACAGGCGCACATGGCCTCGGCGCTGGTGTTCGAGCTGTCCAAGGTCGAGACCGCGCACGTGCGTGAAGCCGTGGTCGGTCAGCTGCGTCATGTCGATGGCGACCTGGCCCAGCGCGTGGCCGACGGGCTGGGCATGGATCAGCTGCCACCGGCCCCACCGGCTGCGGTCCAGGCGCAGGACATGCCGCCTTCGCCGGCGCTCCAGATCATCGGCAAGATGAAGGACACGCTGCAGGGCCGTACGGTCGGCATCCTGGTACATGACGGCTCGGACGCGGCCACGGTCAAGGCGCTGCGCAAGGCCGCCGAAGGTGCAGGCGCCACTTGCAAGATCGTCGCGCCCAAGCTGGGAGTGAAGCTCTCCGACGGCAACAAGCTCTCGGCCGATGGACAGCTGGCAGGCACGCCCTCGTTCGTATTCGATGCGGTCGCCGTGGTCCTCACCGCCGAAGCCGGCAAGACCCTGTCGAAGGAATCGGCAGCGATCGATTTCGTCAGCAATGCCTGGGCGCATCTGAAAGCGATCGCCAGCGACGCCGGTGCGCAGCCGCTGCTGAAGGCCGGCAACGTGGGCAAGGACGCGGGCATCGTCGATGCGAGCGATGCGAAGGGCTTCATCGCCGCCGCCAAGACCCGCCAGTGGGCGCGTGAGCCCAAGCTGCGCATGCTGGCCTGATCGCCAGCTGCGCCTCACGCACAAGGCCGCGGATTCCCGCGGCCTTGTCGCTTGCGCAGTTCCATTTCCTCCAGCTCCAATCAACAACGCGCGCAGGTCTTGAGCGGATCACTGCCCGCGCGGTGGATGCGGCATGCCCTCGGCCGAGCCGGGCTGCATGTCGGGTTCGATGCGTTCGTCATTGGTGCGCTTGCCGGGTTGCTCGCCACGATGGGGCGCTTGCCCATCGGGCATACGCTCGCGTTCGATGACATTGTGCGGCGGCACCGCCGGCTGGTCTTGCTTGTCGTCTGATGGGTCGGTCTGGGACATGTGGATCTCCTGCGGCGCCTGGCCGCTGATTACGAAGTGTGCTTGCGGGTCCTGGCGGCTTTTTTTGCAGCAGCCTTGCGAACGCTGGGTCCCTTGGTCCTGGCTGCTTGCTTGGCCGCAGCCGAGCGACTGCTGGCCGTGCGTTTGCTGGCGGACTTCTTGGCCTGCGTCGACAGCGCCTTCTTGCCGACGGTCTTGGTGGCCGTGGTGCCTTTGCTGTCGGTCTTCAGGGCTTTGCTGGCCCCGGCGGACCTGCCCGCCGAAACCCTCCCGGCGGTTTTCTTTGCGGCCTTGCCATCCTGCGCAGCCTTCTTCTTGACGGCCTTGGATGCGGTCTTGGACGGCTTGGCTTGGACGCCATCGCGGCGCGCCTTGGACAGGCCGATGGCGATCGCCTGCTTGGTGCTCTTGACGCCGTGCTTGCCCTCACGCACGTGGTCGATCTCTTCGCGGACATACTCGCCCGCCTGCGTGTTGGCCGACTTGCCCTCGCGCTTGTCCTGCGCAGCGGCTTGACGGGTCTTGGCTTCCGGCATGGCGTAGGTCTCCCTGCGATGGTTACAGCGTGTGAGATGTAGCAACCCGCAAGTGAACACGCCGTTTCATCGGCAGCACGACGCACGCATCGCCTGTTAACACGCGCATTGCAACCGGTCCTGTGCAACGGCGTGATCCGATGGGCCAATCGCGGCGCTGGGTGTGTCCTGCGCGGGCATGTTGTCGGCCCGCCCCATGCTTTTGAAGCAACGGACCTGCAAACCTGCACCTAAAAGTTTTAGGTGACGACCTTCGTCACAGCTCGGTGCGCCAGCAGCGGAAAGCGTGCTCCTGCGTGCTACGGTCCGTGTCCTCCATCACAGCCGGGGACCACAGGCATGCGGCATCAGCAAACATCGGGCACCGCCAGTTGCAGAATTTGGAACGTTTTAGGTTTGCTGGGCTGCCTGGCGATGATGCCGACCCTGGCCCAGGCCGCGACCGGGCTGACCAGTGCCCAGCAGCAGGCCTTCGATGCGGTCGATCCCTTCATCGGTACCGCCGGCGAAGGCCACACCTTCCCCGGTGCGACGGTGCCCTTCGGCATGGTCCAGCTTTCGCCCGACACGCAGATCAAGTCGCGCAAGGATGGCTACGGCTGGGCCGCCGGCTATCGACACGACGACAACACCATCGTCGGTTTCTCGCACACGCATTTTTCCGGCTCGGGGCATTCGGACCTGGGCGACTTCCTGGTCATGCCGACCACCGGCGAAGTGAAGCTCGAGCGTGGTCAGATCGACAAGCCGGGCAGCGGCTATACCTCGCGCTTCGACCACGGCACCGAGACCGCCAAACCCGGCTACTACGCGGTGACGCTGGCCGATTCGGGCGTGCGCGCCGAGCTGACCAGCACCGCGCGCGTGGGCCTGCACCGCTACACCTTTCCCAAGGGCAAGCCAGGCCACGTGATCCTGGACCTGCGCACCAGCATGTACGACTACCCCGGCAAGATCCTGTGGTCGCGCGTGCGCGTACGGGCCGATGGCACGGTGACCGGTTTCCGCGAAACCCGCGGCTGGGCGCCAGGGCGCCAGCTGTACTTCGCCATGCGCTTCTCCAGGCCGCTCAAGGGCCAGTCGCTCAACGACACCGAGAAGGACGTGATCTACAAGGGCTTCGCCACCCCGTCGGACAAGGACCCGACACAGCGCGCGCAGATCGAAGGCCGCCAGCTGGTGGGCGCGTTCGATTTCGGCGATGACGGCGGGCCGCTACTGGTGAAGGTGTCGATCTCGCCTGTGAGCGAGGAGAACGCCATCGCCAACATGGAGGCCGAAGCGCCGGCATGGGACTTCGACGGCGCGCGCGATGCCGCCAAGACGCAGTGGGCCACCGCCCTGGCCGCGGTCGAGGCGAAAGGCAACAAGACCCAACGCATCCAGTTCTATACCGCGCTGTACCACACCTTCCTGGGGCCGACCTTGTTCATGGACGTCGATGGCCGTTATCGCGGGCCGGACAACGCCGTGCACCAGGCCAAGGGTTGGACGAACTATTCAACCTTCTCGCTGTGGGACACCTACCGCGCCCTGCATCCGCTGCTGACGCTGGTGCAGCCGCCGCAGCACACCAACGACATCGTCAACTCCCTGCTGGCCTCGCGCCGCGAAAGCCCGTACGGGATCCTGCCGGTGTGGGCGTTCAACGGCCTGGAGACCTGGTGCATGATCGGCTACCACGCCGTGCCGGTGATCGCCGATGCCTACATGAAGGGCATCCGCGGCTACGACACCACCGAAGCGCTTGAGGCCATGGTCGCCAGCGCCGATTACGGCCCCTACGACGGCATCGCCCAGTACCGCGAACTCGGCTACGTGCCAATCGACGAAGAAGGCGAAGCGGCCAGCAAGACGCTGGAATATGCGTTCGACGACTGGACCATCTCGCAGGTGGCCAAGGACATGGGCGATGCCAAGGTCGCTGGCGAGTTCGACAAGCGCGCCGGCAACTGGAAGCACGCGTTCGATCCGTCGACCGGCTTCATGCGCGCGCGCAAGCGCGATGGTGCTTTCCGCGAGCCCTTCGACCCGACCGCCAGCGGCTACGGCAGCGACTACACCGAAGGCAACGCCTGGCAGTACTCGTGGTATGTGCCGCAGGACGTGGCCGGCCTGATCCAGGCCCACGGCAGCGCGGACAAGTTGCTGGGCAAGTTGGACGAAGCCTTCGATGCGAAGGTGG
>JBIIHJ010000339.1:0-4299 GCA_044235875.1 Pseudoxanthomonas sp.
ACGATGCGCTGGACATCGTCCAGCGCATCGTCGGACAGGCCAACCTGCGTGCGCGCCGGCACATCGGCCTGTGCTGGATCCTGGCGCTGCTGATCGGGGTGTTGATCGCGACCTTCTTCGCGACCAGCGAGCCAGAATCGGCCGCGGTCCAGACGACTGCCACGCCTGCTTCGACACCGGTTGCCGCGCCACCGACCAGCACGGCCCCTGCAACGACGCCGGCCGCCGCCCAACCGGCCACCGAGCAGGAACTGGCCGAGCAACGCAGCCAGGTCAGCCGTGCACTGGCCAAGGCCGGTGGCTTGCGCCAACCGGCGTGGATTTCAAGTTCGACCCTTTCGGTGGACATGCTGGCCAGCGAGGCCATGGTCATGGCGGCGGTCTGTGCCGAGCTTGCCAAGCATCCTGAGCTGACGCTCTCGCGCATCCAGCTCAACCCGCCGGCGGGCAGCAGCGAGCGCATCCGCTGGCGCCAGTGCGAAGCGGCACCCCTGAAGGCGCCGGCCACGCGCTGACCCGAGGCGGCCTGCCGGCCGCCGCCGTGTGCTCAGCGCGATCCAGGCGAAAAGCGCGCCACCAGATCGTAGGAATTGCCCAGGAACACCTGGGTGACATAGGTCACCGGCTGGTCGCCGCGCCAGGTCTGGCGCTGGATCACCAGGCACGGGGTGTTGACCTCGACCTGCAGCAGCTGGGCCTGGGCCGCATCGGCGCCGATCGCACTGATCCGGTGCTCGGCGCGGGTCCAGCTCACATGCTGCAGCAGCCAGCTGCCCGGCGCGGTGCTGGAGAAATCCATCTCCAGCGCCTGCGGGGCCACGACCGGATTGATCAGGCGTTCTTCCAGTGCAAACGGCCGGCCATCGGCCATATGCAGGCTCTGCAGGGACAGCACGGTGCCCCCTTCGGCAACCTCGGCCTCGTGGGTCAGGCCGCGCTTGGGCTTGCGCTGGCGCTTGCGCAGCAGCTGGAACTGATAGCGATGCCCGCGCGCGGCCACCTCGATCGGAATATCAGGGATATCCAGCGCCACCTGCTCGATATGCGGATGCGGGCGCGAGACGAACGAGCCGGCGCGCCGGCGGCGCTCGATCATCCCGGCATCGGCCAGCATGGTCAGCACCTTGTTGACGGTCATGCGTGAGCAGCCGTACTCCACCATCAGCTCGTGCTCGTACGGGATGCGATGGCCCGGCGGCCAGGTCCCGCTGCGGATGTTGCCTTCGATGTCGCGCCGGATGCGCTGGTTGAGCGACATGGCTCCGCCGATGGTCATGCGTATTTCGTCCCTGGAAAAACCAAACCGCCCGCAGCATGGCGCAAACGCGCCGCGGTTGTCGCATGACGATGACGACCGGTCATGCCGACAGCACCTTGGCCAGCACGGCTGCGTAGCGCGAGGCGATCGCCTCGCGTCGATGGTGGCGGCCTTCACTGACCACCTGCCCGCCGGCACGCCAGACTGCTTTGACCGCGCCACGGCGGGCAGCGAAGATCCAGCTGTCCAGCCAGGCATCGTCGCCGCGCGCGTGCATCGCGTCATGCGCGTGGTCCAGTTCGACCAGGTCCGCCGACGCGCCCACGACCAGGCCGGCCTGCACGCCCAGCGCCTGGGCAGCGCCCTGCAGCGCGTCGTCAAACAGCCAGCGGCCGCTGGACACCCCTTCGCCCTGTGCCAGCACATTGCGGCCACGCGCGGTCAGTCGCTGCCCGTATTCAAGCAGGCGCAGTTCCTCGGCCGCATCGATCATGACATTGGAATCCGAGCCCACGCCGAAGCGTCCACCGGCCCGGGCGAACGCCTGCATGGGGAAGATCCCGTCACCCAGGTTGGCTTCGGTGATCGGGCACAGCCCGACCACGGCCTTGCTGGCCACCATCGCCGCGACTTCGTCAGGATCGACATGCGTGGCATGCACCAGGCACCAGCGTGCATCGACCGCGGCATGGGCATGGAGCCACTGCACCGGACGCTGGCCGGACCAGGCCAGGCAGGCGTCGACTTCGCGCGTCTGTTCGGCGATGTGGATGTGGACCGGGCCGGTGGTCAACGGCACCAGCGCGCTGAGTTCTTCGGGCGTCACGGCGCGCAGGCTGTGTGGCGCGATGCCCAGCACCGCATCGCCCAGCGGCGCCAGCGCGCGCGTGGCGCCGTCGAGCAACCGTGCAAAACCATCCAGGTCATGGATCAGCCGTCGCTGCGCGGGATTGGGCGGCGCCCCGCCGAAATCGGCGTGCGCATAGAACACCGGCAGCAGGGTCAGGCCCAGCCCGGTAGCCTGTGCCGCGGCCGCCACGCGTGCGCACATCTCGGCTGGCTGGTCGTAGGCCACGCCGCTAGGCTGGTGATGCAGGTAGTGGAATTCGCCGACGCGGGTGAAGCCGGCCTCGAGCATTTCCATGTAGGCCTGTTCGGCGATGGCCTGGAAGCTGTCAGGGTCAAGCCGGTGCAGGAAGGTGTACATCAGCTCGCGCCAGCTCCAGAAGCTGTCGCCGCTCGCTCCACCGATTTCGGCAAGGCCGGCCATGCCGCGCTGGAACGCGTGGCTGTGCAGGTTGCCCAGCCCCGGCACGCCGATCTTCAGGCGGATATCGGACGGCGCAGGCGCGGCGTCTGCGGTGATCTCGACGATGCGGCCGCGCTCGGCGCGCAGGCGCACGTTGCGCATCCAGCCCTGTGGCAGCAAGGCGTGTTCGATCCAGAACTGCACGTCGGTCATCTTTTATGTCCCACGCTACTGGACACCTTCCAGCTCGCGCTCGTATTGTATAGACAAATATTCATTTGCCTATCCCATGACGCCCATGCGCTGCGACACGCTCTGGCACAACGCACAGCTGATCACACTCGATGCCGCCGACGGTGGCTTGGGTGAGATCCACGATGGCGTGGTCGCCGGATGCGACGGCAAGATCGTCTACGCCGGCCCTGCATCGGGACTGCCCGCCGGCCTTGAAATCGCCCGGCGCATCGACTGCCAGGGCCGCTGGATCTCGCCGGGCCTGATCGACTGCCATACGCACCTGGTCTACGCCGGCAATCGCGCCAACGAATTCGAACAACGCCTGCAGGGCGCCAGCTATGCCGACATCGCCCGGGCCGGCGGCGGCATCGTCGCCACGGTTCGCGCCACGCGGGCGGCCGACGATGACGCGCTGATCGCCACCAGCCTGCCGCGCCTGGACGCGATGCTGGCCGAAGGCGTGACCACCATCGAGATCAAGTCCGGCTACGGCCTGACCCTGGACGACGAACTCAAGCAGTTGCGCGTGGCCGGGCGGCTGGGCGAACTGCGCCGCGTCGAGGTCGCACCGACCTTCCTGGGCGCCCACGCGGTACCGCCGGGCGTGGACGCACAGGCCTACATCGACCAGGTCTGCACGCAGATGATCCCCGCCGTCGCCGCGCAGGGCCTGGCCGAGGCGGTGGACGTGTTCTGCGAGGACATCGCCTTCTCGCTGGGCCAGGCCGAGCAGGTCTTCATCGCCGCCAAGGCGCATGGCCTGCGGGTCAAGATCCACGCAGAACAGCTGTCCAACCAGCATGGCGCCGCGCTGGCCGCGCGCCACGGCGCCCTGTCGGCCGACCACATCGAACATCTCGACGACGCAGGCATCGCGGCCATGGCCGAAGCCGGCACCGTCGCGGTGCTGCTGCCGGGCGCGTTCTACTTTACCCGCGACACGCTGGTGCCGCCGATCGGCGCCTTGCGCGCGGCCGGCGTGCCGCTGGCGCTGGCCACCGACAGCAATCCGGGCACTTGTCCGCTGACCAGTCCGCTACTGGCGATGAACATGGCCGCCACGCTGTTCCGCATGACCGTCAGCGAGTGCATCGCCGGCTTCACCCGCGAAGCGGCACGCGCCCTGGGGCGCTTTGACCGGATGGGCCGCCTGCGGGCCGGCCTGGACTGCGACCTGGCGATCTGGGACATCCAGGCGCCGGCCGACCTGGTCTATCGGATGGGTTTCAACCCCCTGCACGCCCGCGTCTGGCGCGGCCAGGATGCATAGCGCCATGGCCCCGCGCGGCGCACTCCCCGTAGCGCGGCGCCTGCTCCGCCCAGGCCCCGCCAGCAACACCGCAGCAGCGCTCCGTGTAGAGCGGAGCTCGCTCCGCTGGGGCTTCACCGGGAATGCCTCAGCGGAGCGAGCTCCGCTCTACAGGAACACCCTCGCTCCTTCCCTCTTCGCAACGACAGCCTGCTTGCACGACACCAACATGATCTTCGGCGCCGCAGCGGCACCTGTTGTAGAGCGGAGCTTGCTCCGCTGGGGCCTCACCGGGAACGCCTCAGC
>JBIIHJ010000340.1:0-4298 GCA_044235875.1 Pseudoxanthomonas sp.
GATCGAATGCAGCAACGCCAAGAAACTCGAGGAATTCCGCGAGAAGAACGCGACCAACCTCAGCATCGATGCGGCCGGCGAGCTGGTCTACCTGGCGCCGACACGAGTGAACCTGCAACTGGCGCAGGAACGCGCGCCGGATGTCATCTTCCGCGCGACCCGCGAGCACGCGCACAGCGCGCTGGCCGACTGAGCGGCGCCCCGCGCGGCTTTCCAGATCGGCCCGCGCACCCAAGCTGAACATCGCTTGGGTGCGATGCAACATCCAGACGCGCAACCATGCCTGGATGAGAATGGATTGCGATAAAGTCAGCCCAATGGCCCTTCAGGCACATCCCGAAACCAATCTGCGCGACGAGATCGCCAGTGCGTTGACCCACGGCCTGGGTGCGGTGGCGGCGCTGGCCGGCGGCGCGGTACTGATCACCCTAACCGCGCTGTACGGCGATGGCTGGCAACTTGGCACGGCGATCGTGTTCAGCGTGACCCTGCTGCTGCTGTATGTCGCATCGACGCTGTATCACGCCGTCCAGCATCCGGTGGCCAAGGCGCGACTGCAGGTGTTCGACCATTGCGCGATCTATCTGCTGATTGCCGGTACCTACACACCGATCCTGTTGATCGGACTGCGTGGCCCGTGGGGCTGGGGCATGTTCGCAGCGGTATGGGCAATCGCCTTGTTCGGCGTGGTGTTCAAGCTGTTTTTTACGGGCCGTTTCAGGCTGCTTTCGACCGGGCTGTACCTGGCGATGGGTTGGCTGGTCGTGGTCGCGATCGAACCGCTGCTGAAGTCGGTCGACAACTTCACCCTGGGCTGGCTGCTTGCCGGCGGGCTGTTCTATACGCTGGGCACATACTTTTATCAGCGCGATTCGGTGCGCTATTTCCACGCGATCTGGCACCTGTTCGTGCTCGCCGGCAGCGTCTGTCATTTCGTCGCGGTCACTGCGCAAGTGCTGGTGCCGCGACTGCATCACGCCGGTTGAATGCGCCTGCGCAGCGTCAAGATCGGCTGAACGACGTGCCTGGTTTTCGCAGGGCGTAAACACCCAGACTGCCGATAGTGGCTTGCATGAGCCCTGCCACCGCCCCTTCGCGCAATGTCGCACGCGCCCATCCGGTCCTGACCGCGCTGGGCATTCTGGTCGTCCTGATCGTGCTGCTGATCATCTTCTGGGATTGGAACTGGTTCAAAGGCCCGGTCGAGCGCGCGGTACAGGCCAAAACCGGACGCGCCTTTCACATCGATGGCGACCTGGACGTGGATCTGGGCCGCATCACCACCATCCGCGCAGATCGGCTGCGCCTGGCCAATGCAGACTGGGCGCTCAAGACCGCGCCGGAAATGGCCACCGTACAGCGTCTGGAGATCGACCTTGCATTAGGCCAGCTGGTCTTCCATCGCAGCCTGTACCTGCCGGCAATCCGCATCACCCAACCGGTGGTCGAACTGGAGTCGCGCACCGCTGCACAGGGTGGCGGTAACTGGATCCTGCAAGGCGAAACGCCGGCCGAGGCGCAGGACGACGGCATGACCCCGCGTTTCGGAGCCGTGCTGGTGGATACCGCACGCCTGCATTACCTGGATGTGCCCAACAAGACCGATCTGCGGATCCAGGCCACCAGTGGCAAGCCGGACGCGCAGTTCAAGGCACCGCCGATCGATCTCACGGGCGCTGGCCGCTGGGGTGCCAACGCGTTCACCCTGGGCGGCCGCATCCAGTCGCCAATGGACCTGACCGACAGCCAGCGTCCCTATCGCGTCGACCTCCATGCGGCGGCCGGACCGACCAAGGCGCGCGCGCGCGGTACGTTGGTCGATCCGCTGCATCTGGGCGGCTTCGACCTGCGAATGGCGCTGTCTGGGCAGGATTTGGCCGATCTGTATCCGCTGATCGGCGTGGCGATTCCGCAGTCGCCGCCTTATGCATTCGACGGCACGCTGACGCGGGCAGGCAACACCTGGCACTACGACCACTTCACCGGCAAGGTCGGCGACAGCGATCTGGGGGGTTCGACTGCGGTCACCGTGGGTGGCCCGCGCCTGAAACTGGAAGCCGACCTGCGCTCCAAACGCCTGGATTTCGATGACCTGGCCGGCTTCATCGGCGCCCCTGCCAAGGGCGGCGCGGGCGAGACACGCAACGCTGAACAGGCGGCCGAAGCGGCCAAGCTCGCCGCCAGCCCCCGCGTGCTGCCGCAGGCTCCCTACGACCTGTCCAAGCTGCGTTCGATGGATGCGGACGTGCGCTGGAAGGCCACGCGCATCAACGCGCCCAAGCTGCCGATCGATGACATGGATGCGCACCTGATCCTCAATGACGGCCTGCTGGAACTGAAGCCACTCAACTTCGGCGTGGCCGGAGGCGATCTCCGCTCGCAAATCCGCATGGACGCACGCAATCCCACCATCCGGACCCACGCCGACATCGCGGTCAAGGCGCTCAACCTGGGGCAACTGTTCCCGGATGCAAAGCTGACCGAGGGGGCGATCGGCCGCATCGGCGGTGCCATCAAGATCGATACCACCGGCAACTCGATTGCCACCATGGCGGGCAATGCCACCGGCGACGTCGGGGTAGGCATGGGCAAGGGCCATATTCCGCAGCTGCTGGTCGAGTTGGCAGGCCTGGACGTCATGCAGTCGGTGGGCTATCTGTTCGACCGCGACAAGCAGGTACCGATCCGTTGCGCATTCGCTGATTTCGGCGTCACCGATGGCCTGATGCAGACCCGTGCCATGGCGTTCGACACCACCGATACCATCGTGCTGGGCGACGGCTCGATCAACCTGAAGGACGAATCGCTTGCCCTGACGTTGAGGCCACGCCCGAAGGACCGCAGCATCCTGAGCTTCCGTACACCGCTGCAGATCGGCGGCACGTTCAAGGATCCCTCGTTCCGTCCCGACCTTAAAAAGCTGGGCCTGCGCGGTGCGGTCGCGTTGGCACTCGGCACGATCGCTCCGCCGGCAGCACTGCTGGCCACGATCGAACTTGGCCCGGGCCAGGACAGCGACTGCGGCGGTAAATACGCCAAGTGACACTCAGTCAGGACGCGATGTAACGCTGCAACGCGTCCAGATCGGCCTGCTGTTCCTCAATCACCGCCTTGACCAGATCGCCGATCGAGATGACGCCGACCACGTGTCCTTCGTCAACGACGGGCAGATGGCGAAAGCGGCGTCGCGTCATCACTTCCATGCAGTGGCCGACCGTCTGCTGCAGCGCGACCGTCACCACTTGCGCCGTCATGATCTGGTCGACCCGCGTACTGTGCGAAGAGCGCTCAAGCAGCACGACCTTGCGCGCGTAGTCACGCTCGGACAGGATCCCGACCAGTATCTGGCCCCGCATCACCAGCACCGCGCCGACGCCGTGCTGATCCATCTTGCGGACCGCGTCGAACACCGGTTGATCCGGCTCGACCGCGACGATGTCAGCGGACTTGCCTTCCAGCAGTTGTTTCACCGTGCGCATGGGACGCTCCGGCAGCCTCGGTTGGTTCGGAGGATACGCCTTCGCGCGCCGGCAGCCATTGCTGAATCAGGTACAGCGGTCTCTGTTTGGCTTCTTCGTAGAGGCGGCCCAGGTATTCACCGATCAAACCCAACGCGATCAGTTGAGTACCGCCCAGGAACAGCACCACGGTCATCATGCTCGGCCAGCCGGCTACAGGGTCGCCATGCCACATGGCGCGGCCCACGATGACCAACGCAAACACGAACGCCGACGCAGCCACCAGCAAGCCCAAGTAGGTTGCCGCGCGCAATGGTGCGGTGGAAAAACTGGTGATGCCTTCCAGCGCGAAATTCCACAATTTCCATGCGCCGAAATTGCTGCGCCCGGCGATACGTGCTTCGCGGTGGTACGGAATCGACAGCTGGTCGTACCCCACCCAGCCGAACAAGCCCTTCATGAAGCGATGGCGCTCGCGCAACTGTTTCAACGCCACCTGCGCCCGCGGCGACAGCAGGCGGAAATCGCCGGTGTCCGCCGGAATGGGTGTCTTGGACAGGCGCCCGATCACCCGATAGAAACCATGCGCGGTGAAGCGCTTGATCCAGCCTTCGCCATCGCGTTCAACCCGCGTGCCATAGACGTTGTCATGGCCCTCGCGCCAGGCCGAGACGAACTGCGGGATCAGTTCCGGCGGATCCTGGCCATCGGCATCCAGGATCAGCACCGCACTGTCTTCAGCGACCAGATCCAGGCCGGCGGTCAGCGCCGCCTCCTTGCCGAAGTTGCGCGACAGGCGCAGCAGCTCGACCTGGGCATCGGTCGCGGCCAGGTGCTGCA
>JBIIHJ010000341.1:0-4294 GCA_044235875.1 Pseudoxanthomonas sp.
CGCCTTGGTCCGCGCATGAACGCCACCCTAGAAGCGCGCGTGGGAAGGCCGTGTCAAAACCCTTGAAAACCGGCTGGCCGCGCTCATCTGGTGGTCATGGAGGCCACGGGCCCCTGCCACGCGGCCTTGAGGCCATGGCAATCAGACAGGAGATATCCAATGAGTTTTGTGCGCTATCACGGCTGGTCGGGTCGTCCGGTCCAGGCCGATCTGGGTCGGGTCATCGAGCGTTTCGTGCAGGCCAATGCCGCCAATGAACAGGCCGGCTGGACCCCGCGCGTGGATGTGAAGGAAGAGGCCAGCCGCTTTGTGATCTTCGCCGACCTGCCGGGCGTGGACCTGGATGCGATCGAGGTGCAGATGGACAAGAACGTCCTGACCATCCGTGGCGAGCGGGCGACGCCGGAGGTGGGCGAGGACCAACGCTTTTCGCGCCAGGAACGCCGCCACGGCGCGTTCGCCCGCAGCTTCACCCTGCCGGACACCGCCGATGCCGACGGCATCGCGGCGTCTGGTCGCAATGGCGTGCTGGAAGTGGTCATCCCCAAGCGTGCCCAGGTCGCGCCGCGTCGGATCCAGGTGGGACGCGAGTCGATCCAGTAACCTGTATGCCTTAGGCCCGGATCGCCGGGCGCGTGTGACGGGCGTGATGCGGCATTGACTGCATCGGGCCCAGGATCAAGCCCGCGGCTGCAAGGTCGCGGGCTTTCTTGCGGAGGTGCGATGGAATTCAAGGATTACTACCGGACGCTTGGCGTCGAGCCCACGGCGGGCGAAGCGGAGATCAAGACCGCTTACCGCCGGCTCGCGCGCAAGTACCACCCGGACGTCAGCAAGGAGGCCGACGCCGAGGACAAGTTCAAGGCCGTCAACGAGGCCTATGAGGCGCTGCGCGACCCTGAAAAGCGCGCCGCCTACGACCAGCTGCGCGCGCGCGGCTACCGGCCCGGGCAGGAATACCAGCCGCAGGATTTCGGCGGGCGCGGGCCGGGGCAGGGCTTCGACTACGACGAGGTGTTCGGCGGTGCCGGCGGTGGCGGGGCGGGCTTCAGCGATTTCTTCGAGAACCTGTTCGGCCAGCGTGCGCGCGGCGGCGGACCCGGCTTCGGTGGCCAGGCGCCGCGTGGTGATACCCGGGCCAAGCTGTCGGTGCCGCTCAAGGCGATCTACGAAGGCAGCAGCATCCGTGTCACCGTCAATGGCAGGCAACTGGACGTGCGCGTGCCCAAGGGCATCAAGCCGGGCCAGGCGATCCGCCTGACGGGCCAGGGCAACGGCGGTGGCAACCTGCTGCTGGAAGTGGAGTACGCGGCCGACCCGCAGTTCGAGGTCGACGGCAGCAACGTGATCCACGTGTTGCAGGTCACGCCTTGGGAGGCGGCGCTGGGCGCGACCATCAGCGTGCCGACGCTGGGCGGTCCGGTGGAGCTGAAGATCCCCGCCGGCTCGGAGGCCGGACGCAGGCTGCGCCTGCGGGGTCGTGGTCTGCCGGGCGCGCAGCCGGGCGATCAGATCGTTGAGCTGGAGATCACCGCCCCGCGCGCGGAGAGCGATGCCCAGCGCAAGGCCTATGAAAAACTGGCCAAGGCGTTTACCCCAGACGCCTGAGCCTTGCCAAATGCCGGAATGAAAACGGGCGCCTGAAGGCGCCCGTTTTCGTCACATCGGCAATGGCCGGTCACGCGGCCGACGGTGGCTCGCTGCCCGCACTGAGGATGCGCTCGATGACTTCGGACAGTTCGTCCTCGGAGAACGGCTTGGTCAGGTACGCCTTGGCGCCCTGGCGCATGCCCCACATGCGGTCGGTGTCCTGGTCCTTGGTGGTCACCAGGATCACGGGGATGTGTTTGGTGGTGGCTTCGCGGCTGAGCTGGCGGGTGGCCTGGAACCCGTTGAGGTTGGGCATCACCACGTCCATCAGGACCATGTCCGGAAGCTCGCGCTTGGCCACTTCCACGCCCTGCGCGCCGTCCTCGGCGGTGATCCAGTCGTGCCCCAGCTTTTCCACGATGCGCTGGATGCCCAGCAGCTGCGACGGTGAGTCGTCGACGATGAGAATACGTGCCATGCGGTAACCCCTGTTTGTCCCCGGCTGGGATTGTAGAGGCGTTTGATGACCCAGCGTAAGACGCCATTGCCGTCCATGCGCGTCGTCGCTCCGTCCGTCCGCCGCCCGCTGGGGCGGCGTGACGTGGTTCACGCGCTAGCGCTGGCAGCGCGGCGGGACGCGTGGCTGGCGGTCCCGAGGAAGCGTGTGCAGCGCACCGGCATAGACCGTGCAGGCCATCGCGTCGAGCTGGGTCTGCGCCTGGCAGAAGACATCCGGCACCGGCTTTGCCGGTCCCATCGCCGGGTCGCTGCCATCCTTCGCTGCCTGGCTGGCGCACGGGACGGCATAGACGCGCGTGGCATGCGTCCCCGTGGCCTGGCGCACTGTGATCACGGTGCTGGGCATGTCGGTGATGCTGGCACTGTAGTCGGCATCGAGCTGGGTGAACTGCCCCTCGCGCAGCGTGCGCAGCAGCGACTGGACCTTTGCAGCCGCGACCGTCCCTTGAAGCACGATTGCTGGCAACGGGCCGCTGGCGTCGTCGGCCTGCTTGGCGCTTGCAGCGGGCCTGCTGGGCAGGCTCAACGTGGCCTGGCCATCGCTGTCCACGGTCAGGGTGAAGGTCGGGCATGCGCCGAAACAGGCAGTGCGCGCCAGCGTGACCTGCGTGGCCGTATCCGTGGGCGCGGTGGATGTCGGTGCGGGCTTGGAGGCCTGTGCGCAGGCCGTGATCATGGCCAGCAGCGCGGCGGAGGCGATCAGGCGTGGCGCCCCGTGTGCGATGGAGCGTATGGGATGCATCGGGATCTCCTTGGTCGAATATCCGCCGGAGCTTACTTCAACACCCATGCACGGTCCGGTGCACAGGCCTTGGGGCATCACGCGTGACCTGATGATGCGGCTCGCTCTTTTTGACCCATCCGGGCGGGCGCGGGAAAACAGGCGGCCCATGCGACGGGCACGCCGCGCCGGGATGTCACCGGATCACGCTGGCCCGCTTCTCATCGATCCACTTGGACGCCTGCGCCGGCGTGTAGGCCTGCATCCACGCCAGCAGCTGGCCGATGTCCTCGCCGTACCAGAGGTCCTCGCGCTGGGCCGGGTGCAGGAAGCGCTCCTCCACCATGCGATCGATCATGCCGATCAGCGGCGCGTAGAAGCCATCCATGTCCAGGAACGCGCAGGGCTTGTTGCCGATGCCCAGCTGGCGCCAGGTGAGCATCTCGAAGATCTCCTCCATCGTGCCGAAGCCGCCGGGCAGGGTGACGAAGCCATCGGCCAGTTCGAACATGCGCATCTTGCGCTCGTGCATGGAGCCGACGATTTCAAGTTCGGTCAGGCCGCGATGGGCGACTTCCCAGTCGGCCAGCTGCTGCGGGATGACGCCGGTGACCTGGCCACCGGCTTCCAGCACGGCGTTGGCCACCGTGCCCATCAGGCCGACGTTGCCGCCGCCGTAGACCAGGCGCAGGCCGTCTGCCGCCAGGCGCTTGCCGAGTTCAGCGGCCCGCTGGGTGTAGATCGGCTTGGAGCCGGCGTTGGAGCCGCAGTAGACGCAGACGGTTTTCATACGGGTGGTTCCTCTCGCTTGAACTTGGGAAGACAGATACTCAACGCGGCAGGGTGCGGCGCAGCAGGTGGGCCATTGCGGTGCGGCCCAGCCCGATCAGGATCGCGCCGACCGGCAGCAACAGCGGCTGGTGGACCCGTAGTGCTGCGACAAGCGTCGCCAGTCCAGCGAGCCATAACGCGCCTGCACCGATCTTGAGCGGGGTGGTCGATGCCATGCGCGCACCTGGTGAGATGGATCGGCGGAAACGAAAGAAGGCTCCGTCCTGCGACGAAGCCTTCTTCGGACCGCCACCGAAGTGGCTTAGTTTGCCTTGTGGATCGCGCGCTTGCTCACGGCCATGGCCGCGTCATGGATGGCTTCGGACAAGGTCGGGTGCGCATGGCAGATGCGCGCCAGATCGTCGGCCGAACCACTGAACTCCATGGTCAGCACGCCTTCGTGGACCAGCTCGGACACGCCCACGCCCACCAGGTGCATGCCCAGCACGCGGTCGGTTTCGGCATGGGCGATCACCTTGACGAAGCCGGCCGGCTCGCCCATGGCCACCGCGCGGCCAATGGCGGCAAACGGGAAGCTGCCGGCCTTGTACGGCACGCCCTCTGCCTTGAGCTGCTGCTCGGTCTTGCCGACCCAGGCAATCTCCGGCTCGGTGTAGATGACCCACGGGATGG
>JBIIHJ010000342.1:0-4293 GCA_044235875.1 Pseudoxanthomonas sp.
CGGTCTTCCATCCGGCGCTGGCGCCGGTCGGCGCGCTGTTGGGCACGCTCGGGTATGCCACCGGGACGGTGCTGGCGTACCTGGTTGGCATCGGCCTGCGTGCGATGGCCGGCGCGGGCTGAGTCGCCCAGCGGGCGTTTGCGCCTAGAATCGCCCCATCATTGACGCGGGGAAGTGTGATGGCCGAGGCCTGGGGATTGTTCGCGCTGGGACTGGTGCTGCTGGCGCTGGGCGGCGACACCCTGGTCAAGGGTGTGTCGGGCCTGGCCCAGAAGCTGGGCCTGTCGCCGTTCACTGCCGGCCTGCTGCTGCTGGCCTTCGGCACCTCCTTGCCGGAACTGTTCGTCAATGGCGCGGCGCTGCTGCGGGGCGAGCCGGCCCTGGCCCTGGGCAACGCGGTCGGCAGCAACCTGGTGAATCTCGGCCTGACCCTGCCGGTGGCCGCGCTGTGCGGCACGGTCCTGGTGCGCATGCGGCTGCTGTCGCCGCTGTTGCTGGTCCTGGTGGCGGCCAGCGCGCTGGTGATGGTGTTCGGGCTGGATGGCCACATCAACCGGCTGGAAGGCGCGATCCTGCTGCTGGCCTTCCTGATGGTGGTGGTGCGCCTGGTGGTGCTGGGCCGCCGCGAATCGGCCGAAGTCCGCCAGGGCGTGGAAACCTTTGCCTTCACCCGCACCGTGCTGTGGCTCAACCTGATCCGGCTGGTGATCGGCGTAGTCCTGGTGGGCTACGGCGCGCGCGACGTGGTCCAGGCGATGCAGGGCCTGGCGCCAGCGCTGGGCCTGTCGCCGCTGGTCGCGGGCCTGCTGCCGCTGGCCATCGGCACGGCATTGCCGGAAGTGGCCGGCGCGGTCTTCGCCGCCCGGCGCGGGCAGGGCGACATGGTCCTGGGCCACGTCATCGGCTCGAGCGTATGCAACCTGCTGCTGGTGATCGGTGGCATGGCCGTGATTGCGCCGCTGGCGCTGCCGGCCTCGTTCGTGCGCCTGGAACTGCCGGCCGCGATCGCGCTGGCCGTGGTGCTGGTGCCGATGCTGCGCGGCGATGCGCGGGTCAGTCGCGTCGAAGCGACTGTGCTGCTGGCGGCTTTCATCGGCTGGGTCGTGCTGGAGTTGGCCTGGTTGTCGACGTGAATGGGCGAGGCGTTCGATCGGTGCGGGCCATAATGGCGGCATGACCACGCCTGTCCTCAAACCCATCGCGGTGCCACTGGCGCGCGCCGCGCATCTGCTGCGCGAATTCTTCCGCCTGCAGGCCGCGTCCGGCATCGTGCTGATGGCCGCCGCCGCGCTGGCCATGGTCGTGGCCAACTCGCCCTGGCATGAGGCCTACGAGCATTTCCGCCACCTGCCCATCGGCGTCACCGTCGGCAGCTTTGCGCTGCAGATGGGCGCCGAGCACTGGATCAACGACGCGCTGATGGCGGTGTTCTTCCTGCTCGTGGCGCTGGAGATCAAGCGCGAGGTGGCTTGCGGCCAACTGTCGAGTGTGTCGCAGATGCTGCTGCCGGTGCTGTGTGCGATCGGCGGCGTGGCGGTGCCGGCGCTGCTGTTCGTGGCGGTCAACCAAGGCGATGCCACCGCGCTGCGCGGCTGGGCCGTGCCGACGGCCACCGACATCGCCTTCGCCCTGGGCATCCTGGCGCTGCTGGGTTCACGCGTGCCGATGGGCATGAAGCTGTTGCTGTCGACGATCGCGGTGGTCGACGACCTGATGGCCATCGTCATCATCGCCATCTTCTACACCCACGACCTGCAGGTGGGCATGCTGACCTGGGCGGCCGCCGGCATCGGTCTGATGTTGCTGCTCAACTGGCGCGGCGTCACTGCACTGACCCCGTATCTGCTGATCGGTGCGGTGGTCTGGTATTGCGTGCTGAAGTCGGGCGTGCACGCCACGCTGGCCGGCGTGGTGACCGGCTTGATGATTCCGCTGCGCGGCCAGGATGACGATGCGTCTTCGCCGCTGGAAACGCTGGAGCACGCCCTGCATCCATGGGTGGCCTACGCGGTGCTGCCCTTGTTCGCCTTTGCCAACGCCGGGCTGGCGCTGGCCGGCCTGAAGGTCGGCGACGTCCTGGCGCCGGTGCCGCTGGGCGTGGTGCTGGGCCTGGTGTTGGGCAAGCCGATCGGGATCGTCACGATCGCCGTGTTGGCCAAGGTCAGCGGCGTCGCCCGCTATCCCGAAGGCATGGATTTCAAAGCGTTGCTGGGCCTGGGGATGCTGTGCGGCGTGGGCTTCACGATGAGTCTGTTCATTGCCAACCTCGCCTTCGGCCAGACCGAGGGACACTTCGGCGACTCCACCATCCTGGGCGTGCTGTGTGGCTCGCTGATCTCGGCACTGCTGGGCTGGACGTGGTTGCGCCTGACGCTGCGTGGAGCCGACGGCACCGTCGATGCATGAGGCGCTGCTGTTCGGCGGTACGGGCCAGATCGGCCAGCCGTTGCTGGAGCGACTGATCGTACGCGGCTGGCGCGTTCATGCGGTCTCGCGCATGCCACAGCCGGCGCGCGCTGGCGTGACCTGGGTGCACGGCGCGCTGGATGCGATGGGGAAGATGCCCGACGCCTTCGACGTGGTGATCAGTGCCGGACCGCTGGATGGTTTCGCGCGCTGGTATGCGCAGACCGCCGTTCGCGTGCCGCGCGTGGTCGCGTTCGGCTCGACCAGCCTGGGCACCAAGCAGGATTCGGCCGATGCCTACGAGCGCGATCTGGCGGCGCGCCTGCAGGCAGCGGAGCAGGCCGTGTTCGCCCATGCCCAGGGAGTTGGCGCGCACGCCACGCTGCTGCGTCCGACGCTGGTCTACGGCGCCGGGCGCGATGCCTCGCTGACCCAGATCGCGGCGCTGGCACGTCGGCTGGGACGGTTCCCGTTGCCGCGCGGCGCCACCGGTGGCCTGCGCATGCCGGTGCACGTGGAGGATCTGGCCGATGCGGCGCTGGCGGTCATCGAGGCGCCGGCCACCTTCGACAAGGCCTATGCGCTGCCGGGCGGCGAAACCCTGAGCTATCGCGAGATGGTCGCCCGCACGCTGGCGGCGATGTCGCCTCCGGCACGTCTGCTGGAACTGCCGCCGCCGTTGTTCGCCCTTGCCGTGCGTGCCGCGCAGGGCGTGGGCATCGCACGTTCGCTGACCGCCACGGCGGTGGCGCGCATGGCCCAGGATCTGGTGTTCGACGTGGCGCCGGCGCAGGTGGACTTCGGATACGCGCCGCGCGGCTTTTCCCCGACCGCGGCGATGCTCAAGCCGTCAGCCGCGGCGGCTCAGTAACGCCAGCCCATCTTGCGATAGACCTTGGCCAGCACCCAGATCGGGCCGATCAACAGATAGACCAGGTCGGTGAGGAAGCTGGGCTTGCGCCCCTCGATCCGGTGCCCGACGAACTGCGCGATCCACGCCAGCACGAACACCGTCACTGCGCTCCACAGCAGCACCTCCAGCCCCGCGCGCTGGGTCACCAGCCGGCACACGCAGGCCATGAAGAAGAACACCACGAACATCCCCAGCCCGATGGCGCGCGACAGGCGGTTGTAGAACGACCATGCCGCGAACATCGCCAGCGCCGCCCACACGCCGCTGCGCAGCCAGTCCACCTGCACGGGGATGCACCACAGCAAGGCGATCACCGACCACAGGATGGCGGGCACGGCGACCACGTGGATGGCCTGGTTGACCGGGTCGCGGTGGTCCTGTGAATAGCTGGCGAACCAGTTGTCGATCGGACGGGCGGCAGGCGCGTTCATCAATCCCTCCCGAGGATGCGTGCGCGATGGAGCATGGATCGAGCTCGATGCAGGCGGGAGCCGCCGTGGCGGCGATGGGTTCCCGGGAGAAGCGCCATCGCCACCGAAGTGGCTCCCACACCCGCCACGGCTTCAGTCGACGGTGATGTCGGCCAGCTTCTGCAGGGCTTCGGCGTAGCGGGCGCGGGTGCGCTCGATGACTTCGGCCGGCAGCACCGGGCCGGGCGCGGTCTTGCCCCAGTCCGTCGTTTCCAGATGGTCGCGCACGATCTGCTTGTCGTAGCTGGGCGGGCTGGTGCCCACCTGGTACTCGCTGGCCGGCCAGTAACGCGAAGAATCCGGCGTCAGCATCTCGTCCATGATGTACAGGCGGCCATCGGCGTCGGTGCCGAACTCGAACTTGGTATCGGCCAGCAGGATCCCGCGCTGGGCCGCGTAGTCGGCGGCGAAGGCATAGATGCGCAGGGTCGCATCGCGCACGCGCTCGGCCAGGTCGGCGCCGACGGTGCGGACCATCGCGTCGAAATCGATGTTCTCGTCGTG
>JBIIHJ010000343.1:0-4282 GCA_044235875.1 Pseudoxanthomonas sp.
CACATGCAGGCGCAGGTCGAGGTGTTGTTTAACGCGACCTGCTGCTTGAGCAGCACCGTCGGGCTGCCCGGCGTCCATGGACCGGTGGTGGCGGGCATGCACGGCATTGGCGTGAACACGCCCAGTGCCGCCGCGGTGGCCGCGATCACCGCGGGATTGGATGGCGACATGCACATGCCGAACGGCTGGATGTTCTTCATCGGCACAAAATCCATGATCGTGGCCGCCGGCTGCTGGGTGGAGTTTTCCATGTTCACCGGTGGCACCAGCAGCGTACCGGGCGCCGGACTCATGCTGCAGGCCAGCACCGCATTGTTGACGACTTGCTTGGGCATGGACGGGACCTGCTGTGGCGCGATGTGGACCATGATTGTCCGCACGGGCGCGGGGTGGGGCGATAGGCAGTTCGCCATAGCCAACGCGGCCGCGCGTCCATCGGTCGTTGCGGCTAGGGCGCAAGCGCTATCGAAAGCAGCGATGGGTTTGGCTTCAATGCCTGCATCGCCCGCTGCGCATCGTGGCCGGCCTCACCGTACCGGAGCACCCCGCCGATGCCTTCGCCCGTTTTCTCCGTCCGCCGGCATGGCGCGAGGCGGCGTGGTCCATGCCCGCCACCCCGTCGCTGAGCCGTGCCTGTGCCGGCACTGGCAGCGTGACGCTAGTGCGCGCGTGGCTGGCCTGCGCGCTGCTGCTGGTGATCGCCTTCGGCAGCTGGCGTCTGCTGACGCTGGAAGCGGTGGGCGCATCCTCGCGCTCGCCCGCGGCGATGGCCGCGCAGCACGCCCAGCGCCAGCGCATCGTGGTCCAGAGCGCATCGCTGATCGTGGCGGTGCTGCTGGCCGCCGGCATCGGCTTTGCGGCACAACGGCGCCGTGCTCCCGCGGGCGGCGCACCCACGCCGGCGCCGGACGAACCGCCGATGCGCACCTCCACGCCCGGCGATGGCGCGCAGCAGATCGCCGGCTTGCTGGTCGCGGCCGGGCCACGCATGCGCCAGCCGCTGCAGGCCTTGAGCCTGTATGCGGGCAGCCTGCACCAGGACACCGCCGCGCCGGTGCAGCGCCAGGCGCTGCGCGGCATGCAGGCCAGCGTGAGCGAACTGGCCGGGGTGATCGACGAGGTCGACCAGCTGCTGCAGTGGCTGCAGCGCGACCAGCCGCCGGCGCCGGAGACGGTGCCGGTGATGGGCCTGTTTGAAGCCATGCAGGTTGAGCTGGCGCCCCTGGCGCTGGAACGCGATGTCGCGCTGCATTGGCACGGCGCCGCCTGTGCACTGGCCAGCGACGCGGACCTGGCTCAGCGCCTGCTGCGTGCGCTGGTGGGCAACGCCGTGCGCAGCGCCCGCGGCCGCGTGCTGGTGTCCGCACGTCCGGGCCCGTCACGCGTGCGTGTCCAGGTGCGCGACGACGGGCCGCGCTTGGCCTCGGTGGCGCCCATGTCGCTGGCCGAACTGCTGCAGGACAGCCAGGACGCCCACCGGCGTGCGGCGGGGCTGGGCGTGGCGGCCGGCGTGGCGGGACTGCTGGGACTGGACCTGACCGTACGCAGCCCGTCGGCGGGCGGCAATGTCATGGAAGCAGCGTTCGCGCGCCTCCCCACCCCCGCCGGTGCCGCCGTGCCCGACAACGCCGCGCTGCTGTCGCTGGCGCTGCTGCAGTCCGAGGCCCGACACGGCCAACGTGCGCGCGCGTCGCTGCCTGGCGTAGCACCCGTCGATCCCATCGCAGGCGCCCCGGTGCAGACGCCGCCCCAGCATCGCGACGGCCACGCGCGGTAGGACGCGGACGCGCGATCGGCATAGGCCCTCCGAGGTATCGAATTGCCCGCGCGGCCCGCCCATGCTGCGCCAGCCATCGCATCGCCTGCCGCGCCGCTGCAGGCATCACCTTCCTCCTGGAGACACCGCATGAACCGTCCGTCCACCCGCGCTGTCCTGGCCGCCTCGCTGCTGGCGTTGGCCATCGCCGCCCACGCGCAGCAGAGCGCAACGCCCCAATCGACCAACTATGGCGACAAGCCGCCGTCGGTGGACGACATCATCCAGGGCCTGGGCGACGGCGGCACCAGCAACGCCCCGGCCACGCGCGCGCTGCGACCCGGCGCCGCCGTGTCGGCCAATGCGCCGTTGACCGCGCCGGCCCAGCCAGCCGCGCCGCGCCCGGCATCGATCTCGATGCAGATCAAGTTCGACTTCAACTCCGATGCGATCTCTGCCAGCTCGCAGTCCACCGTCAGCAACCTGGCCCAAGCGATGAAGTCGCCGGAACTGGCCTCGCGCCAGTTCACCATCGTCGGCCATACCGACGGCAAGGGCTCGGCTGCCTACAACCAGGCCCTGTCCGAACGCCGCGCGCAGTCGGTCAAGCGCGAGCTGATGCGCGGTGGCGTGCCGGCCGAACGCCTGCAGGCCACCGGCCGCGGCATGAGCCAGCTGCTCAACACCAGCGACCCCAGCGCCGGCGAGAACCGTCGCGTGGAAATCCAGGCCAAGGGCTGAGCCGACCATGCACGCTCCGGCGAGAGGCCTGCTCTGCGGCACGGCGCTGCTGGCCACGCTTTGCGCGCCGGTGCGGCTGTGCGCGCAGGACGGGGCGGTCGGCCAGCCTTTCGCCACGCGCAACGCCAGCTTCGAGCCGGTCGCCTTCGACCAGGTGCCCGGCTGGAACCAGGACGCGCTGCACGAGAGCGCTGACGGCATGCGCACCAGCTGTGCGGCGTTGCGGCGCAAGGCGGCCTGGAGCGAGGTCTGCGCGGACTTCGACCGTGTCGATACCGGCAGCGATGCGGCGCTGCGCGGCTTCTTCCAGCGTAATTTCCATGCGTACCGGATCCTGTCGCCGGCACGCCAGCCCGACGGCCTGATCACCGGTTACTTCGAGCCGCTGCTGGAAGGGCGGCGCCATCGCGACGACCGCTACCGCTTCCCGGTGTACGGCCAGCCGCGCGACCTGCTGCTGATGGACGCGGCGCTGCGCGGTGCGGGCACCTCGCAATGGATGAAGGTCCAGGGCGGCCGCCTGGTGTCGGCTAATGCGGGCCAGGCCGGGGCGCGCCAGCTCACCCTGGCGCTGGACGATGCCAACGCCAGCATCCGCGACAAGCGCCTGCGCGTGCGCCTGGATGGCGACACCGTGCGTCCGTACTGGTCGCGCCAGGACATCGAGTTGCGCGCCCTGGATGCGCCGGTGCTGGCCTGGGTGAGCGAGCCGCAGCGGCTGTATTCGATGCAGGTGCAGGGCTCGGGGAAGATCCGGCTGGAGGACGGCACGCTGGTGCGGGTGTCGGTCTCCGAGCAGAACGGCCATCCCTTCCTGCCCAACATCACCCGCGGCGGCGATGCCGGGCTGGTGCTGCAGGCGATCAAAACCCGTGGCCTGAAGATGGGCGTCGGCAGCGCCGCGTCCATGGATGATCCGGCCCTGCCGGCGCCGGTCAACGACGAAGTGGCCCGCATGATCGCGATGCTCCAGGGCCAGCCGGGGGCCAATGCGCCGTCGCGGCCTGCGGCTCCGCAGGCGTCCTCCAACGCCACCAGGCCCACGTCCAGACCCACAGCGCGGCCGGCCTCGACCGGCCGCAACAGCGAAGTCGACGCGATGATCGCCGCGCTGTCGGGCAACGGCCCGGCGCCGGCACCACCTTTGGCCGCAGGCGCGCCCGCCGCGTCCACACCGCCGCCGAAATCGACCACCGCGCGCCCCGGCGCGCCGGTCGCGGCCGTGGACAGCGCCGGCGCCCCGGCGATGACCAATATTCCCGATCCGAGCTACGTGTTTTTCCGCAGCACCGGCGGCGATGGCCCGGAAGGCCCGATCGGCGCGCTGGGCGTGCCGCTGACCGCCGGGCGCTCGCTGGCGGTGGATCCGCGCTCCACGCCGTTGGGCTCGCCGGTGTTCATCTCCACCAGCAATCCATCGGGCAGTGGGCCGATGCGGCGGTTGATGTTCGCCCAGGACACCGGCGGGGCGATCCGCGGCAGCGTGCGCGGGGATTTGTTCTGGGGCTTCGGCGACAGCGCCGGCAAGCTGGCCTTGGCCACCAACGACACCGCGCAGATGTGGCTGCTGCTGCCGCGCACCCAGGTCATCAGCGCCGAGCAGGCCACCCCGGCCACCCGCGGCCTGCACGGGCGCCAAGCGCTGCACGACTGCGTGATCGACGACCCGGACCTGTGCGTGGAGCCCTGAGTCCAGCGGGCTGCTGCGCACGGGCGCTGGTTCGCGGTCGTCCCTGCCATCGGTCATGGTGACCGCCAGCACTGGGGACCTCGCCGCCCGCGCGC
>JBIIHJ010000344.1:0-4276 GCA_044235875.1 Pseudoxanthomonas sp.
CAAGAAGGTCATCCTGTCGGCCCCGTCCAAGGACGACACGCCGATGTTCGTGTTCGGCGTCAACGACAAGACCTATAACGGCGAAGCGGTCATCTCCAACGCGTCCTGCACGACCAACTGCCTGGCCCCGCTGGCCAAGGTCATCCACGACAAGTGGGGCATCAAGCGCGGCCTGATGACCACCGTGCATGCAGCCACCGCCACCCAGAAGACTGTCGATGGCCCGTCCAACAAGGACTGGCGCGGCGGCCGCGGCATCCTGGAAAACATCATTCCGTCCTCCACCGGCGCGGCCAAGGCCGTGGGCGTGGTGATTCCGGAATTGAACAAGAAGCTGACCGGCATGAGCTTCCGTGTGCCGACCTCGGACGTCTCGGTCGTGGACCTGACCGCCGAGCTTGAAAACCCGGCTTCCTTCGAAGAGATCAAGGCCGAACTCAAGGCGCAGAGCGAAGGTGCCCTCAAGGGCATCCTGGGCTACACCGAGGACAAGGTCGTGGCCACCGATTTCCGTGGAGACACGCGCACCTCGATCTTCGACGCCGAAGCCAGCATCGCGCTGGACCCCACCTTCATCAAGCTGGTGTCCTGGTACGACAACGAATGGGGCTACTCCAACAAGTGCCTGGAAATGGTGCGCGTGGTGGCGGGCAAGTAAGCCTTCATCCATCGCACGCAAAGAAGGGCGCCGCGTTGGCGCCCTTTTTTTTGGCTTTCTCGCACGTCTGAGCTGAATAGGGAGGAGGCTGATCTGCCGGGGAAGTGGCGGAAAAAATCATCTGCCGGTGTCTTCCTTGACGCCATCGGTTGTGGTGCAATGTGGCCCTGGCCATCGCAGCAACGCTGGGGCCGGGGAAACTGGAATCCTCATCTCTCAACTCAAGGAAGACGACATGACCATCAAGACTTGGTACGTGCGCGGTGCCATTCTGGCTGCCGTAGCCTTTGGTTCTACCGCTTCGGCGCAGAGCGCCGATATCTATAGCGTCGAATACGTGCAGGCCAATCTGGTCGCCGGACAAACCACCAAGGCACAGGTGTTGCAGAATTTCGGCGAGCCCACTTCCAAAAAGGCCAAGCTGAGTTCGTCCGGCGGCGCCGCCGAGACGTTCGTCTATTCCAAGAACGCACCGAAGAAGGTGGCCAAGGCCAAGGGCTCCGGACTTGGCGGCATGCTGGGTTCGCTGCGCGGCGTGGTGAGCGACGTCTCGGACGTCACCGGCAAGGATATCGGCGGCGACGCCTACGCTTCTTCCTATCGCGCCCAGCGCAGTGCAAATGCGGTGGATCGCCTCGCCTCAAAGGCAGGTGCCGGGCAGGAGGAAGCTGTGGAATCAGATGGTGCTTCCACGCTCACCATTCAGTTGAAGGGTGGCGTCGTGTCTTCCTTCGAGATGGAGTAAGGCTCACGCGCCGAGCGCCTCGATCCGCAAGGATCGGCTGACAAAGCCCCGCTGCAGCGGGGCTTTTTTTGCGTCCTGCTTTGGATGGGTGTGCCTAGCGTCTGTATAGTCTGCGCCAGCCGGCGGCGCCCCACCGCTGGCGGGGAGTCATGGAGTGGGGCATCAGGGTCCAAGGAGAACACCCAGTGCAGAACAACAAATCATTGTGGATTGCGGCTACCGCGCTGGCCGTGTCCATGTGCGTGATGGCACCTGCCCAGGCGGCGGGTTGGCCCTTCAAGAAAAAGAAGGAAGACACTGCCCAGCAGGCGCAGGCCGAGGAGGGAGACAAGGCGCAAGGCGATGCCGAGACGGACGCCTCGCACAAGAGCCAGCCGGCGTGGATGAATGCGGAAGGCGAGGTGATCGATTCGTCCAAGGTTGAATCCGGTTACGGGAAGACCGTCAAGGGTCGCAACGACTACGAAGGCGAGATCACCGGCAAGCCATTTCCCGGTGCGAAGTTCACCCAGCTGGAAATCGGCATGCCGATGAAGCAGGTCACCGACCTGGTGGGCCAGCCCAACGACCAGGGCGCTTATGTCACCGGCAAGGCATTCATCCCCTTCTTCTTCGGCGGCGACAAGTATCGCTACGAGATGGCCTACAAGAATCAGGGTCGACTGGTGTTCGCCGGCGACAACATGGGCACCAATGGCCACCTGATCTGGATCATCTACAACAAGACCGATAGTGGATATCGCGAATAAGCGTGTCCCTAGGTGTTGATCAAGAAGCCCCGCAGTCGCGGGGCTTCTTGGTTTTCGTTGATGCGGTCCATGGCGTGCGCCGGACTTCGAAGCCCCAGTAGGCCGCTTCGACGCTTGGCGAGGCTGGTCCAGCAGGCCGCTTGTTCGGTCACCCGCAGGGTCCGACTCCGGTAGCATGCCGCCACGGCGGCAGGGTGGCCGGTGAGGTTGGAAGGGAGTGGGCAGTGGAAGCATTGATCGTGCTGGTGGGGCTGGCCGTGCTGGCGGTGCCGGTGCTGCTGATCGTGGCGCTGGTGTCGATCAGTGGATTGCGTCGGCGCGTGGCGCAGCTGGAGCAGGATCTGGCGACCGGATTGCGGCCCGCACGCCCAGCCACGCCCTGGGTGGATGCGCGCAGCGTCGTACAGGCGCCCACGGCCTCCGACCCAACCGATGCCGCAGTTCGGCAGACGCCCGGTGTGCCTCCGTCCATGCGCCCGATCCCGCAGGTAGCACCTGTGGTTGCGGCTGCGGCTGCGCCGCCTGGCGAACCCATGCCGCCACCGATCCCCGCGCAGCCAGCCAGGGCGGTCTTGGATACCGTGCCGGTCACGCCGCGCGGCCCGGGCCCGATTCCAAGACTGCTGACTGCCGTCAAGCGCTGGCTGACCGAAGGCAACGTGCCGGTGAAGGTCGGCATGCTCGTGCTGCTGGCTGGTGTCGCGGCGCTGCTCAAGTACGCCGGCGACCAGGGCTGGTTCCGACTGCCGATCGAGCTGCGCTATGCGGGCATTGCCGCCGCGGCCTTGGCCGGCCTGGTATTTGGCTGGCGCCAACGCGGACTGCGCCCAGGATTTGCCCTGGCGCTGCAGGGCGGCGCGATCGGGGCGTTGCTGCTGACGGTATTCGCGGCTTTCAAGCTGTCTGGATTGATCCCGGCCAGTGCGGCGTTTGCGATCAGCGTGGTGCTGGTCGCCGGCATGTGCGTGCTGGCGGTATTGCAGGAGTCGCGCACGCTGGCCGTGCTGGGCACGCTGGCCGGATTCCTGGCACCGATCTGGCTGTCCACCGGCAGCGGCAATCACATCGCGCTGTTTTCCTATTACGCGCTGCTCAATGCGGGGGTGTTTGCGATTGCCTGGACGCGTGCCTGGCGCGTGCTGAATCTGCTGGGATTCGTCTTCACTTTTGGCATCGGCACCGTGTGGGGCGTGCTCGACTATCAGCCGGCCAAGTTCGCCAGCACCGAGCCGTTCCTCCTGTTGTTCTTCGCGTTCTACCTCCTGATCCCGGTGCTGTATGCAAGGCGCGGCGACGGCCATGCACGCGTGATCGATGGCAGCCTGTTGTTCGGCACGCCGCTGGTGGCGTTCTCACTGCAGGCCTGTCTGTTGCAAGGCCAGGGCATGCCGCTGGCGCTGTGCGCGCTGGCACTGGCAGCCATTTATGCGGGCCTGGCGGCGTGGCTGGTGCGCGCGCCGCGCACCGCGCTGCTGGGCCAGACTCATGCATTGCTGGCTGCGGGTTTCGCGACATTGGCGGTGCCGCTGGCGTTGTCGGCGCGGGCCACGGCCAGCGTGTTTGCCCTGGAAGGCGCGGGGTTGGTGTGGCTGGGCCTGCGACAGCAGCGCCGCGTGCCGCTGGTCAGTGGCTTGCTGCTGCAACTGGCCGCAGCGCTCAGTTTTGCCATCGCCCTGCAAGGCGGCGCGCAGGACATGACCGCGCTCGCCAATCCCGGTTTCATGAGTGCGCTGCTGATTGCGCTGGGCGGATTTGCCAGCGCCTGGCTGCTGCAGTCGGGTCGGACCCGGATGCTTGCTGCAGCGGTGTATCTGTGGGCGCTGGCGTGGTGGAGCGGTGCGGGCTGGAACGAAATCCAGCGCTTTGCCCACGCGACGAATCAGCCGGACCTGGTGCTGGCGCTGCTGGCGCTTACCGCGTGGTTGACCGCCGAAGTGCAGCGGCGCAGGCCGGCGCCGGCGCTGGTGTGGACGGTCATGGCGGCCTTCGTGCTGGCCTTGCCGGTGGCCGCGTGGCAGGTGGCAGTGCATGCGCAGCCGTTCGCCGGCTATGGCGCGGTGGCGTGGCTGGTGTTCGCAATGCTGGGTACGCGCGTGCTGTGGTGCCTGCGCGGCGCCGACAGGG
>JBIIHJ010000345.1:0-4268 GCA_044235875.1 Pseudoxanthomonas sp.
CGGTCAGTTCGGCGCCGCGGATCTTGGCCTTGTCGACGTTGACCAGGTTGAAGGCGGTGTCGTAGCCGATCAGGTCGTCGATGCGGGTCTCATAGGCGTTGAAGGTCCAGTTCCACCCTTGGCCGTACTGGGCCAGGCCCAGGTTGAGCGACTTGCTCTTTTCAGGCTTCAGCGCCGGGTTGCCGAAGCCGCCCGGGTAGTACAGATCGTTGAAGGTCGGCGCCTTGAAGCCGGTGCCGGCGCTGGCGGTGAACTTGAAGCCGTCGCCAAACCCGAAGCCATAGCCCAGGCTGCCGGTGGTGTGGGAGCCGAACTGCTCGTTGTCGTCGTTGCGCACCGAGGCCTGCAGCGCATGCGCGCCGAAGTTGCCCTGGTACTCGGCGAACACGCCGGTGTTGTCGCGGTCTTCCACGTCGAAGGGCGTGTTGCTGGTGACCTGGTCGTTCTGCCAGTCGGCGCCCAGGGTGATGACCTGGCCTTCGGCAAACGTGTAGTCGCCCTGCGCCGAGGCGGTGTCGCGACGGGTGTCGAAGGTGCTGACGTAGCTGCGCGTGCCCGCATCGGCATCGGCGTAATAGTTGTCCGACTGGTCGTCGGCGCGGCCGGCCTGCACGGTCAGGCGGAAGGCGTCGGACGGCGTCCACAGCAGCTTGCCACCGGCCACGCGCTGCAGGTTCTCGGCCTCGTTGCCGCCGAACAGGCTGCCGTCGTACGCGTTGGTGCTGTCGGCATTGAGGAAGTTGGCTTCCAGGCTCAGCGTGTCGGTGACGTTGATGCCGGTGCGCAGGCCGAAGGACGTGTTCTTGTAGCCGTCGCGATCGGGTTCGTCGACGTAGCAGCCGGCGCCGAACGGCGCGTCCGCATTGCCGGCGGTGCCGCGGCAGGCGTTGATGCCGTCGGTTTCCTGGTAGCCGGCGTTGGCCGACAGCCAGCCGCGCTCACCGCGATAGCTGAAACCGGCGCTGTGGTTGCGCAGGTCGTGGGTGCCGAAGCCGGCCTGGGCGTAGGTGGTCAGGCCCTGGCCGCCGGTGCGGGTGAAGATCTGGATGACACCGCCGATGGCTTCCGAGCCGTACAGGCTGGAGCGCGGCCCACGCACGATCTCGATGCGTTCGATCTGCGAGACCGGCAGGTCCTGGAACGCGGCCAGGCCCGCGCTGGCCGAGCCGATGCGCACGCCGTCGACCAGCACCAGCACCTGATCCGATTCGGTGCCGCGGATGTTGAAGGTGGTGAGCTTGCCGGGGCCGCCCTGGTTGCTGAAGCCGACGCCGGCGCGGCCGGCCAGCAGGTCGGTCAGGGAGGTGGCCTGGCTGCGGTCGATCTCGTCGCGCGAGATGACCTGCACCGGGACCAGGCTGTCCTGGACGGCGACTTGAGTGCGCGTGCCGGTGACCGAGACCTGGTCCAGGTCGGTGGCGTTGTCGCCGGTCTGTGCCGATGCAATGGCGGGCAGGCCCAGCGCGATGGCCAGGGAAAGCAGGGTGAATTTCATGTTCAAGACTCCGTCGCGCGCCCCGCGCGCATGGAAAGCAGGGGAAGCTGCGGACGAAGGAATACAGGCGGACAGCGCAAGCATGAAAGCGGCGCGGCACGCACGACGCCCTCCGCATCGCAACCGGTGATGGATCAGGAATGATCCGTGCTTGAAGGCCGGTCTCCGGGCTTGCGAGTTGGAAGTGCGGACACTTCCGCCGCCGCGCCTTCCCGTGCGTGTTGCGCACAGTGGCCGATGCGTTGGCATGACTCGCTTACCGTTGCGGGGGCAGCGCCGGAATCGCCGCGTCGCGGCTCACCGGCTTCCCGTTTCAACCCGTGGCGCGTGGATCTGCGCATGGGGTCACCTGAAAGCGGCGCAGAGTGTACGCGATCGCACGCGCGGCCGTGGCCGGCGTCACGGACGTTGCCGCGTCAGTCGTCGTCGCGACCGGGGCTGTCGAGGAAATCGAACGACGGCGCGCTGCCGCCTTCATCGCTGCTGTGGTTGGTGGTGGTGACCGGCGCGGCGGCCGGACGGCCACGCGGTGGCGGCAATGCGGCCGAGGCGGCCTCGACAGCAGCCACCATCTCCTGGCGGCGCGCTTCAGTCACTTCCTGCCAGTGGCAGCCCTGCAGGGCGCCTTCCAACGCATAGAGCAGGTTGAGGCTGGGCCGGAAGCCTGCGCGCTTGACCTTCATGAAGGCATCCACGGCACCGGCGCCACGTAGGTCTTCCTCGGTGCGCAATCCCACCTGACGCAGCCACGCAGCGGATTTTGGGCCGATGTTGCGCAACTGCGTGGTGGTCATTGCAGGGCCTCGATCCAGGCGGCGGCGATCGCTTCGAGGCCGCGCTGGTCGTCCTCGTCGAAGCGGCCCACCGAGGGGCTGTCGATATCCAGCACGCCGATCAGCGCGCCGTCCTTCACCAGCGGGACGACCAGCTCCGAACGCGAGGCCGCATCGCAGGCGATGTGCCCGGGAAAAGCCTCCACATCGTGCACGCGCTGGGTCTGGCGGGTGCTGGCGGCCGCGCCGCACACGCCCTTGTCCAGCTTGATGCGGACGCAAGCCGGCAGGCCCTGGAAGGGGCCGACCACCAGCTCGGTGCCATCGTAGAAATAGAAGCCGGCCCAATTGAAATCGGGCAGGGCGTTGAACAGCAGGGCCGAGAGGTTGGCCGCATTGGCGATGCGGTCGGTTTCCCCATACATCAGGCCGCGCGCCTGCTCCAGCAACTGCGCGTACTGCTCGGGCTTGGTCCCTGAAAGGGTCTGGCTGGCAAATGACATGTCAGTGATTCTACGCTGCGCTGCGGCATCTCCGGACTGGCCGATCGGACGATGCCTTCTGGCCTGGCTGGGGCGCACAGCGCGTGGCTGTGCTGCGGTGTGCCGCCGGCGCGATGGCTTGCGGGAGGACTTCAGGCCGATGCGGCGCGCGCGGTGAGCGCGAAGAAGGAATTTTTGGCAAAAAGAAAGCCCGACAGGGGGAGGGACCTGTCGGGCTTGGATTTGTGCGGGGGGAGGGACCCACACAAATGCTGGATGCGTGGCGCTTGGCGCCGGCGCGGTGTCTGGACCATCGGCTTCCGCTGAAACGTTGCGGGAGTGATGTTGCGACGCAGCATACCCCTGCTTTTGGTGCAATGCAACGTAGGTGGAAGATCGCCGACGAACGGTCGTCTGGACGTCTCCCAGCCTGAACGCAAAAGGAGCCTGACGGCCCCTTTTGCGGCGTTTCCCTCAATTCCCGTCAGGTCCGCGATAACGGCTGCCAGCGGTGCAGGTTTCGTGCACCACCACCTGGCTCAGCAGCGGCAGCGCCGGCTTGAGGTGATCCCAGATCCACTCGGCGATGCGCTCGCTGGTCGGATTGTCCAGGCCCTGGATGTCGTTGAGGTAGTGATGGTCCAGCCGTTCGTAGATCGGCTTGAAGGCCGCCTTGACGTCGGCGAAGTCCATCACCCAGCCAGTATGCGGATCGAGCGGGCCAGACAGATGGATCTCGATGCGGAACGAATGCCCGTGCAGGCGGGCGCACTTGTGCCCGTCGGGCACGTTGGGCAGCCGATGCGCGGCTTCGATGCTGAAGACCTTGAAGATATCCATGGCTCAATTCTCGGCGGCCGGCGCAGGGCGTGCAAACACCCTGCGCCGGTGAGGCTGCACTTAGTCGGCGCGACGCGGCTGGCTGGAACGCTGGCCACCGCCACCTGCGCGGCGGCCGTTGCCGGCGCCGCCCGGGCGCGGGGCGCCGTGCTGCTTGGGACCGGCATGGGCGCGACGCGGCGCCTCGCCATGCGGGCGACGGTCGTGGCGACGCGGCGGACGCTCGCCGCCCGGCAGGTCGGCCCGGCCCGGCGCGCTGTTGCCCCAGCGGATCGGCGTCTGCGGCACGAAGCCCGGTACGTCCTTGATCTCCAGGTCGCGGTTGAGCAGGCGCACGATGGCGCGCAGCAGCTTGGCGTCTTCCTGGGCGACCAGCGACACGGCCTGGCCGGTCGAACCGTTGCGGCCGGTGCGGCCGATGCGGTGGACGTAGTCCTCGGCCACCATCGGCAGATCGAAGTTGATGACCTTCGGCAGCTGGTCGATGTCGATGCCGCGCGCGGCGATATCGGTGGCCACCAGCACGGTCACCTTGCCGGCCTTGAAGTCACGCAGGGCGCGCAGGCGCTGGGACTGGCTCTTGTTGCCATGGATCGCCGCGGTCTGGATGCCGGCCTTTTCCAGGAACAGCGCCAGCTTGTCGCTGCCATGCTTGGTCTTGGCGAACACCAGGGTCTG
>JBIIHJ010000077.1:0-13828 GCA_044235875.1 Pseudoxanthomonas sp.
GCTGGAAAACGCCACCGAATTGGGCTCGGTGACGGTGACGGCACGTAAGCGCAACGAGCGCCAGATCGATGTGCCGATCGCGATGACGGCGGTGACCGGTGAGCAGATCGATGCCTTCGGCATCAACAACGTCTCCGAGATCATCACCATGACCCCGGGCGCCGCCTCGGTGGACAACGGTGGTGGCTTTACCCAGGTCCAGATCCGCGGTGTCTCCAGCTCGCTGGGTGGCAACGACAACGGCTACTACCTCGACGAAATTCCCTTCACCGGCGTCAGCGTGCCGTGGTATCCGGAAGTGCGCTCCTGGGATATCGACCGCGTCGAAATCCTCAAGGGCCCGCAGGGCACGCTGTTCGGTGAAGGCTCCATGGGCGGCACGGTGCGCATCCTGACGCGCAAGCCGGATTTCAATGTTTTGGAAGGTGCCGTCGAAGCTTCAGCCTCCACCACTCAGGGTGGCAGCAATGGCTGGGGCGGCAAGGCGATGCTCAACATTCCGCTGATCGACGACCGTCTGGCTGCACGCGTGGCGGTGACCGATGAAAAGCTCTCAGGCTGGACCGATGACAACAACACCGGCAACGAAGACATCAATGAGCAACGGGTCAAGACCGGCCGGGTCAAGGTGCGCTTTGCGCCTGTGGACCAATGGACCATGGATCTGGCGTACTGGAAGTACAAGTCCGAAGCGCCAGGTGGCGGCAACGGTGCGCTGGACAACCTGACCACCAATTCCTTCTATAGCAACGACGATGAGTGGCACACCGCCAGCTTCGTCAGCACCTATGAGTTCGATGGTTCTCAGCTGTTTTACTCGTTCGCCGATGCGGAGTTGGACTACATCAACGACGGCATGCTGAACCCGACGACGACCTACTTCAGCAAGATCAACCTGCAGGTCCGTACCCAGGAGCTGCGCTGGTCTTCCATCGGTGACCGCACCGTCGACTGGACCGTGGGTTACTACCTGCGCGAAGCCGAGCGCAATGATGGCTCGCAGGTGGGCACTGCAGCGCCGAGCACCTCGCAGCAGACCAATGATGCCTATGCCGTCTTTGGCGAAGTGACCGTCAAGCTGCCTGACCCGCGCTGGGCCGTGACCGCCGGCATGCGCTACTTCAGCGATGACGTCGACGCGATCTCGGTCTCCACTACCCGCACCTCCACGCTCAACGCCACGTTCAGCAGCTGGAATCCTCGCGTCTCGCTGTCCTACAAGCCGCAGGAAGACACCACGCTCTACGTGAGCGCCGCGCGCGGTTTCCGCTCGGGCCAGCTTCAGCCGATCTCCTCGATCCTGCTGGCCGAGGCCAATGGCGTTTCGCTGCCTTCCACGATCAGTCCGGATTCGATCACCACCTATGAGCTGGGGGCCAAGTCGTTGTTCCTCGACGGCAGCCTGCTGGTGGAAGGCGCGCTGTTCTACAGCGACTGGAAGGACGTGGCCGTGCGCGTGCCGATCACCTCGACGATCAATGGCTTGACCAACTCCAAGGGCACCGAGAACAAGGGCGTCGAGTTGAACCTGGTCTACACGCCGACGGCTAACCTGATGCTGCAGATCGGTGGTGCCTTCATCGATGCGACCTACGTCGCCGACGTCCCGGGGACGCCGCTGAACAAGGGAACGGACGTCTACAACGTGCCGCGCGACAGCCTGACCGCCTCTGCGGCCTATAGCTGGGACATCACCGGCGCCCTGCGCGGCGTGGTGCGCACGGGCCTGGTGCACGACTCCGCCCGCGAGACCGCGCTGACGGCCGGTACCCCGGGTGATGCGATCACCATGCTGGATGCGCGCATCGGTATGGAATCGGACCAAGGCTGGTCGGCGTTCCTGTACGGCGAGAACCTGACCAACGAGGACGGCGCGCTCAACGCACGTACCACGCTCGGTGTGGCCAACCGTCTGCGTCCACGCACCTACGGTGTGGTTGTCCGTTACGGCTTCTAAGTCCGCTTCTGCCGGCGTCCGGTGAACCGGGAGTCGGCATCTTGAAGGAGAGCGTCAATGCATATGTTCTACAAGGCGCCGGCGCGCGTGATCGCGCTGGCGTGTGTGGCGTTGAGCCTATCGCCCGGCGCGATGGCTCAAGCGCCCGATGACCAGTGGCTGGAACAGCCACATGGTCAACGCGCGCTGGAATGGGCGCGTGCCAAAAGCGCTGCCTCGCAGGCGGCCATCAGCAAGTTGCCGGTCTATCCGCAGGTCAAGGCCGAACTCGCCACCGCCCTGGCCACCGGCGCGGCCGAGCCGGACATCACGCTGATGGGTCCACGCGCGCTGCGCTTCCTGCGCAATGCGGCCCATCCCCATGGCCTGCTGCAGGTGGCCCAGCGCGATCGTGAAGGAACGCCGGGACCATGGAAGACCGTGCTGGATGTTGCCCAGCTGCGGGAGAAGGAAGGTTCGCCGCTGGAGTTGCAGGCGTATGACTTTTCGAGCACCTGCCTGGCGCCGACTTTCAGCCGCTGCCTGCTGCGCCTGTCTCCAGGCGGCGGAGATGAAGTGGAGATCCGCGAGTTTGATCTGGACCAGGCTGCGTTCGTCGAAGGCGGTTTCCGGACCCCGAAGGCGCGTGCCTTTGCCGAATGGCTGACGTCCGACCAGATCATGGTTGAGCACACCGCCGAGGGTGCACCCAAGACCATGGCCGGTTGGCCGGCTTCGGTGCGGCTTTGGAGTCGCGGCACGCCGTTGAAGCAGGCGCGTGAGGTGTATGCGGCACAACCGTCCGATGCGATCGTCCAGCTCTTTGCGGTGGGCGAGGGCAGGCAGCGCCGTGGCGTGATTGTCCGCGCGATCAACTACTCGACCTTCGAGGTCTTCGCCGTGGGCCAGGATGGTCAGCTGCAAAAGGCAGCGCTGCCTCGCACGCTCAAGCCCATGGCGGTCCAGGCGGTGGTGGGGGATCAGGTGGTGGTCCAACTGGGCGTCGACGAAGTCGTCGAGGGCAAGCCCTATCCAGCCGAGACGCTGCTGGCCTGGAACAGTGACCCTGCAGTCCCGGCAGGCAAGAAGGTCACGCGCATCTATGCGCCGAGTACCGGCGATTACCTGGGTGGGCGGAGCGACATCACCAGTGCCCAGGGCAAGCTGGCCTTCATCGTCAATCGCCAGCTCGTGCCGCGCGTCCTGCTGGCCAGCCAGAGTGCGAACGGATGGCGCGTTGAAGAAGCGCTGGCCGGCCGTCCAGGCGACAGCATTTCCGTGCACGGAGGCGGCAGTTCTGAGGATGACCTGATCATTGCCACCAATGGCTTTGTGACCCCGCGTCGTCAGGAACTCTTCCGTCAGGGCAAGCCACTGAAGCTGCTGGCCAAGGATCCGGTGCTGTTCGACGAGAGCCGCTACGTGACCGAGATCCGCACCGCGACCTCGCGTGATGGCACCAAGGTGGATTACTACCTCCTGCGCCCGAAGACGCCGGCCAGCAAGGGGCCACAGCCCGTGTTCATGACCGGCTATGGCGCCTTCGGCATCTCCTACCGCCCGGGCTATTTCGACTACACGGTGGGTGGCCCGGCCTTCAAGCTGTGGCTGGACCGTGGCGGCTCTTTGGTGATCCCGGCCATTCGCGGCGGGGGTGAGCGTGGTGAGGCCTGGCATCAGGCGGCCATCCGCAAGGATCGCCAGCGCTCCTATGACGATTTCATCGCCGTGGCAGAGCAGCTGGTGTCCACCGGCTACACCACGCCCAAGCAGATTGGCGTGTTCGGCATGTCCAACGGTGGCCTGCTGTCGGCCACGCTGGGCACCCAGCGTCCGGACCTGTTCGGCGCGGTGGTCAGCGATGTCCCGCTGACCGACCTGATCCGCATGCGCTACATGGGCATGGGGGCGGCCTGGATCAACGAATACGGCGATCCGGACAAGCCCGACGAGGCCGCTGCGATGTTGGCCTACTCGCCGATGCAGAACGTGCGCAAGGGAACGAAGTATCCGCCGTTTCTGGTCACGATCTCAACGGAAGACAACCGGGTCGGCCCCGGGCATGCTCGCAAACTTGCCTCGCGCCTGGCCGATGCCGGCGCCCCGGTGTATTTCCTGGAAGACGAGGAGGGCGGTCACGGGGTCAGCGACGCCTTTCGGAACCCGCAGCTCATGGCACTGCGCATGACGTTCCTGATCAATGCCTTGATGCCTGCGGGCGCCACCAAGCACTAAGTCGCATGCCACCGGCCCGAGCCCGCTCGGGCCGGTGGCCATGTGCCCTTTGATTTTCGTTAGGAGAAGCTGTGTCTCAACTTCATAAGCGTGCTTTGGCGTTGATCGCGCTGGCACTGTGCCCGGGTTCTGTCCTGGCGGCCGACATGGCACGTCCGGAAGCCATGGTGGTCGACGGCGCGCCGTCGGTCCCCGAAGCCCTCGCACGTCAGGTGCGCCCGTACCTGCAGGCGCGTAGCGCCACCTTCCTGGGCTGGAACGAGAGCGACCGGTCCATGCTGGTCAGGACCCGCTTTGGCAGCACGGACCAGTTGCACAAGGTCGCATCTGCTGGCGGCGCACGGCAGCAGTTGAGCTTCGAGCCTGAGCCGGTGATGTTCGGCACGTTGGCACCAAAACGCGGCGATGTGCTGGTGGTCCAGAAAGACACCGGCGGTGGTGAGTTCTATCAGCTCTACCGTCTGGACCAGGGGTCGTTGCAGTTGCTGACCGATGGCAAGAGCCGCAACTGGTTCGGGGCCTGGAGCCCGGATGGGCGCTTGGTCGGATACTCCTCGACGCGTCGCAACGGGAGTGACAGCGATCTGTATGTCATGGATCCGCGCGATCCGAGCACTGACCGATTGGTGGCGCAGGTCTCCGGCGGCGGTTGGAATATCGCCGACATTGCTGCCGATGGCCTGCACGCCCTGGTGGTCAACCGCCAATCGATCACGCGCGCCGATCTTTACGCGCTGGACCTGGCAACCGGCAAGCTCACCAAACTCAACGCAGACAAGAAGACCGCATCCTATGAAGCGCCTCGCTTCGATGCGCAAGGGCGCATCTGGCTGATCACCGATCTGGGTTCGGACTTCAAGCGGCTTGCGATCATGGATCCCAAAACCGGCGCGATCCAGGTCAAGAGCCCCGAAACCAGGTGGGATGTCAGCGAGTTCGCGCTGGCGCCCGACGGCGCAAGGCTCGCTTATGCGATCAACGATGCCGGCGTCTCACGCCTGCGCGTGATGGATCTGCCCAGTGGTCAGGTCCGAACGGTTGAAGGTCTACCCGAGGGCGTCATTCCCTGGTCCTTCGGCCAGAGCATCTCGATCGCGCCCTGGGGTGATATCGCGGTCAGCATGTCCTCGGCGCGCGTGCCTGGCGACGCCTTCACAGTCGACGGCAAGACGCTGGCCGTGAAGCGCTGGACCTACAGTGAAGCTGGCGGACTGGAGGTCGACAAGAACATCGTCCCGGAGCTGGTAACGCTGAAGAGCTTCGATGGCGAGCCAGTGAGCGGCTTCCTGTATCGCCCTGATCCGGCGAGGTTCCCAGGCAAGCGACCCCTGCTCGTCAATATCCATGGCGGTCCGGAAGGCCAGTGGCGTCCGGACTACCTTGGCGCTGACAACTACTTCCTTGACCAGCTGGGTGTCGCGCTGTTCTTCCCGAACGTGCGCGGCTCCGATGGCTTCGGCAAGCGGTTCGTCGGACTGGACAACGGGCCATTCAAACGCGAGGACTCGGTCAAGGACATCGGCGCGATGCTGGACGTTCTGGCCAAGGACGCGTCGTTGGATGCAGATCACTTCGGTGTGACCGGCGTGTCGTATGGCGGATACATGTGCTATGCGAGCGCGGTGCATTTCAGCGCCAAGCTCAAGGGTGCCAGCTGCTACGTGGGCATCTCCAACTTCGTGACCTTCCTGGAAAACACGCAGGCGTACCGGCGTGATCTGCGCCGTCCCGAGTATGGGGACGAACGCGATCCCAAACAGCGCGCGAAGCTCCAGGAGATCTCTCCACTGAACAGCATCGACAAGATCCGAGTGCCTTTGCTGGTGGCAACCGGCGCCAATGATCCGCGCGTCCCGGCCTCGGAAGCAGACCAGATCATCAGCGCAGTCCGTGCACGTGGTGGAAGCGCCTGGCACCTGCTTGCCAAGAACGAAGGCCACGGTTTTCACAAGAAGGAGAACGCCGACTACTACTTCCTGATGACGGTGCTCTTTTGGCAGGGAGCCCTCCAGAATGTGTCAGCAGATGAAGTCAAATAACCAATGAAGTGATTGCGCGGAATTGCTCCGCGAGGGAACAGCCAGGCCGTTAAGGCCGGGCTGTTTTCTTTTCCCGTCTGATTCCCCTGCGTTGTCCAAGGCAGGCCTGTTGCCGTTGGCCCATGACCGGGGAGGCGCCTTCCTGATGTGGCGACATCCGCTAGACAGTGCATGTCCGAAATTGGGATCAGGTTGGGCCACGCCAGAGGTCCTATCTGCATCAGCCACAACGATGCAGGCTGCTTGCCGGTTGGATCATGCGGGCACCCCGGGCTCGGATGACAAGAACGACGCCATGGACATCGCAGGACGGCAGTTGAAAACCAACTTGCTGGCCATCAAGATCGGAACGGTCAGGCTCCACCTCCCCAATGGCCTCTGTTTGAAGATGCGCGTCTGATCGGAACGGGCGACTGACAGCAGCCGGCTGGCGGCGCATTGATCCCGGCCCGGCGGAAACGCAGCCACCGCGCTTGGCGCACGGACGCCTGTGACCGATAACGTCAAATGACCGGCGAGATCCATCAGGGAGCCGGCGTACCGCCATCGACCGATGCCTGGGCCGTCCAGCACGGCAGCACTGACCGCCTCGAGTCGCCGGTCAGGCCGATCGCTCGCACTGATCTGCGTCCTCCTGCGCGCGCTCTTGGTCCGGCAACGCCCTCTACTGGGAACCAGGGGTGCCGCGAACGGCTTGGCATACCACTTCGACGTTGATGCCATCAGGATCAAGCACGTAAGCGGCGTAGTAGTGAGGGTGGTAGCGGTGGCGGATGCCTGGGGGACCATTGTCCTTCCCGCCGGCTTTCAAGGCAGCGTCGTAGAAGGCATCGACGACGGACCGCGACTTCGCTGCAAAAGCGATGTGGGTGCCGGTGCCTGGCGCTTCCTTGTCATGAACCCATAGGCTGGGGTAGCCGTCTTTGCCGAACCCGTGGCGTGTCCCTTTCGTGCGTGTCTGTGCTGGCTCGACGGTGATGATGCACGCGATGCCCATCGGCGCGAGGGCATGTTCGTAGAAGTGTCGCGACGCCTCTGCGTCTTGCACCGCCAGTTCGATGTGATCAAGGATTGTCACGTTTTCAGACTCCTGTTCAAGGGGTGTGGAGAAGGGCGCCGAAGGCTTGCCCGGCGAGACGGGCGACAGATGCGAGGCGGGGCTTGGTCAAGCCGGCCCGTGCCGAAGCTGAAAGGCCCTGCAATGTAGTCACGACGAAGTCGGCCAGTTCGCGTGCACGCTGGGGCTGGGTCTGGCTGATATAGCTCTCAATGAACGACGAGGCGGCTCCGCCATAGGCAATGGACAACGCACGCGCTTGCGGGTCAGCCGCGCGCATGCCTTCGGCTGCCATGCATCCCCGTTTGGTGCTCGACTTGGTGTAGAGCGAAGCGGCCTGCAAAAAAAGCTCACCGATTGCGTCAGGCAAGGTGTTGTCTGACGTTAGGATCTTGTCCGCCGGCAGACTGGCTTCAGCGACGTAAACAGCCAAGCAGCGTTCGAACAACCCAGCCTTGCTGCCATACGCGGCGTAGAGACTGGGCGGGTTGATTTCCAACACGCGCGTGAGTTCCGCGATCCCGACGGCGTCATAGCCGCGCTCGTGAAAGAGATTTTTCGCAACAGAAACACCCGCCTCGCGGTCGAACGCTCTCCGCGGGCCGCGTGCTGGAGGCCCCATTGCTTCGCTATGTCTGGCCTTGGTGTGGCGTTGGTCCATGGCTGATAGGTCTTCCAAGTTATGTAGCCCTGTTAGGCAGCTGCGTCAGTAGGGCTGACCTGACAAAGTTCTCAACCGCAAGGGGTTGATTTAGTGATCACTATAAACAATTATAGCGACCACTACAAACCGGAGCTGGGGATGCTGAACTTGAAAGGGAAGATTGCCGTCGTGACGGGCGGCGGCAGCGGAATCGGGTTGGCGATCGCCAAGCAGCTGGTCAGCGAAGGCGTCAAAGTTGTGATCACCGGGCGGCGCCAGGCAGTGCTGGATGCAGCCGCTACCGCACTGGGTGACGGAGCCGTGGGCGTCGTTGCTGATGTCAGCCAAGTGGCGAGTCTGGAAGTCATGTATTCGGAGGTCCGTCGGCGCTTTGGGAAAATCGATGTGCTGGTGGCCAATGCAGGTGGCGGGTCTCATGCCCCGCTCGGGCAAATCACAGAAGCCCAGATTGATCAGCAGCTTTCAACGAATATCAAAGGGGTGGTGCTGACCCTTCAAGGCGCGTTGGGCTTGCTGGGGCAGGGTTCCAGTGTCGTGATCATCGGTTCCACGGCTTCCATGGATCCGGGGCCGACCATGAGCATCTATGGCGGCACCAAGGCAGCCGTCCGCAACATGGTTCGCAGTTGGGTCGCCGAACTCAAAGGGTCAGGCATCCGCATCAACGTTTTGAGTCCGGGGCCCACCAATACCGACTCTCTGCGCGAGGCTTTTGGGGAAAACGCCGAGCAAGGGTTGGCCTTTTTGAAAGACAGGAGCCCGTTGGGACGCATTGGTGAGCCGGATGAGATTGCTTCCGCGGTCGCGTTTCTCGCAAGTGATGCATCCAGCTACATCAATGGCGTTGAACTGTTCGCGGATGGTGGTGCTTCCCAGACTTGACGAGATGCCGACTCTCGGGCTGACGAAAAGTGGCAGACGCCTCCGAATGGGGGCTTCGCAAAAGACTTGCGGTTCACGCTCTAGAGCGGGTTCCGTTCATCCCGATGTTCCTGCTGGAACTTCCGTTGCTGGCCGCTAGCCGCCCTGGCGCATTGGACACGCGCGCACCTCGGTTGGCTCGAGCACCCAGCCTGGTAAAGCGCCCAGTCTGGAATTGCTCACTTTGCGGGTGACGCTTACCAAATGGTGATGGCCAAAGGATGGCGTGAGGGGGTCGAGGATGTTGCGTGGCTCTCATCGGTGCCTGCTCGCATTGATCGTGTTCGCTGGGGCTTGCATCGCATACGCCCGCACGGTTCGAGAACCGAAAGGACGCCACCTACACCGTGACAGGCCGTGATGGCCGCGAGATGCTCGCATCCATGGCTGCGTGGAGTAAGCGCGCCAAGGCTCAGCCCGGTGAGCGCGATGGGCCGGCCTGAGAAACGCTGGCTGGGTTGACGCGCGCAGAGATGCGGCCCGACTACGTTTTTGCTTCAATCCCCTGGGCTTTACCGTATCGAGAGAGGCCAAGTAGGGGTCGGCATTTCCGTGGCTCTACCAGTGTGGAAGCCTGCCCCCGAAGCATCAGCTGCCAGCTGCAACCCGGGAATTCTGGCGCGATCTACATAAGCGGGTGCAGGTGCATGAAGAGCACCATGTGGCTATCGCAAGCAGCCATGCGCGACGACTAGCGGACTCGGTCGAGTACATTCAGGCATCAACATGTCCTACCGCGGAGCGGCGAGCTAGGCGGAAGGGGGCCGAGATCTTCGCCCAGACGCAGAATCTCGACAGCGAAGCCGTTTGAATCTGCCACCCGATGGATGGCAGTTTTGGGCTCAAGGGCACCAAGCTTGGTGTCGGGCAGCATCGAAGTGTGAGAATCCCGGGAAAACCAGTCGATTGCTCTGTTCTTTGGATCACGCTGGACGTTTGGACGTCAGGTTGGTGGGCCCACCAGCACCCTAAAAATAACATCAAGTAATTGTATTTCAAGGGAATTATCAGATATTGTTTGTGCGCGTACTCACTTTCATACTCGCTTTGCGAGAATCTTGTACCACCCCTCGTAGCTGACCTAGTCAGCGCCGGAGTGGCTATGGAAGTTGGAACCATTGCCGATGAACACCGGCTCGCCGTACAGGCGATTGCGGACGGTGATCTCCTCTAAAGAGCGCGATTTCTTTCTGTGTGGCTAGCCGACGCGACTCCGGCTTACGCCTGCGTGGCGTGAGTCAACTGTTGACGCAGTAACAAGGCAATGAATGCGCGAGGCGTCAACGGACTGACGCCGCCTGTGTTTGGTGCCGCTGTTGAATATCGATAGCGCGTTCAAATGCCGCTTGCATTTTCTATCTCAGGAGCTAACTTCAGGCCATTCAATTGGAAGTTGAAACTATGAGCGCGATGTACCAGTTCGGAGAAACTCACATCCGCCTGTCCAGTGTGGTGGCGGTGGGCAGGCCGCACGTAGCCGATGACCAGACTGGCCATGTTGTCCCGGTCTATTTGGCCGGATTGCCCGAGCCTTTCAGCTACGGCTTCTCATCGCGCGGGAGCGCGGAGATTGGCTACAACAACCTGCTCAAGGCGCTCGACAGCGCCGCCCAGCCGGCAACCGTGATTGATGGGGGTGGCGCGTGACAGCTTCATTCGCGGCGGAGGCGTTTGCAGTCGCCCAGGTTGAGTTGGTGCCGCCTGGCTCCGTTTTGAAACTTGACGATGATTGGTATCTCGCTGTTGACCGACGCGACCGCCCATCCGTCCTCAAGCTCACCGGGTACGGCGCAGGTACGGTGGCGCCGCGCTCCGGCCAGGAGGCCATGTTCGTGGCTCACCCTTACCGGTGGCAGCCGCGCGTGAATCCCGTCGAAGCATCCCCGACGGGGAAATATAACGGCGCGCTTCAGATCGGGTCGAGTCCGCTCTTGTGGGCACAAACGGATGTTGGCCAGTCCGAGGTCTTCAACCTTCAGGGCCTCTTGGCTCATAGCGACCAAAGCAGGAACAGAAATGGCCTGCGGTTTCAGCGTTGGGCTGGCTACCTGCTGTATCCAGATGGAAGGCTGGCAAGCGACTCTCCGCTCTTTACGGTAGACGTCAACGCATCCTCGCTATGACAAACAGCACCACACTCCTCGACGGGCTGCTGTCGTGCAGCGTGCTGTCCCGGGACATTGCCTCAACGTGTTGCCTACGCTGCAAGCCGAGCGCGATCGCCGAAGCAGCCGGCGACGTTGCGGCCAAGGCGCAGCTCATCAGTTGATTAGGCAGGCAACGTTACACGCATCCCATGCGTGACACCGCGGATCTCTTCTTCTGAGCCCGGTACGCTGAAGTAGCCATCCGACCATTCCGCTTCTTCCCAGCCGATGCTGATCATCACGAGCACGCGCTCGCCCTGGTCGGGCTTTTCACAATCAGGGGTAATACTTACCCATTCCATTGGTAACCTCCGGCTCTGCCAGTGAGCTGACAGTAGCACCCGCCCCGACGGCATAAAATGCCCTCCCGGACCAGCTATTCGGCTTGCTCAGGACCGAGCCCGCTTCCTTGCATGAGCGGCGACCGGTGGACGCGCGGGAGTGCTGCCGGGAGGGCATGGGTAGGTGCCTGGATGCCTGGGCTTCCGATATCAGCGAAGCCCACCGCGGCCTGTAGGAATTGTCTGAGACACGCGCGGCGTCTGAGCCCTAGAACACGCGCGGCCGCCTGGGCTTGCGCCGGTGGCTGGTCAGGATGGGCGGAGTGTCACAGGCGTTAGGAGGCTCGCAGGTGGGCGCTGGACAGGCTCCGTACTGCGAACGGATCTTCGCGTCCCACTTCCGGGCCCAGGCCTCCAGAAAGCGCACGCCGATGTCTGGGTGGGAGAAGAACTCGTGACGCATCTGCGTGGTGCCCACGTTCCGTTCGACCCGGCAGCCACCATCCCGGCACCCACTGACGACCAGGCCGACCAGGTGATCACCCAGCTTCAGCGCGACCGTGCCAGGAGTCCAGGGAGTCCAGTAGAAGCCGTCGGGGAGTGACATAGCAGCAGACTGGTAGGGGGCAATCTCAACGAACGAGGCAACTCTGGCCCAGCAGGCCACAGCTAAGGAGGCGGAAACAGGGTGGCTGCGCCTGCAAGTGGACGCTTGCCAGTGCCGTCCCGTTAGAGCCTGGGCTCTACCCGGCCCAAGTAGTCCGCTTCATTCAGGATCGCGCGCAACTAGCGCTATAATGCTAGACGCTGGGCAGCCCGCAGGACGCGGCCCCCAGCCGGTGTGGCTGCTGCCCATGGCAGGCCACAACGGGCTACCGGCATGGGCTGCGCCTTAAAGCGCTTGATGGAGAGGCCAAGATGGGCCATCTGTACGTCGACCGACAGGGTTTTGACGTTCACAAAGCCATTGCCGCGATCGGCTACCTGGTCAGTCAGACCGGGGCATCGATGTATCCGGTGATGAAGATGATGTATCTGGCTGACAAGTGCCACCTTGAGCGCTACGGTCGCTTCATCGCGGGCGATCATTACGCGGCCATGCAGCAGGGACCTGTGCCAAGCTGCGCCTACAACTTGGTCAAGTGCGTTCGGACAGGCGATGAATATCATGCTGGTGACTCGGTGGTGCGCGATTACTTTGCCTACGGCGAGCGCCACATGCTCCACCTGCTGCGCGATCCGGACCTCGATGAGTTGAGCCCTTCGGACCTCGAATGTCTCGACGAGATTTCCCAAACTTTCAATCGTGTGGGCCTGGGGCGCGTGCGCGATATGGCACACGATGTTGCATGGGAGCATGCTTGGGCTGGTCGCGGCGGACGGGATTCCACCCGGATGGATATCATCGACATCGCTGCACAGCTTGATAACGGTGAGGCGCTAGTGGCACACCTTCGTGACAATGCACCAGGCGAGGCCGAGCTGCGCTAATGCGCTGAGGCACACGCTGGCAAAGGAAAGCCGGGGGGAAGGGTGATTGCTTTAGGGGATGTGTTCTTGTTGCGCTGTACGCACTGCAGCCCGCCCAAGATGAAGTATTACGTGGTGGCGCAAGTGGAGCCACTGCGGATGTTTCTAATCAACAGCGAGCTCACAGTTTTTCAGGCCGCTAGGCCTGAGTACGTTGCCGCTTGCCCAAGCATCGCGGCCAGCGAGCATCCTTTCCTCAGATACGACAGTTACCTGGCCTGCGACCATGTGAGCCACGAGTACAGCCTGCAGGATCTGGATACGCGCCTCAACGCGAATCCGGCTATTCGCCTCGGCACATTGAGTTTGGCCGCGCGTGAGGCGTTGAAGACTGCACTGGCTAACAACTGGATTCTGCCGACGAAGTACGTCAGAGATATAAGGCCACTGTGGACATGGCCATAAGTGAGTATCGAGCTTGGTCGAGGTCGAAGGGGTTCTACCCCGTCATCACGAACACTTCAGCTCAGCCCACGATGGGCCACAAGGAGTGCCATGCCGGCAGGCTAAGGGCTACCGCTCTCATCCATTGCGTTTGGACTGAGGGGAGGCGTTTTCCGCAGATCGATCTCCATGTCGCTAATCTGCGCGAGAAGGTTTTTCCTGAAGGCTTCAAAAAGAGCTCGCATCGGATCAACCCGGATATACAGTGGATACCTGTCAACTGGCGCCAAAGCGATTGGGAACTCCCAGGGTCCACTTCGCTGGTAGTACAAGCGCGGATTCCGCTTTGAGAGGTCCGTGTGTGCATAGGCGCCGTCCCGATACTCCTCAAGCATCGCATGGAGCGTCTTCATGCCGTCCGGTACGACACCAGTTCGGAGAGTGAGCCGCTTTCTTGGCTTACCGTCTCGCTGAACGTGTTCAAAAACGGTCTGGCAGTAGGTGAACGGCCGCATGTAGGCAATCACCGCACTGCGCAGGATGGCGTACTGAATTAGTGGCTTTTGTTCAAGCGACCAGGCACCCAAGAACGAAAGAGCCTCCCGGATGTCGCCATCGGCGGTCGGTAAGAACA
>JBIIHJ010000347.1:0-4249 GCA_044235875.1 Pseudoxanthomonas sp.
GCCGGTGACCACGGCGACCTTACCTGCAAGCTTGCTCATGTCGAATTTCCTGATGAAGAAGAGGGCACACGCGCGTGCAGCCATTGCCCACCGCATGTGTGCATCAGGAATGGGGTGCGGGTCCGGCCGGGATAAGCGGGAGAATCGGGGAGACTGCATCCCAAAAAACCAACGGACCGCACCGACTGGCCCATGCGGCGGACCGCTGGGCCATATCGCAGTCGCATCAATCGGCATCGGTCCCAGGCAGCCTGCTCAGTCGGGAAGCGACTCCGACGCCGCTCCAGGCTGGAAGATCCCACCCAGGAACAGATCCACCAATCGTTCGATGTGGGCCCTGGCGTCGCTTCCGTGCCCCACCGCAAGACACACCGCAGTGATCACCACGACGATGTCGTCGAACGCGATTCCTTCCCGGGCCAGGCCCGCGTCCTTGGCGTTCTGCAGCAACTGCTGCCCGACGCGCAGATTGGCGTGACAGCCCGGCGTCTGACTCTGCAGGACGGTTCCAACCGAAGCGGCCAGGTCGCGATAGATGTTGGTCTCGATGATCAGCTCCACCAGATAGTCCCGCAGGGCCTTATCCGGTGAAAGCGCGTCTTCCCGTACACGCCAGCGCTCGGCGAAGGCGAGAAACTTGTCGCTGAAGACCGCCGCAAACAGCTCCTCGCGTGTGGCAAAACGCCGGTACAGCGTGCCAATCCCCACGCCGGCTTCCCTGGCGACATCCTCGAGTGAGGCGCCTGCACCCCGCGATTGAAAGACGCGCTCAGCGGCCACGAGCATGCGCTCGCGGTTTCGTTGCGCATCGGCGCGTAGAGGGGCCTGGGTAGTCATGGGTGATCCTTGCTTGCAAAGCGGAGGATGCCTCCATATCCTAAGTGGAGCAATCCTCCACTTAACAAAGGATCTGGAAATGACCAAGCGTTTCGAGGGCAAAGTGATCGTGGTGACCGGCGGCAGCGACGGTATCGGGCTGGCGTCTGCGCGGGCCTTCGCCCAGGAGGGCGGCCAGGTCTACATCTGTGCGCGCAGGAAGGAGCGGCTCGATGAAGCGCTGGCAGGACTGGGCGCGACGGTCACCGCCGTGCAGTGCGATGTCGGCAACCCGGAGGATCTGGATCGCCTCTATGCGCGCATCAAGCAAGACCACGGGCGCGTGGACGTGGTGTTCGCCAACGCCGGCGTCTCCGAGTCGGCGGCACTTGGCGCCATCGACGATGCGCATATCGAGCGGCTGCTGACAACCAACATCAAGGGCGTGATCCACACCGTCCAGAAGGCCCTGCCGCTGATGGGCAGCGGTGCGACCATCGTGATCACAGGCTCGGGCGCCGGGAGCAGTGGCTTTGGCGGGCTTTCGGTCTACAGCGCGACCAAGGCGGCCCTCCGGTCCTTCGCCCGCACCTGGACGACGGATCTCAAAGACCGCGGCATCCGGGTCAATACGGTGTCGCCGGGGATGGTCAAGACGCCCGCGATGGACCGCTATCTGGACAAGAATCCGGGCACCGAGGGTTTTTTCAGGGAGCTGATCCCGATGGAGCGGCTGGGCGACGCCCAGGAGGTGGCCAAGGCCGTGCTGTTCCTGGCCTCCGATGACAGCAGCTACATCGCCGGAGAAGAGGTCTTCGTGGATGGTGGGTACATGGCGGTTTGAGGCCCGGGCGTGCTCGCTATCAGCGGTGGCACAGGCGGCGGGCAGCGCCGAAATCAAAACATGCACGGGCCCATCGGCGTTCTCGTGCATGCCCGCGTCCTGTTGCTGCAACCGGACACCCGAATCGCGCCCGGATCAGGACCCAGGACGCGTCGAGGTGTGGCGCGCCAGGCCGACGACGAGGATCGGAATACCGCTGGATGCAGGGACAGCTCGGAACGATGCGAACTGCCCCGCGTCCTGTGCCGACCTTGTTTCCGGACCCCGCACACCAGCGGGCGGGGGTAGGCGCCAATGCCCTGCCGATGTCAGAGGCCGAGTCAGACGATGTCTGCACGCCGTGCCGGCTTTCCGCAGGATTACCCAGGCGGCATCGGCGGGCGCACCTTCAACGCTGAAGATGAAAAACGCCACGCTGCATCGCAAGTCCGGCTCCCCGCATGGCGATCGCGGATGTCCGTCAGCTTCACGCGTTGCGCCCGGCCTGCTCTCCACACTCCAGTGCCCACCTTTCGGAGCCTGGCCATGACCCGATCGACCCGTTACGACGCGATTGACTTCACCCCGCCCAAGGGCGCCGCGCTGGCGGCGAGCAGGGGCCTGAAGCTGAGAGAAGCGCATGGCCGCGGCGGCACGGCGGTGGGTGTCGCGCGGGCGCGCGACCTCGCCTCGCAGACCACGCTATCCCCTGCCACGGTGCGGCGCATGACCTCTTACTTTGCGCGGCACGAAGTCGACAAGCAGGGCAAGGATTGGGGCAGCCGCACCCATCCTTCCGCGGGCTATATCGCCTGGCAGCTCTGGGGCGGCGATGCGGGCAAACGCTGGGCCGAGCGAACCGAGCAGCGCATGCGTAAAGCTGAGGACAAGTGACATGGCCACGACCAAGAAAGCGGCGAAGGCGCCGTGGAAGAAGCCCAGCCCCGCCAGCAAGTCTGCGAGCAAAACCCTTTCCAGTGCTCAGAAGTCAGAGGCGAAAGCACGCGCGAAGAAGGCCGGGCGGACCTATCCGAACCTGGTAGACAACATGGCGGTGGCGAAGAAGGCCACCAAGAAGACCGCCAAGAAGGCAACGAAGAAAAGCACCGGGAGCGCGACCAAGAAAGCGACTAAAAAGGTGGCGAAGAAGGCAACAAAGAAGGCAACAAAGAAGACTGCCAGGAAGACCGTCGGCAAGACGACCAAACGCACAAGCAAGCGCTCGACATAAAGGCCGATTGCTTTATTCCGGAAGACAGCTGTTCCGATAACCACCCGTGTTTTCTTGCCCGAAAGCGTCCCTGGGAAACGCTTTGTCCCTGGGCCGGAGCAGGTCCGCCCACCGCGGCATCGGGTGCTGGTCCAGCGTCCCGACTCAAGACGGGCATCGAAGACTCAGTCCACTTGATTGAACCAAGCTGCGTAAGGCGTGTTCTTGACCAGGTGTCGGTTGAGGTCGGGTGCTCCATCGGTCCACCACACCGGGCCTCGCTCGCCCAACCCGCGCTTGGCGCTGTCCACGGCATGCCGCGCCGCGGCCAGCGCTGCCTCGTCACCGCTGGCCTTTGCCGCCTTGATGGCCCGTCGGGCATCCATCAATGCATGGACCAGATGCTCCCGCGGCTGTGTCCCCAGGTGTGGATTGGTCGCGCGCCAGAGTCGTCCGCGGACGACGAGGTAGCGCCCGTCTGGGGTGATGAGCGGATCCATGAAGCCGATGATATGCGCCGGGCGACCGTACGGCCCAATCGGCGCCGCTCGTGCGGACACGATGGGTGTTTCACAACCGGTGGATGACAGCACCAGGTCGATCCCCGACCTGGTGACGCTGCCGCCAGTCCCCTGTGTTGGCCCCTGGATCGCAAGCGAGGTCCTGGCCTTGAAGTTGATGTGGCTCCAGCGTGCTGCGGCGAAACTCATCGCGGCATATCGCGCTGATGCTGGGGCCACAACAGCTGTCGGCGGTGGCGCCAGAGTCTTGTCCGGCAAGGCGGCAGCGCAAGGCCTTGGGTCACGAGTCGCGATCTTTTTGTCAATGCAAGAGCCGTACCTCACGCTCCGCTGTCGTGAGGACCTGTTGGGCACAACAGCGTTCTGCGGCCATCAAGCCGAGCAGATTCAGGGGCGCGTGCATCCCTCACGCTGGCCCTTTGCGGCGACATCGCACGAATGTCCCTTCGAACGAGCCTCCCCATCCAGGGGCCAGGCAATGGGTCCTTTGCAACTTCCTAACGCCCTTGTCGCGCCCCACAAATGAGACATGGCACACCCTTACAGGGAGTGCCATGTCTATTCCAGACGTGCGAAGTAACGCAATTGCCGTGCGTCTCCTGTCACAGGGCGTCGCATTGATCGAAGGGGGCTGAGATGCAAGCTGTAGTGAACGCGTCCACGAATCGGATCACGATTCGCGGCCGCACTCTGGACCTGGATGCGTTGCACGATCCGCGCATCGGAAATCCTGCATTCCGCCAGACACTCAGGCAACAGTTCGAAAGCGCGTCGCCCTTCCCTCATCTGGTGCTCGATGGCGTATTTGATGCAGGACTGCTGGCGCTGGTGCGCGAAGAGTTCGATCTCCATACGGCCCGCGACTGGCGATCGTTCAAT
>JBIIHJ010000346.1:0-4249 GCA_044235875.1 Pseudoxanthomonas sp.
ATGCAGATCGAGGCCAGCTTCCGCGTCATCGGTTACGCGCCCGAACGCTGGGATGCCACCACCGGCCGCACCACGCCGCTGGCGTACACGATCCGCGACGGCCGCACGATCGTGCCGCTGGCACTGCAGGCCGAAGACGCGGTGTTCGTGGTATTCCGCCAGCCGACCACCGCAACGTCGCGCGCGCGCTTCGCAGAACAGCTGATCGAGACACGCGACCTCAGCGTCGACTGGGACGTGCGCTTCAGCGCCCCGCACGATGCGCCGCCTGCGATGCACATGGCCACGCTGTCGCCATGGAACCGCGCGGACGATGCACGCCTGCGCTTCCATGCGGGTAGCGGCATCTACACGCGCCAGCTCGACCTGGACGCCGCGCCAGCCGCCGGCACGCGCGTGGAGCTGGACCTGGGCACGGTCGGCGACCTGGCCCGCGTGATCGTCAACGGCCGCGAGATGGGCACGGCCTGGCATGCGCCGATGACGCTGGATATCGGCCCGGCGCTGCACGCCGGCCGCAACACGCTGCGCATCGAGGTTGCCAACCTGTGGGTCAACCGGCTGATCGGCGATGCCCAGCCCGGCGCCACACCGACCACCTTCACCACCGCCATCCCTTATTGCGCCGATGCACCGCTGCGGCCCTCGGGCCTGATCGGGCCGGTGCGGCTGCTGACCTGGACCGCGCCGTCCTGCCACGACGACGCAGCCTGCACGACCTGGCCTTGACCGCTTTCCTCATCCCTCGGAGAACCCGCATGTCCCTGCCCCGGTTGAACATCTTCGCCCTGGCGCTGCTGTTGGCGCCGATCACGCTGTGCGCGGCCGAGCACACCTATACCAATCCGCTGCTGCCATCGGGCCCCGATCCGTGGATCGCCCGGCAGGGCGACACCTACTACTTCATGGCCACGCACGGCGACCGGCTGGCGATCCGCAAGACCACCGACCTGGCCAAGCTGGCCGATGCCAAGGACATCACCGTGTGGACGCCGCCGGCCACTGGCCCGAATGCCAAATCGGTGTGGGCGCCGGAACTGCACCGCATCGGCAAGAGCTGGTTCATCTACTACACCGCCGCCGACGAGGTGCACAACGACGATGCCCATCGTGGGATCTTCGTCCTGCAGAACGACAGCGCCGATCCGACCCAAGGCCATTGGACCGATCACGGCCGCCTGAAGACCGAACAGGCCGGCATCGACGGCACCACCTTCGCCGTGGGCGACAAGCGTTACTTCGTCTATTCGCCGTACGTCGGCCCCGACAGCGTGCTGGCGATCGTGGCGATGACCAATCCGTGGACGCTCACCGGCGCCGAAACCGTGATCGCCAGACCCGACCAGTCCTGGGAGCGCCAGGGCGGCCGCCAGATCCTGGAAGGACCGGAGTTCCTGCAGGGCCCGCGTGGCGATCTGTTCCTGACCTACTCCGGCAGCGCCTGCTGGTCGGACGACTACGCCATCGGCCTGCTCAGCGCCAAGGCCGGCAGCGACCCGCTCAAGGCCAGCAGCTGGACCAAGGCGGGTGGGCCGGTGCTGAAGCAGTCGCCAAAGGCCAAGGTGTTCGCGCCGGGGCACAACGGCTTCTTCAGTGCGCCGGGCGGGGACACCTGGATCGTGTACCACGCCAATCCCGGTCCCAACATGCAATGCACCGCTGCGCGCTCGCCGCGGATGCAGCGCGTGGACTGGTCCAGCGATGGGCGCCCGGTGTTCAACCCGCCCGAGACCGCCGGCACGCCGACGCCCGCGCCGGCCAAATGAGCATCCGCCGACATCGGCTGACCTGATCTGAAAAGCGCGCAGGGAAGCGCGTCCGGCATCGGCATCCGGCTCGATGCCCGTAAGTCGCCTGTAAGACGGCGGCCATGACACTGCAGACCTTCCCCGTCATGCAGTCCACGCCATGCTCAAGTTCGCGCTCGCCACGCCCTTCCTGCTGCTGCCCGCCCTGGCCTGGGCGCAGGCCGCCACCAGCACCAGCGACCTCCTGTCCACCACCGACGACGACCGCTGGACGATCGGCGTCGGTGCTTCGATTCGCGACAGCGCCTATGCCGGCGAAGGCACGCGCGTGCGCCCGCTGCCGATCATCACTTACGAAGGCGAGCGGCTGTTCTGGCGCGGCCTGTCCGGCGGCATGCACGTGGTCAAGGGCGACACGTTCAACCTGGACGTGGTGTTGGCCGGGCGCTTCGACGGCTTCGACATCGACGATCTCGGTCGCACCGAACTGGCCCGCAACGGCCTGGATGCCAGCCTGCTGGAAGACCGCGACGACGGCCTGGATGCCGGCCTGGCCGCAAGCTGGCGCGGCCGCGCCGGCGAATTCAAGCTGCAGGCGCTGGCCGACGTCACCGACGCCAGCGGCGGCTACGAATTCGCCGCCGATTACGCCTACGCGCTGCACTGGGGTCGCACCACCATCGTCCCGGGCGTCGGCGTGCGCTGGATGTCCGGCGACCTGGTCGATTACTACGACGGCACGCTGGATGAGGAAGTCGCGCGCGGCGTGGTCCGCTACCAGCCCGGCTCGGCGGTGGTGCCGCAGCTGAGCATCGGCTTCTCGCGTCCGCTCGGGCGCAAGTGGAAACTTGCCGGCGCGGTGGACTACAAGTTCCTGCCCAGCGAGATCACCGACAGCCCGCTGATCGAACCCGAGACCGATGGCTCGGCAGGCCTGCGGATCGGCCTCAGCCGCGGTTTCTGATCCGCCCCTGCCCTATCCTCGTCCACGCCCATGCCCGTCGCCGCCGCACCGCTGCTCAACCGCATCGCCCTGGTCGAGGACCATGCGCGCCTGGCCACCCTGGTCGAACGCGGGCTGGCGGCCTCGGGCATCGCGGTGGATGTCTTCCACACACTGGAATCGGCCTGGCACGGCATCACCAGTCAAAGCTACGCAGTGGCGGTGGTCGATCGCGGCCTGCCCGATGGCGATGGCCTGGACCTGGTGCGGCGCCTGCGCGCGGCGGACTGCACCACGCCCTGCCTGATGCTGACCTCGCGCGACGCGCTGCGCGACCGCGTCGATGGCCTCGATGCCGGCGCCGACGACTACCTGCCCAAGCCCTTCGCCCTGGAGGAACTCAGCGCACGGGTGCGGGCCTTGATGCGGCGTCCGGCCGAATTGCGCGACAGCCGCCTGCGGCACCTGGATTTGCACGTGGATCCGGAAGGCGCAGCGATGGCCTGCGGCGAGGAGCGCATCAGCCTGGCCCCGGCCGAGCTGCAGATCGTCATCTGCCTGGTCCGTGCGGCCGGGCAGACGGTGCGCCGGGCCACGCTGGAGGCCGCGGCCTGGGGCCTGGCCGAAGCGGTGACGCCCAACGCGCTGGACGTGGCCCTGCACCGCCTGCGCAAGAAACTGGCCGCCATCGAGACGGATCTGGCGCTGGTCAATGTGCGCAACCAGGGCTTCGCGCTGCGGCAGGCCGATGCGGCCGCGTAGCCTCACCGGTCGCCTGATGCTGGCGGCGATGGCCGGCGTGCTGGCATCCGCGGTGGTCACCGTCACTCTCACCTCGCTGCTGGTCTGGCCACGTTCGCCTGCTCGCCTGCTGCGCGGCGAACTGGAGGAAGAAGTCGAACACGTCCGCGATGGCCTGCGCGTGGACGCGGCCGGCCGGGTCCGCGTCGTGTTCGAAGACAGGACCACCAACACCTACGAAGCCATGCCGCGCGATGCGGCATACCTGGTACGCGATGCATCTGGCCAGGTGGTGGCCAGCAGTGACGAAGGTCCTGCACTGCAGGCGCTGAAGACCCTGCCGCCGCAGGCGCAGACGCTGCTGGTGCCCGATCGCCGGGCCGGCGTACGCCTGCAGGTTACCGAGCGGGCGATCACCCAGGCGGGCCGACGCTACGTCATCCGCGTCGCGCGCAGCGACCGCCTGGTCACCACGCTCAACGACTACGCCGGCGAGCTGTACCTGCGCGCAGGCACGCTGACGGTATTGCTGGCGCTGGCGACCTTCGCGCTGGTGGTGTTCCTGACCATCCAACGGCTGGTCCGTCCGTTGCGGCGGACCTCGCTGGCGGCCTCGCGCATCGGCCCGCGCAATCTCGGCACGCGCCTGCGCAGCGACCATCTGCCCAGCGAACTGGTGCCGTTGATCGAGGCGTTCAACGCCGCCCTGGCGCGGCTGGAAACCGGCTTCCGCGTGCAGCAGGAATTCCTGGCCTCGGCCGCGCATGAGCTCAAGACGCCGCTGGCGCTCTTGCAGGCCGAGATCGAACTCGACGGC
>JBIIHJ010000348.1:0-4239 GCA_044235875.1 Pseudoxanthomonas sp.
GTAGCCCATCACGCCGAACGCGTTGGGCGTGCCCGGCTTGAGTGCGAAGTCGTCCATCTCGTCGTTGAGCAGCACGCCGGTGCCTTTGGGAATGAGCCCCGACCCGTACAGCAGGTTCACCGTCTGGGTCGCGCCGACGCGATTGCCTTCTGCGTCGATGATCGAGAAATGCGTGGTCTCGTCGTCTTCCAGCGGGGTCGGATTGCCCGACAGCAAATCGCTGGGGGTGGCCTTTTCCGGATTGATGGTCGAACGCAGGCCCAGCGCGTAGTCCTTGCTCAGCAGGACCTTCTGCGGAACGGTGGTGAAGTCCGGATCGCCCAGGAAGAAGGTGCGGTCGCGGTAGGCGCGGCGCATGGCTTCCACGACCAGGTGCGTGCGATGCACCGGGTCCATGTTCTTCAGGTCGTAGCCTTCCAGGATCTGCAGCATCTCGGCCAGGGCGATGCCGCCGGAGGACGGCGGCGGCACGGTGGTCACCTTCCAGCCCTTGTAGTCGAACTGGATCGGGGCGCGCTCCTTGACCTGGTAGCCCTCAAGCTCGGCCGCGGTCCACTTGCCGCCGGCCTGCTTCACGCCGGCCAGCAGCTTCTTGGCAGTCTCACCCTTGTAGAAACCGTCGCGGCCCTTGTCGGCCAGCAGGGTCAGGGTGTGGGCCAGGTCGGGCTGCTTGAAGATATCGCCCACCGCGATCGGCTTGCCGCCGCGCAGATAGACCTCGCGGGTCCCGGGATAGCGCTCCATCACCTCGGCGCGCGAGGCGTAGCCTTCGGCCATCTTGGCGTACACCGGAAACCCCTCGGTGGCGATCCTGATCGCCGGGGCCAGCGATGCTTTAAGCGGCAGCTTGCCGTGCTTGGTCGCCAGTTCCACCAGCGCCGCCGGCAGGCCGGGAATGCCGGCCGACCACGGGCCGTTGATGGACTTGTTCGGGTCCAGCTTGCCGTCCTTGTCCAGGAACTTCTCCGGCGAAGCCGACTCGGGCGCGTATTCGCGCGCGTCGATCATTACGTCCTTGCCGCTCTTGGCGTCATGCAGCAGGAAGAACCCGCCGCCGCCCAGGCCCGAGCTGATCGGCTCGACCACGCTCAGCGTGGAGGACACTGCCACGGCGGCGTCGAAGGCATTGCCGCCTTCGCGGATGATCTGCAGTCCGGCCTCGGTGGCCAGCTTGTGCCCGGAGGCCACGGCTGCACCGGGCGGATGCGCGGCCTGGGCCGCGGAGGCAGTCTGCTGCGCGCTGGCAGCGACCGGAAACACAACCGTCAGGGCGACGGCAATCACACTCAGGAATTTCACGCACTCTCCAAATTAAGGGCCGGGCGGCTCAGCCGCCCTGCAGGCGCTGGAGCTTGGCCAGCAGGTCCTCCCGGGTCTCAGGATACGCCGGGTCCGGGTCGATGCACTCCACCGGGCACACGACCACACATTGCGCTTCGTCATGGTGGCCAACGCATTCGGTGCAACGTGCAGGGTCGATGACATAGATCTCCTCGCCCATCGAGATGGCCTGGTTGGGACAGGCCGGCTCGCAGACGTCGCAGTTGACGCACAGGGAGTTGATCTTCAGCGACATGGGAAGGACATGGGCATTGAGGGAATCACTTGGACAGGATGGGGACCGGGCGCCGCGCGGGCAAGCCAGGCTGGCAGAACGCAAAAACCCCAGCCGGGACAGGCTGGGGTTTTTCAACCATGCGAGTCGCAGTCATAAAAGCGCTGCACGACCAGCCATGCTGCTGGGGTCAGGCGCTTCCCGCCTGCTGCGCGGGGATGGAGGAGGCATTCCTCCTCAGAAAAGTGGCAGACGCGAAGCCGCGATGCGGCCACGCGTCGCAACCTCACTTGGCTTCGACGAACACGTAGTCAGCGTTGGTCGGGGCCACGGCGGCCTTGACGCGGTCGTTGTCTGCGGCGGCGCCGACGAACAGCACGCGCGCACCCTTGAACGAGCCGGCTTCGGCCTTGCCGAACGAGGCCACGATCAGGTCGGCCATCTTGGTGCTGGCCGGCGAACCGAAGGCGACCATGTTCCCCGAGGTCACGCCGCGCTGGACGGCGTTGCCGACCTGCTCGGCCAGGCGGTCGTACTTGCCCTGGAAGTCGGCGTCGGTCTCGGCCGGCAGGTAGTACATGATCGGGGCATTGCTGATGGTGCCCATGTTGCGCGGCACGACGTCCTGCAGGTAGGCCTTCCATGCCGGGTCATCGGTGCCGGCCGGGGCGGTCATCGGAGCGGCTTCGGCCTGCTGCGCGGGCGCCTCTTCCTTCTTGCACGCGACCAGGGACACGATGGACATGCCCAGGCAGGCGGCCAGGAGCAGGCGATTGGTGGACTTCATAGGTGCAGCCTCCGGTTGGATCTTTCAGGTCGTTGTGAGGGGAAAAACGTTGGATCAGTCGGCCGCCGCGCGCGCTTCCTGCAGCGCCTTGGCCACCGATGCGGGCACGAAGCCGGACACGTCGCCGCCCAGGCGTGCGATCTCGCGCACCAGGGTCGATGAGATGAAGCCGTATTGCTCGGCCGGGGTCATGAACAGCGTTTCCACGTCGGGAATCAGGTGCCGATTCATGCTGGCCATCTGGAACTCGTATTCGAAGTCGGACACCGCGCGCAGGCCGCGCAGCAGCACCCGGCCGCCCACCTTGTGGACGAAATCGGCCAACAGGCTGTCAAAGCCAGTGACTTCCACGTGCCTGTGGTGGGCGACGGCCTCGCGGGCCAGGGCGACGCGCTTCTCGATGGGCAGCGCCGGGCCTTTTTTCTGGCTGGCGGCCACGCCGATGACGATGCGCTCGAACAACGGCGCGGCACGGTCGATCAGGTCCAGGTGACCGTTGGTGATCGGATCGAAGGTGCCCGGATAGACCGCGGTCCGGATGGGCGACACGCTCATTCAGGAAGTACCGTCGAAAGTTCGCCGTTCAGTGTAGCAGCGGCCGGCCTTTGGGAAGCACGGGCCAGGGCGTAGCGCACTTCGCGCGTGCTGCCCTCGCGATGCAGGACAAAACCCGGCGGCAGCGCCGGCGCCTGGTCGTGCGGGGATTCGATGTAGAGCCAGGCGCCCGGCGCCAACAGGCGCGGCAGCCTCGCCAGCACGGTGTCCCACAGCCCGGCGGCAAACGGCGGATCGACGAAAGCGATGTCGAAGGCGGCGGCCGGCTGCTGCTCCATCCAGGCCAGCGCGTCGGCCTGTGCCACCTTGATCTGGTCGGCAGCTTGCAGCCTTGTCACCACCTCGCCCAGCTGGCGGGCCAGGCCCGGATCGCGCTCGACCAGAACCGCGCTGGCCGCGCCGCGCGAGACCGCTTCCAACCCCAACGCGCCGGTGCCGGCGAACAGATCCAGCACCCGCGCCTGACCCAGCTGTCCGGTCAGCCAGTTGAACAGCGTCTCGCGGACCCGGTCGCTGCTGGGGCGCAGGCCGGGCAGCGTGGGGACGGCCAGGCGCGTGTTGCGCCAGCGACCGCCGACGATGCGCACCTGCCCCAGGCCGCTGGCAAGGGATGTACGTGCAGATGGAGGCGAAGGCGGAGGAGACATGGCGCGGGCGCGGCGAAGGGGCGCCGATGATAGCCGCCGGACACCGGCGACCTGCAGAACCGGGGTCCGAAACCGGGCACCGCACGCTAACCCGGCTCTTCTACCCCGGACGCCGGCGCCCCGCCGTCGACCCTCGCACCACGCAGCGTCCGGTCATCACCAGGCGGCGGACCGGCAACTGCGGGGCGGCTAGGCGTTCGAGCAGCAGCGACATCGCGGCGCGGCCCATGTCTTCGACCGGCTGCTCCACCACCGTGATGCCGGGCTCGACCAGCTCGGTCCAGCGCTCGTTATCGAACCCGGCCAGGGCCAGGTCCTGCGGCAGGCGCAGGCCGGCGGTACGTGCGGCCCTGAGCGCCCCCATCAGCAACAGGCTGTTGCTGGCCACGATGGCCTCGGGCCTGTCCTGGCTTGCCAGCCACGGCCCCAGTTCGGCAATGGCGGCCTCCGCGGTCGGTGACACTTCGCGGTAATCGGGGATGAGTCCCTGTGCATGCATCGCGGCCACATAGCCGTCGCGACGCTCGGCAGCGGTGGTACTGGTGCTGCCGAACAGCCCTCCGATGCGGCGATAGCCCTGCGCCTGCAGATGCGCCACCAGCTCGCCCATGGCCGCGGCGTTGTCCAGCACCACGCTGTCGTAGCGGCTGCCGGGGCCGGCACGGTCCACCAGCACGGTCGGATAGTCCAGGACG
>JBIIHJ010000078.1:0-13719 GCA_044235875.1 Pseudoxanthomonas sp.
GGGTCCGATACTCCTTTCATCGGCATTGCCGATCTTCGCGCCAGGCTGCAGATCCTATGAACCCGAATTCTGAAATGGTGCAGAGTCTGGCGTCATATAGGTACGACGAGGCTTCGCGGTGCTGGCTGCGCACCGATGCTGTGCATGAGTGGAACTATTCCGACGGTGAGGCAGTGGAAGAAAATCTGCTTCGTCTGATTACCGGCTGCGCCGATCGTTCCGTCCTGTCGGCAGAATTGGCCGCTTGCATCACGGACTGGCCTACACGCTATTACCTGAGCGCACGTCGTGCCAATTTGCTGCGTCCGTTGGCGGATCTGCTGCGGGGCGATGTGCTTGAGGTCGGCGCCGGCTGTGGCGCGATCACTCGTTATCTGGGTGAGACGGCTTCTTCCGTCGTTGCCATCGAGCCCTCTCCTCGTCGAGCCCGTATAGCCGCTAAGCGCTGCGAAGATCTGGTGAACGTCAATGTCGTTGTTGATAATCTCGAGGAATTCCAAACAGCGGGCCGCTTCGATGTCGTCACACTGATCGGCGTGCTTGAATACGCTGAGCGTTTTTCCGATCGCCGGGACCCGGCGGAGCACTGGCTTGAATGTGCCCGTGGTCTATTGAAGCCCGATGGCGTACTGCTTGTGGCCATCGAAAATCAACTGGGGCTTAAGTACTTCGCTGGTGCGCCCGAAGATCACCTGGGCCGGCCGATGCTCGGTTTGGCAGATCTTTATGGAACAAGCGGAGCGCGCACCTACGGTCGCAAGCGACTTGAAAGTCTGCTGCATGACGCTGGCTTTGCCGATGTCGCCTTCGCGTTACCGTTTCCGGATTACAAGCTTCCCGTGTCGGTACTTCTCTCGCGTGGAGATGATGCCATGCCGGGTTTCGACGGCGGCGCAGCGCTGGCTTCGGCTTCGGTTACGCGCGATCCTCAGATGGGTCGTCCGCCACTTTTCGCACTTGACCGAACTTGGAATGTGGTCGCGCAGAACGGTTTACTCGTCGATACCGCAAACTCTTTTCTTGCAGTGGCCCACGTCGGGCGAGCTGCCGAGCCCTACGGTGCCGAGAACGCCTGCGTCTCCGCATATCATTATTCCGTTGAACGCGCCCAGGCGTTTGCCAAGCAGGCGCGCTTTGAGGTGTCGGATACTGGCCCGAAGGTGCGGAGGCGGTTTCTTGTCGATGGTCTGGCTCGACAGGTAAAAGGTTATACCTGTTCTCCGCGTGATGAATTCTATTTTGATGGATTACCGCTCAGTCAAGAGTTTTATATGTTGCTCCTTGCTGATGGCTGGCGCATAGCGGATGTGGGGGGGTGGCTGCGGCGCTGGCTGGAAGCGGTTGCCATTAATGTGGGGGTTTCGGTCGAACGCTTGCGTGAGTCCAATTACAACGCGGAATTGATGCTTCCCGGAAAAGCGATCGACTTGGTGCCGCACAACGTGGTCCTTGACGCCGGGGGTAGGGCTCATTTCATCGATCTTGAATGGTTTTCCGAAGAGCCGATCGCCTTGGGGTACCTTGCGTTTCGTGGATTGCTTGAGGCGGTCGCTGGCTGTGTATCCGTCGCACGTCCTTTTGATCCGCGCCATGCGTCGGTAGCAGCATTCATTCGGGATGCCATGAGCGCGTGCGGCTCAGATCTGCGGCCTTTGCATTCGGACGTGGATCGTTACATCGGGATGGAACGTCGTTTTCAAGAGGCGGCATCCGGGCTTGAGTCAGGATTGACGCGTGAGAAATTTGATGCAGGCCTCATGCCGGTCTCTGTGACCTCGCAGGTTGAAGGCCCGCTCGTGCCCGCAATCGCACGCATGAAGGAGATCACCGAGCAATATCATGGATTGCAGATTCATCACGATGAGTTGCTCGCCGAACACGGCAAGGTGGCAGAGTGGGCACGCAGCTTGGATGCCGAGCTTGGGGAAGTAAAAGCCCGGTATGCCAGCCTTGTCGCCGAACATCAGGAAGTGGCTCAGTGGGCAGGAGGATTGGATGAACAGGTCAAGCAGGCAATGACGAGCTTGAGCGCGCTGGTTGAGGATGGCGGAAGCGAAACACTGGCCGCAGATGTACTTGAGGTAGTCACGTTAAGGCGTGATTTCGCGCTCGCGAAACGGCGCGCAGATCGCCTCTCCGCCGATCTTGAAGCGCTGGAGAAAAGTCTCAAGGGGAACATTGCCACTGCTGGCGACCTGCATCGGAAGCTGTTGGACACGCAGCAGCGCTTTGATGAAGTGTCTGCAAAGAGCGCGCATCTGGAAACGGCGCTTACAGAGGCGCATGAGCGCGCGCATGATCTCGATAGGGAAGCGACGCGCTTGCGCGGCGCGCTGATGGGCGCCAAGCTCGAAAAGGCAGATATTAGTGCGCTGATTCAAGAGATGCTGGTGCAGCAAGCGTCGTCCAAGGACGAGAATGATGCACTTCGCCATCAGCTTGAGGCTTCCCAGCAGGAGATCGCTGATGTCCGTCAGCGCGAAGTACAGTTGACGGGCGAATTGGTCGAGGCACGCGAGCGCGAAGCACACGTGGCGAGCGCGTTGGCTGAAGCGCATCTGCATGCGGGCAATCTGCACGATGAATTGGATCGCACCCGTCGATTGTTCAGTCAGGTTATCGGCTCGCAGTCGTGGAAACTGACGAAGCCATTGCGCTTTGGGATGCGCATTTTCCGTGGTGACTGGAACGGTGTGGTTGATTCCGTTCGCGGTAAGCGTTGGGTGCATTCGCCCGCGCTGTCGTTCCTGCGCCAGCCCGCTAAGCGTTTCCTCATGGGGCAGGGCAAAGGTCCCGTGCCGATCAAGGACCTCGTCGCTGCCACGGCTACTGGTCATCCGCGGGAGTTACTGGTTGGCGTGTCGTTCGCCAAGGTGGCAAAGCCGGAAGTCAGCATCATTATCCCGGCATATGGCCGCCTCGACCACACCGGCGCCTGTGTGAAGTCAATTCATGCTCACTTGCCTAAAGTGCCAGTGGAAGTGATCGTCGTCGAGGATGCATCGGGCGACCAGGATATCGGCGAGCTGGCCGGCGTGCCTGGCCTTCGCTATTACGAGAATCCGGTGAACCTGGGCTTCCTGCGCTCGTGTAACCAGGCCGCGAAAAAGGCACGGGGCCGTTACGTCTACTTCCTGAACAACGACACCGAGGTCACGGAGGGCTGGCTGGATGCGCTGGTGGACACGGCTCGCTCCTGGCCTCGCTGCGGCATGGTGGGCTCCAAACTCATCTACCCGGACGGCCGCCTGCAGGAAGCGGGTGGCATCGTGTGGAAGGATGCCAGCGCCTGGAATTATGGTCGTCTCGACGACCCTTCGCGTAGCATCTACAACTACACACGTGAGGTCGATTACATCTCGGGTGCCTCGATCATGCTCGAGCGCAGCCTGTTCGAATCTTTCGGTGGGTTCGATGAGCTCTACCTGCCGGCTTACTTCGAAGACACCGACCTGGCCATGAAGGTGCGCAACGCCGGCATGCAAGTAGTGTTCGAGCCGAAATCAGTGGTCGTTCACTACGAGGGCGTATCGCACGGCACAGATACTAGTTCGGGCATCAAGGCTTACCAGGTCGAGAACCAGAAGAAGTTTCGCGAGCGCTGGAAAGAGGTACTTGAGCGCGACCACCTGGAGAATGCGGACCGGCCATTCTTAGCGCGAGATCGCAGTCACTTGAACAAAGTGGTGCTGGTCATCGATCACTACATTCCGCAGCCCGACCGGGATGCAGGTTCGCGCGCTATGTACCAGCTGCTGATGGTGCTGGTGGCGCATGGTTACTCGGTGAAGTTCTGGCCGGAGAACATGTGGCATGACGCCCCATATGCGCGCCCGCTACAGGATGCCGGCGTTGATGTGATGTATGGCGGCGAGTATGTGGGCGGGTTTGACAAGTGGATCGCCGAGAATGGCGTGAGCATCGATGCGGTGATTTTCAGTCGGCCGCATATCAGTGCCGATTTCATTGATGGCGTGATTCGCCACAGCAAAGCGCGACGCCTCTACTACGGCCATGATATCCACCATCTACGGCTTGCTGAGGAAATGAAAGTGCACCCGTCTGGCGAGGTGCAGGCCCAAATTGATCGCTTCCGCGGACTCGAAGAGATGCTCTGGACGAAAGTGGACGGCATTTACTATCCGTCTGATCTCGAAACGGCGTACGTATCCAAATGGGCGGGCGAGCGCAAGCTTGACGTCGCGGTCCGGACTGTTCCGTTGTATGCATACGACGGCGTCCTGGGGGGTGTGGCGGATAAAATCACGTCGAGGCGTGACATCCTGTTTGTCGCTGGGTTTGGTCATCCACCGAATGCCGACGGTGCCGAGTGGTTTGTCCAAAACGTGCTGCCGCTTGTGCGCGAGCGTGTTCCCGGGGTAGTGCTAACCCTTGCGGGGTCGAACCCTAATGAGCGTGTCCTGGCCCTGGCGGAGGATGGGATTTTCGTCACGGGTTTTGTATCTGATCTGAGACTCGAGCAGTTTTACCGAGAGGCAAGGGTGGCTATTGCTCCGTTGCGTTTCGGGGGGGGGATGAAGGGCAAGGTACTTGAAGCGATGCGTAACGGGCTACCCATGGTCACGACGTCGACGGGCTTGCAAGGCCTCTCGGGCGCCTCCGAGTTCATCTATGCTACCGACGATGCTGCGACCTTCGCCCAGTACATCCTGAAGCTGCTAGAAGATGACACGGACTGGTTGGCTAGATCTGCCTTGGCACAGGCCTTCATCCTGCAGAACTTCTCCAGCGAAACGGTGTTTCGTGCGCTGGCGAACGAATTGCCTCCAGTAAATTGACACCGCCGATCATGGACTACGACGTTCGTTCAATCATCAGAAGCTCCGCCGTCGGGATGCTGCTCGCAACCGTTCTGTCCGCGTGCAGTCAGGAGGGAGGAAGGGGGGCTTACCCGGATCGGATTGCTGCAACCGCGCCCAGGCCGGTCGCGACTGCTACCAAGGATCCTGAGACGCCCTTGGCGCCTCTCCAGATCACGAGCTACGGCCCGCGCGAAGCGTATGTTGGTCAGCCTTTCAACGTGCAGCCCAACGGTGTTTCAGCACTCTGGATTAAGTTGAACCGCGCGGTCGATCCTTCGTCGACTCAAGTCATGCTGGCCGGCGAGGCACTCGTTACCACGGTGAGTGGTGATACGGTGACAGCCATCGTTCCCTTGGAAAGAATTTCTATACGAGGCAAGTTGACTCTGGCCGTGGTGACGATAGGCCCGGGAGTGGGGAGTACTAAATCAAACGACGTTGTTCTTGATGTCAAGTAATTTCTGATCCCGAGGTTAACCCATGACACGCTCCATACTTGTCGCCGAAGGGCTTTCCCGGCGCCAGGACAACTTCCTCTGGTTACGAATTTTCGCGGCAGTTCTCGTTATTTATGGGCACAGCTTCCATATCGCGCCCAATGGTGCCGCTAAGGAGGTTTTCATCTCCATGGGCTGGGGTATCTATAGCGGCGACATAGCGGTGAACATGTTCTTCGTTATTAGTGGTTTCATGATTGCTGGTAGCTTTGTCCGGCAGCCCGACCTATGGGAGTTCATGAAGGCGCGCATCTTGCGTATCGTCCCGGCATTCATTGTGTGCTTGGCGATTCTGGCATTTGTCGTCGGACCATTGACAACCAAGCTTTCCTTGGGGGCGTATTTTAGCTCCGACGAAACGCTTACTTATCTATATCGCAACCTCGCGTTCTCGTCGGCCATGCAATTCACCCTGCCCGGGGTGTTTGAGGGAGGGGCCTCGAACGTCGTAAACGGCAGTCTCTGGACGTTACCCGCCGAGTTCAGGATGTATGTGTTTGTGGCGGTAATCGGTATCCTTGGCCTTTTCGAGCAGCGGTACGTTCTGTTGGCGTTCCTGTCGGCATTGGCCGCGGTTGGCATAGTTGCACCATGGAACCTGCCATTGCATCCTGATTGGATTCGTCTCGCAGGCTACTTCGTGATCGGGATGCTGATTTTCGCCTTTCGTGAGAAACTCCGTGTGAGCACGGCGGGGATGGTGGCTATTGCCTTCGCAGCTTACCTTTGCCGCGGCCTTGACGCTTATCTGTATGTGTTCGCTTTTGCCTTGTGTTACTTCTGTTTCTGGTGTGCGTACATTCCCCGCCTACCTACGATCGGTGGTTGGGGGGATCCCTCATATGCCATCTATTTGTGGGGCTGGCCCATCCAACAGGTGCTGGCCAAGCTGTTTCCTGGCGAGACTTCCACGGTTAACTTCTTTCTTTCTGCTGTTTTGGCAATTGGCGTCGGCTATCTGTCGTGGAACGTCATTGAAAAGCCCTGCATCAGGCTGAAACACGCGTTCTCCCGGAGATCACCTGCAGCTCCAAGCAACTTCAATGAAAAGCTCAATCCTGACCATCGCGGCGAATAGGCTGCCTAGGCCGAATCGACATTCAAGTCATCCATAGCGGGATCGAAGCCAGGTAGAGGAAAGCCAGGAAGTGTCGGGGCTTGCGATCGAACCGCATGGCGATCCGGCGGAACTGCTTGAGCCTGGCGAAGCAGCGCTCGATGCGGTTGCGTAACCGGTAGCGCGTCTTGTCGTAGGGACGCGGTTGCTGGCAACTGCGCGGTGGGATCACCGGCTCGGCACCGTTGGACTGGATCAGCGCCACCAGTTCCGGCTGTCATAGCCCTTGTCGGCCAGCATATATTGGGACTTGAACCCCGCCAGCAGCGCTGGAGCCTGCGTGATGTCGTTGCGTTCTCCGCCAGTGAGCAGGAACCGCACAGGCCGGCCCTGCCCATCCACCGCCAGATGGATCTTCGTGCTCAGACGACCTCGGGAACGCCCCAGAGCCGAGTCCGAAGCCCCCCTTTTCCAGTCGCCGCCTGTGCGTGCGCCCGGACAATGCTGCTGTCGATCATCAGGTACTCGTTGCTTCGATCCCGGGTCAGGCGCTGGAACACCTGCTCCCAGATGCCCTTGGCGGCCCAGCGGGTGAACCGCTTGTGCACGCTCTTGTAGGCTCCGTAGCGCGGTGGCAAGTCGCTCCAGCGTGCCCCTGAGCGTAACACCCACAGCACGCCATTGACGAAGTTCCGGTTGTCGGAGGCCGTGCGGCCAGGGTCACTGGCCTTGCCAGGGGAGCAGGTCTTCGATCCGCTCCCATTGGGTCTGGGTCAATTCGTAGCGGCTGGGCCGCGTATGCTTGGTCTTCGACATCCACCGAAGATACCGGCCGAATGTCGATTCGGCCTAGCGGTCGGCTCTCCCGCCGTTGTTGGTCACCGCGTAGGGGGCGCCGCCTCTGCAGGCATTGGTCCAAGCCGAAACGGATTCATACAGAAGAGACTGGTGTAGGCGGCACAACGCTGCTTAGCCGATGTGTCGTCGTTGTCGTCACGTGCCCACACATCGATCACCGGCAGATTCCGGTCGCCAAATTGCCTTAATTCCTCATCGCCCGTCCGGCGAAGGGACCTGGGGAAAAGGAAACGCAGGGGCGAAGATGTTGCCTGAGGAAAATTTGCTGTCTGCGCCAAGCCGCAAAGGTCGTTTGTCCAAACAGTGCTGCCCGAGAAGTACGAGATCATTCCGATCTCGCATACGCGGATATAGGCCTGACCATAGTTCGGAAGGTTGAATATACCCTTGCCTTGGTGCAGGGCGGCTAAGGCCACGTATGCGCGGCCTCGCGAGTGTTCATCTGGGCCTTTTCTTACGTTCCAAGGTAGGTCGTCGGGTGGGAGGCTGAACATGCCTACCCAGCATGCGAAAGCGACCACCATCACGTAGGCTCCAGCTTTAGCGATGCGGGAACGCCTCGCAATGGCGATTGATGCCGCCATGATCAGCAGCACGATGCAAGCAAGCACGTTCTCGTAGTACCAAAGGAATCCCGCTGGTAGCCTGGAAAGGACTAGCGCGCTCGCAATAACGGGTACCACGGCATAGCGGCCCATGAGTGCGAATGATGATGCAACGCCAATAGAGAGAAAAGCGGTGCCGGCAAGCTTCGCCGTAAACGTCACCGGAGGCGCCGAGGTGAGGATTTGACCGATCTGGCCGGGTAAGGACGTTAAAAAATTCTCTTGCGTGAATTGATGGGACTGCCCCGAAAGGAACTTGGCCCACACCGTTGTGGGTATGAAATAGACCTTCAGACAGGCGAATACGATAACGTAGCAGACTGCCGCTACGGCCCCCCAACGCGCTGCTGGTATCAGCCAAGTCCGCCACGCAACTTGGCGCAACATGGTCGCTGCAAAAATGCAGGAGAGTACGCCAAGGTCGGGTCGTGCTAGTACGGTGAGCACGGCGAAGCAGCCTATCAGGCCATACGATCTACGCGTAATTGCTTCGAAAAGCGCGGCAATGGTCACGAAGACCACACAGCCCTCCATTTCGAAAAAGCTGTGCATGACGAGGCCCATGCCCCAATAAAGCGCAGCTAGGCCCCACCCGCGCCACTGCGCTGCCCGGTCACGTGCAAGGATCCAGTAGAGGCCGAACACTGCCATTTGCAGGAAGGCGGCTAGCGCGAGGGCTACGCGGGCGGCATCGAGCGATCGTGGCGCATGAAGAATTTCCGCAATAGCCATGGCGATGCTGAGTGCGGCGAGACGTAGCGGCGACGACGACAGCAATGCATGCGAATTTGCCGGAAGATAATAGTTCGCGTCGAAGTGCTCCACGACGTTTGCAGCATTGTGAAGATAGATGAAGGTATCGTCGTAGTACGAAAACCGTCCTCCTAAATAGTGCAGGTACGCACATGCTAGTAAGGCGTTGACGGCCAAGAACGCGAAGATCTGGGCGGGGCGGCGGTAATTAAAAGGCATGAGTTGCATCACAATCCGGGATTAGGTCGGGGCGCGCACGCTGGTGAATACGAAGCGTCGGTCAAGGAAATACTTGGCGACATAGCCGATGGACAGGCCGACGGCCGCGCCAAGGTAGCGATAGTTGGTGCCGAGCATGTGGTCGAATGACCACTCGACTGTCCAGAAGACGAGCGTGGTAACGATGCCCATGATTATGTAAAGCATGGCGGTACGTGTTTCGTGTACTAGATCGGTGCTGTGGTGTTCGAATATCCAGTTTCGATCCAAAATATACTTTGTGATCAGTCCCGCCCCGGTGCCGAAGAGCATCGCGATAAATAGGGATTGCGGACCGCTGTAAATAATATGCACTAGTAATTGCACGCCAATGTTTGCGCCCATTGAAATCAGGCAAAACAATGAATACAGCATGGCGAGCCTGATTCCTTTCACAGCCTGATCTTCCTGAAAATGGCTTCGGGAATGCTAATGATGACGCGCATGATGAGAGCCCAGAATCGAGGGGTATATGCGACAGCCTTACGTTTATCAATGGCATGCACGATATCTTTGGCGACCTTTGCAGGTGTTGCCCATAGCGCGCCTTTCTTGAATGAGGCGGTCATAGGGGTGTCCACGAAGCCGGGCTTAATCGTGAGTACGTTGATGCCAGCGGGATGCAAGCGCTGGCCCAAGCCGCTGAGATAGGCGCTGACCGCGGCTTTCGCGCTGCCGTATAGATAGTTGCTCGCGCGGCCACGATCGCCTGCCACCGACGAGATGACCGCTAGCGTGGCGCCCGTCTGCAGGCGCTGCGCCAGGGTCGCGCACAGGGCAATGGTGGACGTGCCATTGGTAGCGAATTCACGCAGTGCTAGGTCCGCCGATGCGTCGCAGGCGGCCTGGTCCGGCAAGGTTCCATGGGCGATGAGCGCGATGTCCACGCTGCCCAGCGCCTCCCATGCCGCATCCAGAGCGGCACCATATGATGCACCATCGTTCACATCGAGCAGGCCGGTGGTGATGTTGCCACCACGCGTACATAGGTCCGATGCGATTACTTCCAGGCGCTCGGCCTGGCGAGCCAGAAGATGGATGGCGGCACCGCGTTCGGCATAGCGCCTCGCGGTAGCTTCGGCAATGGCCGAGGTGGCTCCGATGATGAGGATGCGTTGCATGCTTACTCCGTGACCCGGCGCCAGAAGCCGGATGAGAAACGAGGGTCAATGAAGGGGGTGAACGCTTGCCAGCGCGGATAGGCACGCTGGAAGGATGCCGCGGACATGCGCGCGTCCTTGGCCGGGTACAACGCGCCGCCTGCTTCGTCGACGATGCGGTCCAACCGTTCGAACAGGCGGAAGACCGCGTCTCCGGTGTTAGGAAAATCCAGGGCCAGGGTGGTACCGGGCCGCGGAAACGACAGCATGCCAGGCGAGGCTTTTGTGCCGAATTCCTTCAGCACGGCCAGGAACGAACCGCTGCCGCTGCGCGCGATTTCTGCGAGAAGCGCATCGGTGCCGGCGGCGGACTCGCCGGGCGGCAGCACGCATTGATACTGCAGGAAACCGGCCGGGCCGTACATCCGGTTCCAGTTGCCGATGCCGTCCAGCGGATAGAAGAACGGCAGCAGGTGGCTTGCCATCCGCTTGCGCGGCGCAGGCTGGCGCCAGTAGTAGAGCTGGTTGAACGGCCGCAGGGTCAGCCCATTGACCAGCGAGAACGGTGGCGTCAACGGCATCGTCAGCGCGCCACGCGGGGCATGTGCGGGCCTGGTCGAAGGACGCGGCGCATGATCAGCGCGGGTGAAATGTCCGCGGCCACGGTTGCGGCCGCCTGCCAGGCAGTCGATCCACGCCACGCTGTACTCGTGGCTGTCCGCCGAAGCGTGCGACAGCGCGAAGAATTCTTCCAGCGAGCCGAAGCGGATGTTCTCCACTTCCAGCATGGGGCCGGGAACCCGCCGCAGTTGCAGTTCGGCCGTGGTGACCAGGCCGGTCAGGCCAAGCCCGCCAGTGGTGGCGGCGAACCAGCCGTCGGCATCGTCGTGCGGTGTGCAGTGCCTTCGGCTTCCGTCACTGCGCAGCAGTTCGAACGCGCGAACGTGATGGCCGAAGGTCCCGGTGCGGTGGTGGTTCTTGCCGTGCACGTCGTTGGCGATTGCGCCGCCGACCGTGACGTAGCGCGTGCCCGGCGTCACCGGCAGGAACCAGCCCTGCGGCAGGACCAGGTTGATGATCTCGTCCAGGGTGACGCCGGCTTCGCAGTGCAGAATCCCGCTGGCGGGATCGAAGGCGACAAAGCGGTCCAGGCCGCGCGCATGCAGGAGCGTGCCGCCGGGGTTCAGGCCGCTGTCGCCGTAACTGCGGCCATTGCCCCGCGGCAATGCCAGGCCATCGAAATCCGGAAGCGGCGCGTCACGGTCGTGGACCGGGACGATGGTCTGTTCGACGCGCGGGTAGAGGCCCCAGGATTGGCCCTGGCGCCGCATCAGATCGCAGCCAGTGCGAATGCGCCGCAGAGTACGACCACAATCTGGCTGCCGCGGTCGGTAGCAGCGAATACGATCGGGTCGTCATGCATGTCGCCGCGATGGGCAACCACCCAGACCCGACTCACCCAGTACAGCAGGATCGGGCAGATCATCCACAGCAGTTTCGGATGCCGGTACAGCTCTACGCTTTCCGGGCTGTTGATGTAAAGGGCCATCACCAATACGGCGATGTAACCGGCGGCTGCGCCCAGCGACTGCAGCAGGGTCAGGTCCTCCACCGAATAGCCACGTCCGCTGGCCTTGCTCTTCCCGCTGGTGAGTACGCCATGGAGTTCGGTATAGCGCTTGAGCAGCGCCAGCGAGAGGAAGATGAACATCGAGAACGCCAGGAGCCAGAAGGAAAACTCGGCTTCAATGGCCATCGTACCGCCGATGATCCGCACCGTGTATAGGGCGGCCAGCAAGACCACGTCGATCATGACAATGCGCTTGAGTTTCAGCGAATACGCCAGGGTCATGACGTAATAGGCCAACAACACCAGCGTGAACTGGACATTGCACGCCAGCGAAAGCGCCAGACCGCACAGCGTGAGCACCGGCGCTGCGAAAAAGCCATGGAGCAGCGGCAGCCTGCCTGCGGCGAAAGGCCGGTTGCGCTTGCGGGGATGCTGCCGATCAGGCGTGAGGTCGAGCAGGTCGTTGAGTACATAGACCCCCGATGCGCACAGGCCAAAGGCGATCAGGGCAACCACCGACTGGACTACCGAAGCCGGGTCCAGGAAGCGGTGCGCGGTCAGCAGCGGGACGAACACCAGCAGGTTCTTTAGCCACTGGTGCAGGCGCAGGGCCTTCAGCCACGCCCTTGCGCGCGGCGGTGACGGCCAGTGCGCCAGTACCTCAGTCCGCTGCGCGGCCTGGGCGGCAAGCCTGGTGCCGTTGTTGACCACCCACGCGCCGGAGGCCTGTTCCCACACGGCCAGGTCAATCTGGCCGTTGCCCATGTACTGGAAACCGCGCGGGCCGAACTGTTCGACCAGAGCCACGGCTTTGTTGCTGCCGGAAAGGTTGCGCTGGCCATCGCTGGCGATGACCTGTTCAAACAGCCCTAGATGCTCGGCTATCGGCGTGACCAGCAGCTGATCCGACGCTGTGCACAGAACCCTGGGACGCAGGGGTGTATTGCGCAGCGTTTCAAGTACCTGGGCGTTGTAGGGCAGGGTTTCGGCAGGCAGTGTGACGCGACTGGCCAGCTCGCGCTTGAGTGCGGCCTTGCCGCGCAGCAGCCACAGCGGCAGCATGAACAGGTAGAGCGGATTGCGGGCCAGCAGCGCCAGCACCGATTCGTAGAGGATGTCCGAATTCAGCAGCGTTCCGTCGAGGTCCACGCAGAGGGCAGGCCCTCGTTCGCTTCCCGATGCGACCGGGCGGCTGGGAGACATCGATGACATCGCGGACCTGAACCTGGCATTTGTGGCGTGACCGGCGATTATACGTTGTGTTGGTCGATCATCCGGGAGCTGATGAGTTCAAGTCCCACCATCTAGACCGTGCCCAGAGCAATGGCGAACCACAGTGTCACCAGGCGTGCGCCAATCGCAGTAGCGCGACCATAGGAGCGTCTATGCCTGAGGCGGCGCACAGGCTGGCAAAGATCAACGCGGTCAGGCCCCACGCAAGCAGACCGCTCAACAGGCCCAGCGCCAGCGGCTTCATGCGCATCTTGACGCGCAGTTCGTCCAGTACCGTGGTTAGAAAAGTCGCATGTGAAGGATGCGCCCGGGCAGTTGCTGTCCGAGGCATTCGATCATTCGCACGCCTGGCGTCCAGGCCGCAACGGCGAACACTGTCCCGGTGAATGCCAGCACGGTCAGGCAAAGCACGCCGATGGTGGGAAGCACGTCGGCCGCCAGCAGCGAGAGCGCCAGGATGAAGAGCAGATCGCAGGCGCGCTCGAAGACGAAGACGGCCATCGTGTGCCTGGGCGGACGCCGAGCGCCTCGAAGTAGCGGATCCTCAACAGTTCCCCGTCTTGCCCGGCGTCGCCGTCAGGGCGAACCCGGCGAGGTAAGATGCAAAGCCCCCGCCCAAGCCACGGTATTGCCGCGCTGTTTGAATAGCCACGACCGCCGCGCGTAGCGAATGGGCATACGTGGTGAACACGATGGGAAGCGAGGCGGCCAGCAGCGCGCCCTGGTCCAGCAGCCGGCTGAACGCGCCGTTTTTCCGGTCGATCCACCATGGCGCAGCCAGATAGGCCACCGACAGGGCAAGGACCCCCCGCCGGCCTGCCACCACGTCTTTTGTCGCCTGCTGGCGCGGGCTTGCCGATGCAGGTTCAACGCGCTGGGTTAGAGCGCGCTTTCCAACTCCGGCAGCAACGCAAACAGATCCCCCACCAACCCGATGTCGGCGATCTCGAAGATCGGCGCATCAG
>JBIIHJ010000349.1:0-4232 GCA_044235875.1 Pseudoxanthomonas sp.
CCGTCCGACATCGCCAATGCGGTGGCCTTCCTGGCCAGCCCCCTGGCCAAGTACATCACCGGCGAGACCCTGCACGTCAATGGCGGCATGTACATGCCGTGACACAGAATTCGGTCCTAAGTGGCTGATTCACCAAGGCTTGCGGCATCTCGTCCGCAACGCCTGCTTTCCCTTACACTATCCCGTGTTTACCCATCTCCGTCTGGAGCGAAATCCATGAGCAGCATTGAAGAACGCGTCAAGAAAATTGTTGTCGAACAGCTTGGCGTCAAAGAAGAAGAAGTCACCACCAGCGCATCGTTCGTGGACGATCTGGGTGCCGACTCCCTGGACACCGTCGAGCTGGTCATGGCGTTGGAAGAAGAGTTCGAGTGCGAAATTCCGGACGAAGAGGCCGAGAAGATCACCTCCGTCCAGCAGGCCATCGACTACGTCAAGGCCCACGTCAAGGCCTGATTCGGCCTGATGGAAGCAAGTCACGCCGGGGCCGCGATTGCGGCCCCGCGCGCATCTGGTGCGCTTGGCGCCGGAGTTCCCAGTCAACGCCGGCAGCGGCCGGCCAGCAGCATTGCGGAGTAGAACGTTATGAGCCGACGTCGCGTCGTGGTTACCGGCATGGGCATGGTCTCGCCGTTGGGCAATGACCTGGCCAGCAGTTGGGACGGCATCAAGCAGGGCCGCTCGGGCATTGGCCCGCTGACCTCGTTCGATGCCTCGACTTTCGCCACCCGCATCTGCGGCGAGGTGCGTGACCTGGACATCACCCAGTTCATCAATCCCAAGGACGCCACGAAGATGGATGCCTTCATCCATTACGGCGTCGCGGCCTCGCTGATGGCCCTGGACGATTCGGGACTGGAAGTGACCGAAGCCAATGCCGAGCGCATCGGCGCGATGGTCGGTTCTGGCATCGGCGGCATCCTGGGCATCGAGCAGCAGACCGAGAAATACCTCGAGGGCGGCGCGCGCAAGGTCTCGCCGTTCTACATCCCCAGCACCATCATCAACATGCTGCCGGGCCACCTGAGCATCATGAAGGGCCTGAAAGGGCCGGGCTTCTCGGCGGTCTCGGCCTGCGCCACGGCCAACCATTCGATCGGCATGGCCATGCGCACCATCCAGTACGGCGATGCCGATGTGATGGTTGCCGGTGGTGCCGAGCGGGGTTCGTCGCCCACGTCCATGGCCGGCTTCTGTTCGATGAAGGCCATGTCCACCCGCAACGATGATCCGACGCGCGCCTCGCGTCCGTGGGACGCCGAGCGCGACGGTTTTGTCATGGGGGACGGCGCCGGCATCCTGGTGATCGAGGAATACGAACACGCCAAGGCCCGCGGCGCGCGCATCTATTGCGAGCTGGCCGGCTTCGGCGCCAGCCAGGATGCCTGGCACATGACCGCGCCCAGCGAGAACGGCGACGGTCCTGCGCGCTGCATGACCATGGCGATGAAGGACGCCGGCGTGACGCCGGAACAGGTCCAGTACCTCAACGCGCACGGCACCTCCACGCCGCTGGGCGACCTGGCCGAAACGCTGGCGATGAAGCGCGCGATGGGCGACCACGCCTACAAGATGATGGTCAGTTCGACCAAGTCGATGACCGGTCACCTGCTGGGCGCCGCCGGCGGCATCGAGGCCATCTTCTCGGTGATGGCGCTGCACGAGAACGTCATCCCGCCGACCATCAACCTGGACAATCCGGGCGAAGGCTGCGACCTGGACTACGTGCCCAACACCGCGCGCGACAAGAAGATCGACGTGGCCATGTCCAATGGCTTCGGCTTTGGCGGCACCAATGGCACGCTGGTGTTCAAGCGCCTCTGATCCTGGCCGAATCTTACTGGCAACACCTCCATCGGGAGCGGCGCAATCCGCTCCCGATGTGCGTTTGAGAAGGACATTGCATGCTGCTGACCCACCCGTTGCCCGATCACTTCGACCTGCTGTCGCTGCAGCGCGTGGCGCCATCGCGCTATCCGCTGCTGATGGAGTCGGTGGCATCGGGCACCGCGCACGGGCGCTGGGACCTGCTGCTGGCCGGCAATGGCGAAGGGCTGCGGCTGGATGCGCGGGGCGTGACGCACACGCTGCATGGCGAGGTGTTGAAAGGCGCGTTTCTCGACCTGCTTGACGCACAGTGGCGGCCGCTGCGCGCACGGCGAGACAAGCCGCGCTGGCCTTTCCTCGGTGGCTGGGCGCTGATGCTGGGCTACGAACTCGCGGGCCAAATCGAGCCGGTACTGCAGCTGCCTGCCGATGCACAGGGGACCCCGACCGCACTGGCGCTGCGCTGTCCGGCGGCAGTGCTGCGCGATCGCGCAACAGGCGCGTGCATCGCGGTCGCCGAGGCCGAACATGCCGGCCTGCTGGAGGCGATCACTCGCGATGTGGACGCCAGTGCCGCGCTTGCACCGCCTGCATGGTCGCCGCCGTCGGCCCTGGTCGAAGATGCGCCGCAGGAGTTCGTCGATGGCGTTGCCCGCATCCTCGACTACCTGGCCGCAGGCGACATCTTCCAGGTGAATCTGTCGCGCGGCTGGCGTGCGCGTTTCGATGCGCCGCTTGATCCGGCCGCCTTGTATGCCCGGCTGCGCGACTGCAATCCGGCGCCGTTCGCAGGGCTGTTCCAGCATGAAGGCGTGGCGGTTGTCAGCGCCTCGCCCGAGCGGCTTGTGTCGGTACGCGGCGGCATCGCGGAAACCCGCCCGATCGCGGGCACGCGCGCGCGCTTCGAGGGCGACGACGATGCCGCGCGCATCCGCGAGCTGGTCGGGCATCCGAAGGAGCGCGCCGAGCACGTGATGCTGATCGACCTGGAGCGCAACGACCTGGGCCGCGTCTGCACGCCCGGCAGCGTCGAGGTGGACGAGCTGATGACCGTGGAAAGCTACGCCCACGTGCATCACATCGTCAGCAACGTGCGCGGCCAGCTGCGCAGCGAGGTCACGCCGGGGCAGGTGATCGCCGCGACCTTTCCCGGCGGCACCATCACCGGTTGCCCCAAGGTACGTTGCATGCAGATCATCGCCGAGCTGGAACAGGCCCCGCGTGGCGCCTACACCGGTGCGTTCGGCTGGCTGGGCCGCGATGGCGACCTGGATCTGAACATCCTGATCCGCAGCGCGCAGCTGGTGGACGAAGACGGCGGCAGCACGCTGCGCTTCCGGACCGGCGCGGGGATCGTGGTCGATTCGCAGCCCGAGGCCGAGTTGGAAGAGACGCGCGCCAAGGCGCGCGGCATGCTCGCCGCGCTTGGCCCGGCGGGCGGGGCCTGAACGGTCTTCGCCACGGCCGGCTGGTATCCTGCGCGACCGTTCTCACAGCCGACTGATCACCGTGGCATCAGGTTGCAGGCGCGGTTGCCGCGCCATCGTCTTCGTCGTTGTCCTGCTGGCGCTGGCCATTGCCGCCGTCGCGCTGTGGGGCTGGCAGCGCTATCAGACCTTCCAGTCGGCGCCGCTGGCGGGGCTGCAGGCCGGCCAGGTCGCGCAGGTCAGGCAGGGCGATTCCTTCCGCGGGGTGCTCGCGCGCCTGCGCGCGCAGGGCATCGACGCCGGGACCGATCTGGAATGGCAGGTGCTGGCCCGCCAGCTCGATGCGGCCGGCAAGCTCAAGGTCGGCGAATACACGCTGGAGCCCGGGACCACACCGCGGACCCTGCTGCAGAACATGCGCGCCGGCCGGATCGTCCAGTATCGGCTGACCATCGTCGAAGGCTGGAACTTCCGCCAGCTGCGCGCCGCGCTCAACGCGGCCACGCCGTTGCTGCATGAAACCACCCAGCTGGACGATGCCGCGCTGATGGCCGCGATCGGTCACGCGGGCGAGCATCCCGAAGGCCGCTTCCTGCCGGAGACCTACGTCTACGCGCGCGGCGACCGCGACCTGGACGTGCTCAAGCGCGCCCATGACGACATGGAAAAAACCCTGGCCACGGTGTGGGCGCAGCGCGCCGACGGCCTGCCGCTGACCACGCCCGACCAGGCGCTGACCCTGGCTTCCATCGTGGAGAAGGAAACCGGCATCGCCGAGGAGCGTGCGCAGATCGCCGGCGTGTTCGCGCGGCGCCTGGCGATGGGCATGAAGCTGCAGACCGATCCGACCGTGATCTACGGCATCGGCAGTGGGTACGACGGCAACATCCGCCGCCGCGACCTGACCACCGACACGCCGTACAACACCTACACCCGCACCGGCCTGACTCCGACGCCGATCGCCATGCCCGGGCGCGA
>JBIIHJ010000350.1:0-4228 GCA_044235875.1 Pseudoxanthomonas sp.
CAAAAATCCCTCGTCCCGTAGCGAACCCGCGTAGCGGGCGTGCCGCCCGAAGTGTGTTTCTTTGCCTAGCTTTCTTTGCACAAGCAAAGAAAGTAGGTCGGGCCGCGAAGCGGCACGAAAGCCCTTGATCGAACGCGTCAAATCCCAGCGCAAAAACCCGCGCGCGAAAAAGTAAAAGGAAAGGTCAAACCTTCCCTTCCACCTTCAACGCCTCGAATTCCTCATCCGTAAATAACCGCGAGCGCACGAGAAAGCGCACGCCCTCGCCGTTCTCCAGCGAGAACATCCCGCCTCGCCCCGGCACCACGTCGATGATCAGCTGGGTGTGCTTCCAGTATTCGAACTGCGAGGCGCTGATGTAGAACGCCGCTCCGCCGATCTCGCCCAACTGCACATCGTGGTCGCCGACGATGAAATCATCGGTGGGGAAACACATCGGCGAGGAGCCATCACAACAGCCGCCGGACTGGTGGAACAACACCGGCCCGTGGCGTCCACGCAGCTTGTCGACCAGCTGCAGCGTGGAAATGGTGGCGATGACCTGACGGGTGTCCATGGCGATCTCCTCGTTCTGGATGTGTTGCGAAAGCTGGCTCAGCCGCCGTCGCCGCCCCAGGTCCAGCGGCCCCCGACCATCACGCCGCGGCCCGGGCCGGGTTCGTAGTAGCGGCCGTTGCCTTCGTTGACGATGACCGAACCGATGTAGTCCTGGTCCAGCAGGTTGTCCACGCGCACGAAGCCGTTGAGCGTGCCGTGGGTGAAGCGCCAGCGGTAGCCGGCCTCGATGTTGGCCAGGAAATAACCCGGTGCCATCGCACTGCCTTGGTCGTTGGCGCTGACGTTACCCACGCCTTCGCCTTCCAGGCTGGCGTTCCAGTCGCCGTGGCGCCAACCCAGCGTGGTGGAAAACTGGTTGCGCGCGGTGCCGGGGATGCGCGTGCCGGCGCTCACCAGGGTGTTGGCCACCGTGCAGCCGGCCGCGGTGCAGATCGGGAAGCTGTCCTGGAAGGTCGCGTCCAGGTAGGTGTAGGCCACGTCCAGCGACCAGTCCTGGGCCAGCGGCACGCCGGCGCTCAGTTCCAGGCCCTGGCGGCGGGCATCGCCGACGTTGCGGTAGCTGCTGCGGCCACCCACATTACGGGCCACGGCCAGCTCGTTCTCGGTGCTGGCGCGAAACAGCGCGACTTCCGCATGCGCGCCGGACTGCGCGCGCCACTTTGCGCCCAGCTCGTAATTGCGGCTTACCGCCGGCTGCAGGTCGAAGGCCAGGCCGGCGCCGCCATCGGCGCGATAGCCGATCTCGTTGTAGCTGGGCGTCTCGAAACCACGGCCGGCCGAGACGTAGAAGCGCAGGTCCTCGGTGGCGGCAAAGCTCAGGCCGGCCACCGGCGTGGTTTCCGAATAGTCCTTGCTGCCGCTGTCATCGGGGTTGGTGCCGACGATGTAGTAGTCCTTCGATGCAAAACGCACCTGGCTGTGGCGCGCGCCGACCAGCAGCGACCAGCGCGGCACGAACTCCCAGAACGCCTGCGCATACTGGTCGAAGTTCTCCACCGTGTTGCGCTCGTCGCGACGCAATGCGCCGCGCACGCCCAGGGTGGTGCCGACGTAATCGTTGTAGCCGGTGCGGGTCTGGCGCTGGCGCTCGAAGTTGCTGCCGACGTTGACTTCCAGCGGCCGGCCGGCGAGTTCGCCCTGCCAGGACCAGCGGCCATCGACGCCGCCGTAGTCGTTGTCCAGGTCGATCACGCCGCCTGAGTTGAGCGGGTTGGCCTGGGTGGCGATGGGCAGCGACAGGTACTGCACGACCTTGCGGTTGCCGCCGTAGGCGGTGACGCGCACCTTCTGGTGCTCGCCGACCGGCAGCGTGTACAGCGCGCCCAGCTGGTTCTGCTGGATCGACTTGCGGGTGTTGAACTGCTCGGCCTGCGGCGTGGCCTGGGTGCGGTCTTCCTGTACCTGCGCCCAGGTCAGGCCCAAGGGATCCTGCGCGTCGGACTGGAAGCTGTTGCCGACCAGGTCCAGCGTGCCGGCGCTTCCCAGGTCGAAGGTGAACTTGGCATTGCCCGAGTTGCGCTCGGCCGCGCTGTGGTCGCGATAGCCATCGGTCATGAAACGCTGCACGGCCACGTTGTAGCCGACCGGGCCTGCGGTGCCGCGCACGCGCGCGCCGGCGGTCCAGCTGTCGTCGCGGCCATAGGTGGACTGCACGGTGAATTCCGGGTCCTGCGTCGGCGCGGCGCTCCAGAGCTGGATCACGCCACCGGCCGAGTTGCCGTACAGCGCCGAGAACGGCCCGCGCAGCACCTCCACGCGTTCGCCGCCCAGCAGGTTGAAGTGCGACACCTGGCCCTGGCCGTCGGGCATGGTCGCCGGGATGCCGTCCGCGTACAGGCGAATGCCGCGCACGCCGAAGGTCGAGCGCGCACCGGCGCCGCGGATGGAGATCTGCGTGTCCTGCGCATAGTTCTGGCGATCGCGTGCCAGCAGCCCGGGCACGCCATCCAGGTAATCGGACAGGTTGACGTCGTTGTGGCCGCCGCCGCCCAGGTCCACGGTGGTGGTGGAGGCGGGCACGTCGAACGCTGGCACGCGCTCCAGGCGCGTGGTGACCACGACCCGGTCCAGGGTGACCGGATCGGTGCTGGCCGGTGCGTCATCGGCCAGTGCAGGCGCGCTGATCGAGAGGATGGCCAGGCAGGCCACGTGGAGCAGGGTAAGGCGCGGGGAATTCATGGAGGTGGGTCTTCATATGCGGGGTTTGGCAGCCGGGCAGTGGGCGCGACGTGTCTGTCGCGGTGTGTGCGTGAGGCACGCCCGGGCATGCATCCACATGCTACGACGTTGCCTGGGCGGCGGCGCCGGGCATGGCATGAAAAGAAGAAAACACATCATTTTTCATGCGCAATTGCGTCCGCAAGTGGTCTGACCAGTGCGGACCCAGCGCGTTCAAGACGGCATCAGCCGAAGACGGACTTGCCTTTCATCATCGTCGAGTGCCCGGGGAAGGAGCAGAAAAAACTAGTCGCCGCCCTTGGTCGGCCCAGACCTGGCAAAGCTGACCGAGTCGGACAACCAGCTGGTTGTCGTGCCCGGCGATGTCCTGCGAGAACGCCAGCTGCACGTTGCCGCCGTGCGCGCGCTGGCGCCGCTTGCCGATGTTGTTGACCGCGTCGTACTCGGACCAGATCGGATTGCCGTCCTGGTCGGTGATGACCTCCTGGTTGCCGTCTTCTTCTTCGCAGAGGATGTCGTCGTCGGCTTCGCATACTTCCGCCTCGCTGCCGTCGCCGTTGAAGCTGCGCGTGTCGACCTTGCGGGCATACACCATCGCGCGCAGCCCGGTGTGGTCGTTGAGGTGGAAGCTGCCGCGCAAGGAGGCCTGGGTCAGGTTGTTGGCGGTCTCATCCGGCACGGTGAAGATGCGTTCGCGGTCGCGGCGCAGCAGCTCGATCGGCTGGGCGCCGTTGCCGGTCAGGTCGGTCCTGGCCTTGGCCAGGATGAGGTTCAGCGTGGCGCGCTGCCCATGCCAGGCCAGTTTGGCGAAGTAGTGCCGTGCTTGGGTGGGCGACAGATCGCGCCCGCCTTGTTCGTAGAGATGGTCGGGTGTGTCTTCAGCCAGTGCAGGCATGACAAGGGCGCCTTGGGCAAGCAGGGCCAGCGACAGCGCGCTGGCCAAAGCGCGCCGCGCGGGCGTGCGGGACATCGGGATGCGAGCGGGGTGCGCTTGACGTGCAGGCACGCGGACGCAGCCTTCCTGCTGGTCGCCATTGCGGACGGCCATGGGGAGTCTCCTGACAGCGGTTGCCGGTTTGTCACGCAGGACGTTGTTCGAACGCCCCGCATGACAGCTGTGGATCGCACCCCGACGGCGGGGAGGTGTGGTGCGATCAACCGTCAACCGATGAATCAGAAGAAGCCGAGCTTCTTGGGCGAGTAGCTGACCAGCAGGTTCTTGGTCTGCTGGTAGTGGTCGAGCATCATCTTGTGGTTCTCGCGTCCGATGCCCGACTGCTTGTAACCACCGAAGGCGGCATGCGCCGGATAGGCGTGATAGCAGTTGGTCCACACGCGGCCGGCCTGGATCGCGCGGCCCATGCGATACAGGCGCGAGGCATCGCGGCTCCATACGCCGGCGCCCAGGCCATAGAGCGTGTCATTGGCAATGGCCAGCGCTTCGGCTTCGTCCTTGAAGGTCGTGACCGAGACCACCGGCCCGAAGATCTCT
>JBIIHJ010000351.1:0-4213 GCA_044235875.1 Pseudoxanthomonas sp.
TGGGTCAACGCGTTCTTCGGCAAGGCGCAGATCGCCTCGGCCGCCTACATGGGTTATGCGCACGGCCACAACGATGCGCAGAAGACCATGGGCATCATCGCCCTGACCCTGATGGGCGCCCAGCAGACCGGCGCCCTGAACGACCTGCCGCCGTGGCTGGCCTTCCTGCATCCTGCTGCTGACGCCGGCACCGCCGACGTTGCGCTGTGGATCGTGCTGACCTGCGCGGTGGTGATGGCCGCCGGTACCGCGTCGGGTGGCTGGAAGATCATCAAGACCCTGGGCCACAAGATGGTCAAGCTGCACCCGATCCACGGTTTCGCCGCCGAGGTCAGCTCGGCCACCATCCTGACCACGGCCGCGCACTTCGGCATGCCGGTCTCGACCACCCACAGCATTTCCACCGCGATCATGGGCGTGGGCTATGCGAAGAATCCGAAGGCGCTGAAATTCAGCGTGATCGAGCGCATCGTGTGGGCGTGGATCCTGACCATTCCCGCCGCGGGGGCGATCGCGTGGGGGATGTTGAAGGGATTGCAGGCGCTGGGCTGGGCTTGAACCCGCCTTGTCTTTGCTGGTGAAACGGGAAGCCTTGAGCTTCCCGTTTTGCTTTGTGGGTTGGTGGTGTCGCGTTGCGTGTGCTGGGAGCCGGAGTCAAGGCTCAGGCCAAGGCTTTCACGCCGCTACGCAGCGCGAGCTCCTTGTCTTGGCAAAAGTAGCCAAAACCGCCAGCGCTTGTCCCCAAGAGGGCATTGGAAACACGCACCGTCGCTGCGCGACGGTTCCCTGCGTTTCTCGCTGGAGACTGCATTTATCCGCTCTTGGGGACGGCGCGGGAACTCGATGCGCTCAGACACCCGCACCTCTGCGGCCGTTTCCAGCTCTGGTGCTTGGCTCGCTTCGAAGGCCCACAAGATCAAAGGCGGAGCAACGGCAACAGCAAGGCAGCCGAGCAAGCTCGGCTCTACAAAGGCATTTGATCGCGCGCTTTTGTAGAGCGGAGCTTGCTCCGCTGCTCTTGCGCTTGCTCTTGCTCTTGCGTTTGCGCTTGAAGCGCGCCTCTCGCACGAGCAAGAAAGTAGGCCGCGCCGCGAAGCGGCACAAAAGCGCTTGGTCCGTGTTCCATCGAGCGCCAGCAAATCCGGAGCAGCTGCGGCCTAGAATCCAGATCATGGCCACAGACCTCTCCACCCCCGATTCCCGCGCCGCCGCCATCCTTAAAACCATCCGCGCCGTGCCGGCCGGCCAGGTCGCCGGCTACGGCGAAGTGGCGCGCCGTGCCGGCCTGCCGGGCAGGGCGCGGCTGGTCGCGCAGGTGCTGCGCAAGTACGGCGCGCCCGACCTGCCGTGGTTTCGCATCATCTGCTCCGATGGACGCATCGCCTTCCCGGAAGGTTCCAAGGGGTATCGCGAACAGAGCCAGCGCCTGCGCGCCGAAGGCGTGCAGGTGGTGAAGGGCAAGGTGATCGGACAGAAGGCCAGGCCTTCGGTCGATGAGCAGATCTGGGGCATGGGCTAGCGCTGCCGCATCAAGCCATGCAATCGCCGTCGGCGGGGTTGGCTTCCGTCGACGCGTGGGGCGCTTTCGGCTGTCATGCCTGCGAGGGCCAAAGCGCGCTGGACCATCGCATGGCAGCTCACCCCGTCGCTTTCGATCGAGTCGGGTGAACGTCCCTGGGGTACCGCCTTTGCGGGAATGACGACCGGGGGACTTGGCAATGGGGATTTTTCGGTTGCCCAGCTGGCAGACAGAGCAGCCCAAAGGGACCGCTGCAGACCCCGCCCAAACGAAGCGCTGCCGGGACCGCCAAAGCAACCGCTGCAGGAAAATGTGCATCGTGCTCGGTCCTGCCGTCTGGGCCCCTGACAGGATCGCAAGGGCGCCTTGCGCGGGCGCTCAGCCGACCGCACGTATCATGCAGCCGCTTTCCTACCCATGAGGTCGCTTCCGATGTTTCCCCGACTGCAGCCGGCCACCCAGGTCCTGTTGATCGCCAATGTGGTGGTGTTCCTGCTGCAGATGGTATTGCCGCAGGCGCTGACGATGCAGCTGCTGCTGTGGCCGATCGGGGCGGGCGATGTGCTCCCGGGTGCGGGCTTCATGCCGTGGCAGCTGGTCACCGCCGGCTTCATGCATGCCGACTGGGGCCACATCTTCTTCAACATGCTGGCGTTGTGGATGTTCGGCTCGGCGCTGGAAGCGGTGTGGGGTTCGCGCCGGTTCTACACCTATTACCTGGTGAGCCTGGTCGGGGCGAACGTGCTGCAGGTGATCGTGGGCACTTTGCTGCTGTCTCAGGGCCAGTTCCCCAACCCGGTGCTGGGCGCGTCGGGCGCGGTGTTCGCGCTGCTGCTGGGTTACGGGATGCTGTTTCCGAACCAGCGCATGATCGTGTTTCCCATCCCGATGGAGATCAAGGCGCGCACGCTGGTAATCATCTATGGCGCGGCCGAACTGTTCTTCGCCTATACCGGCCGCCAGCCGGGCGTGGCCCACTTCGTGCATCTGGGCGGCATGCTGTTCGGCTGGCTGCTGATCCGTTATTGGCGCGGGCAACCGCCGTTCAAGCGCGGCGGGTCGCGGGGCGGACGCGGCGGCGGCAGCGGCCAGCGCCGCAGCACCACGGCTTTTCGGGTGGTGAAGTAAGCGGGCGGCGACCAGCATCGCCCAACAAAAAACGCGGCCCTGGAGGCCGCGTTTTTGTTGTTGCTTCAGTGCGGGTCGTGGCTCAGCGCCAGATGCCGATCTGGTCCGCTTCCGGACGCACCATCGGGTTGCCGGCCTTGCATTCGAACGTGGCGCTGAAACCGGCCTGGTTCTGCAGCGGTGCATTGCTGCGCACCGGGCCCGGCGCGTGGATGTCGCTGATCTGGCGCACGGTGGCTTCCGGCGGGGCGACCTGCTGGGCCCACAGCTGCGACCAGCTGCGGAAGAAGGTCTGCTTGGCGCCGGTGTTGGGGGCGACCTGGGCGGTGACGTACGCGTCCCACGCCAGTTCGACGCCGGACAGGTCGGCCAGGTTCTCCTCGCGGGTCAGGGCACCGTTGACGTTGGTCGCGGTCAGGCCCGGATAGACATAGCCGTTGTACTGGCTGGTCACGCGCGCGCCCAGGGCGTTCCAGGCGCTGGCGTCGGCCGGCGTCCACCAGTCGTGCAGTTGGCCGGCGGCGTCGATCATGCGGCCCTTGGCGTCGAAGCCGCGGGTCAGTTCATGGCCGACCAGCGCGCCGAACGAGCCATACAACGCCGATACGTCGCGCTGCACGTCAAACACCGGCGGCTGCAGCACCGCGGCGGTGACGATCAGGCGGTTCTGGGCCAGGTCGTAGGCCAGCGCCGGCTGCTGCGGCAGGACGTTCCAGCGACGCTCGGCATTGCCGCGGCCGATGCGCTTCATTTCTTCGCGATGGCGCCAGGTGCTGGCGATCAGCATGTTGCCGCCAAAGCTGCCGCGGCCCATTGGCTGCACGGTGTAGTCCAGGTCGCGCTTGGGCGCGCCGATCTCGATGTCCAGCTTGGCCAGCTTGGCCTTGGCCTCGGTCTTGGCCTGCGGGCTCATCCAGGCATTGCGCTCCAGCGCGCGGCCCAGCGCGTCGCGCACGCCGCTGGCGATGACATCGGCCTGCTGGCGGGTGGCCTGGGGCAGGTAGCGCGCGGTGTATTCGCGGCCCAGCATCGGGCCGGCGGCGGTGTTGATCGCGCCCAGCACGTCGACCCAGCGCGGATCGGGCGATTGCTTGCCTTCCAGCACGCGGCCGCGGAAGTTGTACGCCGCCTCGCGCCAGGACTTGGACAGATACGGGGCCATCGCATCGCCCACGCGCCAGCGCAGGTAGGCCTTCCACTGTTCCGGCGACAGGCCCTTGACCAGGGTATCGAGCTGGCCGAACAGCGCCGGGTCGGCCAGCGACACGGTGTCGTCCTTCACGCCTTGGGCTTCGAGGAACTCGGACAGCTGCAGGTTCTTGTACTGCTTCTTCAGGTCCTTGGTCGCCAGCGGCTTGTAGTTGTTGAACGGATTGGCCAGCTGGTCCAGCGGACGCGAAGCGGTGGCCAGGCGGGTTTCCACGTCCAGCACCTGCGCCGACTGCGCATCGAGCTGGTCGGTCGGGGTGCCGGTCAGAGCCAGGATCTGCTTGACGTAGGCGCGGTAGCGGCCCAGCAGTTCGCGGGTCTCGGCATCGCTGCGGGTGTAATAGCCCGGGTCTGGCA
>JBIIHJ010000352.1:0-4196 GCA_044235875.1 Pseudoxanthomonas sp.
GTTCGACCTGCTGCAGTCGAGCATCTGGGAAAGCCGCGAGAAGCTCTACCTGTCCCCGCGCACCTTCGAGCCGCTCTCGCAGCAGCACCGCGCGCTGATGGACGCCATCGTCGCCGGCGATGCGCCCCGGGCGCGCGATGCCGCGCAGGCGCACCTGCACTTCGTCCATACCTCCCTGCGCGCGCTGGACGAAGACCAGGCCCGGCGCGTGCGGGCCTCGCGCCTTCCCACATCGGTGGACACGCCATGATCATTTCCGCCTCCACCGATTACCGCGCCGCCGCGCAGCGCCGCCTGCCGCCGTTCCTGTTCCACTACATCGATGGCGGCGCCTACGCCGAACACACGCTGCGGCACAACGTCTCGGACCTGTCCGGGATCGCCCTGCGCCAGCGCGTGCTCAAGGACATGTCGGCGCTGGACCTGCGCACGGAACTATTCGGCGAAACGCTGTCGATGCCGGTGGCGCTGGCGCCGGTCGGCCTGACCGGCATGTTCGCCCGGCGCGGTGAAGTGCAGGCCGCGCGGGCGGCCCAGTCGCGCGGCATTCCGTTCACCCTGTCGACCGTGTCGGTGTGCCCGATCGAGGAAGTCGCCCCGGCCATCGACCGTCCGATGTGGTTCCAGCTGTACGTGCTCAAGGATCGCGGCTTCATGCGCAACGCGCTGGAGCGCGCGCAGGCCGCGGGCGTGACCACGCTGGTGTTCACCGTGGACATGCCCACGCCGGGTGCGCGTTATCGCGATGCGCACTCGGGCATGAGTGGCGCCAACGCGCCGCTGCGCCGCATGTGGCAGGCGGCTACGCATCCGCGCTGGGCCTGGGACGTGGGCCTGCACGGCCGGCCGCACGACCTGGGCAACGTCTCGGCCTACGTGGGCAAGCCCACCGGGCTGGCGGACTACATCGGCTGGCTGGGCAACAACTTCGATCCGTCCATTTCGTGGAAGGACCTGGAGTGGATCCGCGCGTTCTGGAAGGGCCCGATGATCATCAAGGGCATCCTCGATCCGGAGGACGCGCGCGATGCGGTGCGCTTCGGCGCCGATGGCCTGGTGGTCTCCAACCATGGCGGCCGCCAGCTCGACGGCGTGCTGTCCAGCGCGCGCGCCCTGCCGGCCATCGCCGATGCGGTGAAAGGCCAGATCAAGCTCCTGGCCGACTCGGGCATCCGCACCGGCCTGGACGTGGTGCGCATGATCGCCCTGGGCGCCGATGCGGTGCTCCTGGGCCGCGCCTGGGTCTATGCACTGGCCACGGCAGGCCAAGCCGGCGTGGCCCATCTGCTGGACCTGATCGAAAAGGAAATGCGCGTGGCCATGGTCCTGACCAGCTCCAGGACCATCGCCGACATCGGCCCGCATTCGCTGGTGCCGCGCGAGCATCTTTGATGTGTCCCTGGTGAACAACTGTCCTGGGTTGGCGCCTCTGCAGGAGCGGGAGACGCTTCAGCTCACGCCGCGCCTGCTTGTAGCGCCGAGCTTGTATCAATCCCCTCTTGGGGGACTCGGCTGCTTTCCGGCCAGATCGCGGGACAGCCTCAGCGGAGCAAGCTCCGCTCTACAGGTGGGCTGCTTCGCAGGCGATGGTCTTCAACGGGCAGGCCTCATCGTCACTGAAGTGGCTCCCACGCAAAGCGCACGAAAAAACGCCGGCAATGCCGGCGCTTTTTGTTTCCTCGCAATGTCGCCCGGTCAAGCGGGCGATGTCGCAAGGCCCTCAGCCCTTGACCACCGCGGCGATGGCCTTGGCCACACGCTCCAGGTTGTTGGCGTTGAGCGCGGCCACGCAGATGCGCCCGGAGGTGATGGCGTAGATGGCGTGCTCTTCGCGCAGGCGCTCCACCTGGTCCTTGGTCAGGCCGGAGTAGCTGAACATCCCGGCCTGCTGGGCGATGAAGCTGAAATCGCCCGCGCCGGCTTCGGCCAGCTTCTGCACCAGGCCCGCACGCAGCGAGTGGATGCGCTCGCGCATCGCGGTCAGTTCGGTTTCCCAGTCGGCGCGCAGCTCGGGATTGTTGAGCACGCCAGCCACCAGCGCCGCGCCGTGCGTGGACGGGCTGGAGTAGATGGTGCGGATGATGCGCTTGACGTGCGACTGCACCGCCTTGGTCTGCTCGGCGGTCGCGGCCACAATCGTCAGCGCGCCCACGCGCTCGCCATACAGCGAGAACGACTTGGAGTACGAGCTGGCGACGATGAAGTCGGTGATGCCGGCATCGACCACGACCTGGATCGCGGCGGCGTCTTCGACGATGCTCTTGTCAAAGCCCTGGTAGGCCATGTCGATGAACGGGAACAGGTCGCCGTCCTTCAACACCTGCGCCACCTGCTTCCACTGCTCGACCGTCAGGTCGGCACCGGTCGGGTTGTGGCAGCACGCATGCAGCAGCACGGTGGTCTTGGGCTTGAGGGCCTTCAGGTCGGCCAGCAGGCCGGCGAAATCCACGCCATGGCTGGCTGCGTCGAAGTAGGTGTACTCGTTGACTTCAAAGCCGGCGGCCTCGAACACGGCGCGGTGGTTTTCCCACGACGGCCGGCTCAGGGCCAGGGTGGCGTGCGGCAGCAGCTTGCGCAGCACTTCGGCACCCACGCGCAGCGCACCACTGCCGCCCACGGTCTGGGTGGTGGCCACGCGGCCGGCGGCCAGCAGCGCCGAATCCTTGCCCAACAGCAGTTCGCGGGTGGCCTGGGTGTAGGCCGGCAGCCCGTCGATCGGCAGGTAGCCGCGCGGCTTGGCTTCCAGCGCCAGCGCTTCTTCGACCTTGGCCACGGCTTTGAGCAGCGGGATGCGGCCGGACTCGTCGTAATAGATGCCAACGCCCAGGTTGACCTTGCCCGGGCGGGTGTCGTGGTTGTAAGCCTCGGTCAGGCCCAGGATGGGATCGCCCGGGACCTGTTCAACGGATGCAAAAGAAGACACGGCGTGACTCGATGTGGCGGGAGAAAGAGGTGGCGCACCTGGCGCCGCGTTCCGTCGTGGGCGCACGGCGCTTCGGCGGAAAAATTGGGGTGCAATCGTAACAGGCGCCGGCGGAGCAAACCCAGCAGCGGCGCGGCTTTTTGTCCCACCAGATGGTTGCAGCCTACAACGTTCAGCCAGCGGGTGCGGGTTGGGCGGTTGCCGTTGAAGCTGCGTGCGGCCGTGACCACACTGACCGGCCATCTTGATGCTGTTACCGGAGTCCGCGCCATGCATTTCCTGCTGATCTACGACATCGCGCCGGATTACCTGATCCGCCGCGGGCAATTCCGGCGCGAGCACCTGGTGTATGCACAGGTCGCGGTGGCGCGCGGCGAGCTGGTCCTGGGCGGGGCGGTGGGCGACCCGGCCGATGGCGCGCTGCTACTCTTCCAGGGCGACACCGACGCGGCGGCGCGTGCGTTCGCCGAAGGCGATCCGTACGTGCGCAACGGCGTGGTCGTGGGCTGGACCATCAAGCCGTGGGCCACGGTGGTGGGCGCCACGGCCAGCCAGCAGGTGGCGCTGGACTGATACCGCCACACGGCGTATGGGCGGCGGTCCTAGACTGTCGCTTCCACTTTGGCCGCACCGGAACATGTGATGGACACCGCCAACCTGATCTGGGGGATGTTGTTCGGCGCCATCGGCGGCGGCTACATGGTGTACGGCATCCGCCAGAAGATGCTGGTGCCGGCGCTGTGTGGCTTGGCGTTGGGGGTGTTTACGTGGTTTGTGGATAGCGCTTGGGTGACGGTGTTGATTGGGGTTGTGTTGATGGCGGGGCCGTATTTTTTTCGTTTTTGATGTGCCTCTGTTCGTTGGGAGTCAAACAATGCGAGAGCAAGAGCTTTCGCGCGGCTTCGCCGCACGAGCCACTTTTGTCTTGGCAAAAGTAGCCAAAACCGCCAGCGCCTGACACTCGCCGGCGCGTTGCGCCGGTTCCCTGTGCTCCTCGACTGAAATGGCACGGCGCGGAAACTCGCTGCGCTCAGACACCCGCGCCTCTTCGGCCATTTCAGCCTGCGGTGCTCGGCTCGCTTTGAAGGCGCTGAAGATCAAGAGTGGAGCGACAGAAAAAGCAAATAGCAAAGCCGCCGAGCAAGCTCAGCGATAGGCATACAGAACCGCTTGAAAGCTGAGCGATGTTGGGTTCAGCGCCTTTCGCCTTTCGCCTTTCGCTTTTGCTCTCCCTCTTGCTTTGGCTTGCTCCTTCAAACCTCCGTGAGGCACG
>JBIIHJ010000079.1:0-13544 GCA_044235875.1 Pseudoxanthomonas sp.
ACCGAACAGCGTGCCCTGCGGGCCCTTGAGGATTTCGACGCGGTCGATATCCCAGGAGCGCACTTCCGGATACCACGGCACGCTGACGCCGGTGAAGGGAATTTCGTCGAGGTAGTAGCCGTTGTCATTGCCACCCAGCGAGCTGGAGACACCGCGGATCTGGACCTGGGTAAAACCACCACCGTTGTCCACCGAGGCGGCGCCCGGGGTCATGGTGATGATCTCGGAGACGTTGTTGATGCCGAAGGCATCGATCTGCTCACCGGTCACCGCCGTCATCGCGATCGGCACGTCGATCTGGCGCTCGTTGCGCTTACGTGCCGTCACCGTCACCGAGCCCAATTCGGTGGCGTTTTCCAGCTTCGGCGCAGTCTCTGCCGGACCGGAGGTCTGCTCCTGGCCGACTGCGGGTGCGTCGGCGTCATAGGCGTGCGCCGCACCGGCAAACAACAGCGCAGTGGCAATGCCCAGGCAAAGCGCCTGACGGATGGGACGTGGCGTGAGGTTGGAGGACAACGAAGAGCGAGTGATGCGGGACACGGGATTCTCCTGGCGGCTCGGTGGGGGCGCGTATGCACGCTCGAAGGCCAGGTATCGAAATCCGGCCTCCTTGAAAGCCGTGACGAACAGGTGAATCAAAAGTGAAATTTCAAAGACCGAAAAATGAAACGCTTAGTCGTATCGCACCTGGAACTCCACACCGACTGTCCGCGGCCGCAGGCGCGTGGCGATTCCGCGCGTGGTTCGCGCATCGTCGGCACCCTGCTCATTGGTCAGGTTCTCGCCGTACACCGTGAAGCTCCAGCCGGCCTCTGTCTCCAGACCCACGCGCACGTCTGCAGACAGGATGTCGTCTCCAGGGGAACCCTGCGTCAGTGAGACCTGGCGTGCGCTGTGATAGCGCACGCCAGCGCGCGCGAAACCGAGTAGGCCATCGCCGAACGCGCGGTGGTATTCCCCGGAGGCGCCCCAGGTGACGCGCGGGGTGTTGTAGACCGGCGTCCCGCGCGTGATGGCGGTACCTGCGACATCGGCCGTATAAGTCGCATCGATCCAGGCCGACTCCAGCTGGAGCGCCAGGCTATCCAGTGGCTGGTAGGTCAAGCCAATCTCGGCGCCATGGATCTTGACCCCATCGGAGTTGACCAGGCCGTTGAACACATCGGTGACCGGTACGCGGACCGGCACATCGCGCCAGCGACTGGCAAAGAGCGCGCCCTCCAGCAGCAGGCGCCCGCTGTCGGCTAGGGTCTTGGCACCGATTTCTGCGGTGACGATACGGTCGGGATTGATTTTTGTAGGTAGCTCAGTGCCTGCGGCCTGGGCCAGCACGTAGGAGGTCACCGGTTGGAGCTGCCCGGAACGGAATCCCTTGGCCAGGCTGGCATAGAGCGTGGTGTCGCCCACAGGCTTCCAGGACAGGCCGATGCGTGGATTCCAGCTATGGAACCGCTCATCCAGTCGGGTCTGGGTATCTGACGTCAGAGAGACGCCCTCGACCTGGTCTTCGAAGTAGCGCAGGCCAAGATTGACGCTCCAGTCCGGGCTCGGCAGCTGCACGGTGAGGTCACCAAACACCGCCCCACCCCGGCTCTTCTGGCGCGCGCGGCTGGGCGCGACGGCGCCAATGGCGCTGATATCGGATCTGCGTGCCTGACGGCTGTAGGCACCCACCGTCCATGCAACCGTGCGCTGACCCAACGAGCTCCAACGCAGTTCATGGGTGCGCACGCCGATATCAGTCGTACTGTCGTAGGCCGTACCAGGCAGGATCTCGCCCTGTTGACGCTGGGCAAGATCGGATTCTGCGTAGGTATAGATCAGGGCCGAGGCTTCGGTTTCGAACGTGCTGACCAGATTGGAGGTAGTCCAGTCCGCATCGCGGCCGTAGTAGTACCCCACCTGCATCGCGTCATCTGCCGCATATCCGCCACCTGGCGCACCGGAGCGATATGACCAATGCGCGGCATCCAATCGCCAGCGCTCGGTGGGCAGGAATCTGACGCGAACGCGCTGTGTGCGCACGTGTTGGGTATTGATGTCGCGGAGACCGTCGGCGGCGCTATCGACCCAGCCGGGAAGCGACTCGTCGGTGACCACCGCGCGCACGGCCAGGCGATCTTCCAGCAGCGGAACGTTGACCATCGCCTTGGCGTTCCACCCCTCGCCACCACCGCTGGCCGTGGACCATCCGCCTTGGGCCAGCGCGGTAAAGCGATCGAGCTCGGGCTTGTTGGTCAGGATCCGGACCGTACCGCCCATGGATCCCTCTCCAAACAAGGTCCCCTGTGGGCCCCTCAAGACCTCGACCCGCTCCAGATCAAAGGAGCGGGCATCTGGATGCCAGGGCACGGTCACGCCTGTAAAAGGGATCTCGTCCAGGTAGTAGCCATTGTCATTGCCGCCCAGGGAGCTGGAGACCCCGCGGATCTGGACCTGGGTGAATCCGCCGCCGACATCAACCGTCGAAGCCCCCGGGGCCGAGTCGATGGCCTGGGCTGCATTGCGCAGGCCCATGGCATCCAATTGGTTCCCTTCCAGTGCCGTGACGGCCAGCGGCGCATCGATGCTGCGTTCTGTACGGCGGCGCGCGGTGACCTGCAGGGCTGCAAGTTCAGTCGGAACCGCACTTGAGACGGAGATGTTCGACTTCGCACTCGGCAACGCCATACCGGGGGCGACCGTGACCGCGCCGTTGGACCGGAACACATATCCGAAACCGCTGCGTGCAAGCAGCAAGCGCAGCGCCTCCTCATTGGACAGTCGGCCCTTGACTTCCTGCGTGCGCGGCGCGCGCTGCAAATCGCCCACTGCCGCGAACTGGATGCCGGATTGTTCGGAGAAGGCGATCAACGCTTCCTCCAGGGGCTGGGCCTTGATCGCGAACGTCGACCGTTGCTGGGCCCGGTCCTGCGCCATCAAGGCGATGCTCCAGGCCGACAGGCTGGCGAGACAAAAAGCGCGCGCCCAACGCCGAGCGCCGCCTTGCAACTTCACAACGACGGTTGTCGAACTTGCTCGGTTGACGCGTGCGCTCAAGGTGCGGCGTTGACTCCCTAGCGGCGGGCGGGAACGCCACTTGGCGAGCCCGCATGTTGACGGCTGGACCAGCGCGCGCTGGAGTCGGTCGGCATCAGCAAGATCTCGTCCTGGCGGCGCACGATGGAAAGCGACAACGCCTGGGCGATGCTCTCCAGCCAGGTCTCCACATCCGTGGTGCTCCAGCGGCCGGTGACCCGCAGCTGCGCCAGTTGCTTGTCGTCCAGGATGATCGGCAGTTTGGAATAGCGATTGAGATCAGCCACCACATTGCCCAGCGTCTCGCTGCGATAGACCACCCGCCCCTGGAGCCAAGCCAGATTCGAGCCGGCGTCGAGCTGGACCGGGCCATCGAGTGGACCGCCGTCCGTCAAGGTCGCGCCCTGGTCTGCGATCAGCTGTACCACGTGGTTGGCGATCCCGTCAGTGTTGGCGCGGAGATCGCTGACCTGGACATGGCCCTCGGTGACCACGACCCGCACGCTGTCGCTGCGCTTGGCCACGCTGAAATGGGTGCCGAGCGCCTGCGCCAACGCTCCGTCGGCCCGGACCTCGAAGGGTCGGCTCGGATCCTTGGCAACGGAAAAGTAAGCTTGGCCACGCACCAGCTCGACTTGGCGACGCTGGCTGCTGAACTGCACGACCACTTGGCTGCCCGCATCCAGATCAACGCGGGAGCCATCGGCGAGCTCAACCTTTTTCGGTGTGCCAATTTCGGCACTGAGGTGGATCTCATCCGGGGCACCCGGTGCCTGAAACTTCAGGACACCCGCGACTGCCGCCAGCATGGCCACGCTTGCAGCGACCGCCATCCAGCGGCGTGACCTGGCTCGCGTCCGCGTGCCACTGGCACGCGATGTCGACGAGCGCGGCTGGAAGGTAGCCTCGGTCACCCCAGAGCTCGGCGGCGTCGCATCTTGCTGCGTCGACCCCGCCACCAGGCTCGCAGCACTGGCTGGCGCCTCCTGATGGACGTGCTGGGCTGCCAGCACACGCTCCGCGGTCACATCGCCAGCGGCGTCCCACAGCAGGTGCACGTCCTCGAAGGCCTGCGCATGCAGGGGCGAAGCCTCCATCCAGGCGTTCCACGCATCGATATCGGCGTCCTGGAGGTCCTGATCACCCAGTCGGATCAACCACTCTGCAGCCCCCTGGAGCGCTTCGGCTCGGGCTGTCTTGTTCTGGTCAATCATGACGGATGCCTTCCTGGTCGTCCCTAAGTTCATCAAACCGCGCCTGGCAAAGGGCCAGTGCGCGTGCAACGTGGATTCGCACCATTCTATCGGTCAGATCCAAACGCTCCGCCGCCTCCTTGAAGCTGCATTGCTCCATGCGCACCAGGCGAAAGGCTTCGGCACATTTTGATGGCAACTCGGCCAATACCGCTGGCAACCGATCCACCACCTCACGGGCCCTGGCCGAACGCTCCGGGTCAGCACTTGGGTCCGGCCAGAGATCGAGCCCCTCTGGCTCGGGCAACTCGGTGTAGGCCCTGCGCCGCAGCAGGTCGGTGGCCAGGTTCTGGGCGATCTTGAACAACAGCGCGCGCTGGAAGCTGACGACCTTGTCGTTGCCCAGATTCAACAGGCGCGCATAGGCTTCTTGGGCGACCTCGCGGGCATCCTCGTAAGACCCCAGGCGCAACTGAAGCGACCGGATCAGCGTCTTGTTGAGGTTCCGAACCAGTTCGGCCGCCTGGATCCCACCGATCTGCTCGTCTCTTGGCGCCACGCCGGCAGCGCCGGCCTCCGTGGCAGGCATGGGATCTTCAGTGGGTCGGCTGGCAGGCTCCATGAGTACCTAGACGAACAGGACCAAGAAAAGTGAAATGCCTTGGGCCTATCGCTTACGAGGTGATGGATTGGGGCGATGGTTGAGTCTACTCAGATTTTCCGCACTGCGGCAAAAACGACTCACGGCCATCCCCGTGCCGGCCCGAGCGCTTTAGCGCCAATAGCGGACTGCATCGCAATGCGCCGGAATTTTGCAGAAAGGCGCCGCAAGGTTGAAAACCATTCGGCAGCTTGCATTGCGGCTTTGACCACCGGATCGAATTCAAGCCGCCGCATGGAACGACGCGACGCGCTGGATCCATCCTGAAAGACCCCAAATGACTCTTCGCTACCACCTTTCGTGTCGCACACAGACGGCAATCGAAGAGCCAAATGCCCATAGCAATACGGCTTCACATCCATGCTCCCTCTTTAAGCAAAGCCAACTTTGCCGCAAGTACTGGGACTACGAGAGTGTCTAGTTCGCGCCCTAGATTTAGACCTCCAAGGCGCAATGTTCATGGGTCAACCGCCTGTCGCTTGCTGTCCACGTGCCGAACATCTCGGTGGCGCGGCAGATACACCGTGCGAACTTAAGCTGCCTCAGCCCCACTTTTCTTAGCATGGCCTGCTGAGTACTTTGCCGCATATCTCTAGTGATTGGGATGGACTCCGTTCGCAGGACTAGGGCTCCGCTTCGCCGCCAAATGGCGGCCGCATGTGCTCACGAGCACGATTCTGGTGCGGCAGCCATGAGATTGCGCGACGGGCGCTTTGTGGCGCCCCATCCATACGACGCGTCTTGGTTCGACCTTTTCGGCCCTCTTGGAGTATCCCTTAGCAAGTGCAGAGAAACACTCGTAAAAGTGAGTAGATATGCGAGCAGCATTAATATTGATAATATTAAATTTATCCAATTCAAAGTTTTACAACAGCTTTTGGAATGCTGGTGGGCCAAAAGCCAGATCTATCGTCGGTCGCGTTGCGCGCCGCACCGCACCGCACCGCAGATTGGCCGGTAAAAGAGGCTTGACGCAGCACGGCTCCACTACCTCGTGGCGTAGGAGATCTCATAGCCCTTGCCTTGCCTGTGGATATGCGCGAACCCCAATGCACCAAGATGCATGCCGGCCACCATTAGCCGATCGGCACTGACCACATCCAGCAATCTCGATCGTGTCTGCGCGGCGAGCAGCGGATCCTGGTCGAATGCGATGGACACCTCGGGGCGCGCGATCTGGATGTGGGGGAAATGCACGATGTCGCCCCAGATCAACGCACGTTCCCCTTCCGATTCGAGACGATACCCGGTGTGCCCGGCGGTATGCCCGGGCAGCGGCACCGCGCTGATGCCGGGCAGCACATCTCCACCGGCGAGCAGGCGAAGGTTGCGCCGATACGCCGCCAGCACCTGCCGTGCAAGCAGAAAGTTGCCGCGTACGCGTTCGCTCCCGCGGGCGAGATTGCCCTCGTCCTGCCAGAAGGCGACTTCGCGCGGATGGATGAGCACCTCAGCGTCCGGAAAGACCGCTTGCCCAACCGTGTCGATCAGGCCACCGATATGATCGGGATGCGCGTGGGTCAGCAGAATCGTATCGATGTTCGAGGGCTGCACGCCCGCACGCGCCAGATTCTGCTTCAGTTGCCCGCCCCAGTGCTTGAAGCCGCCCGCGCCTGCGTCGATGAGCATCGTGCGGCCCCTTCCGCGGACCAGATAGCAGTTGATGTGGATCGCAGATGGATCGCTGACGCCGGCATGCTGCTGCAACAGAGCGGCCTGCCGTGGATCGATATTGGAAAGCAGCTCGAGGCTGGCCGACAGATGGCCATCACTGACGGCCTGGATGAGGAAATCGCCCACCTGCTGCCTGGGGAGTTCGGGTTCAATCGTTGATGGGTTCATGGCGGCTGATCAGTTTCTTGCGTGAATCGAAGCGGCTGGGTAGCCAAAGCAGCGGATGCGCGCCGTCAATCCAGCATGTTGCTGGATGGCGTTGTCGAGCTCGCGCATGAAATCGTCCATGCGCGATGGCGTCCTCATCGGTGCCAGCCGGCAGGTGATTTCCGCGCATGCCGGCCGCCCGAGCCCCGCGCGCACGGCCAGGTACTGGATATGCACGTTCTCCGGTGCAGCGCCAAGCACTTCCGTGCACAACTGGGCGCATCGATCGGTCAGTGCTGTCAGGCTTGCGACTGGTGGCATCCGTTCTTCAGTGAAATACATCGTGACGTTAGGCATCGCGATGCTGCTCCGACGCAGGCATGGGCCATCCAGTGCTGTTCAACTGCCGCGTCATGGGCGCGTACAGGCGCACGCCCTTCGCCAAATCCCCTGCCCGAGGTGCTGCGTCCTGCCGCAGGGCCGCCAGCCAGAGCATGGATGGAACATGATCAAGCGCAACGGCCTGCATGCAATGCGGCGTCAGGCCCATCGCGGCCAGGGACTGGGGACCATCAGCAGTGGTCACCAAGTACTCGCCTTGGCCGATGTCGGGCGCATGATCCGGACCGTCGTACAGGTTGCGATGCCAGTCGGTGATGTGCTGTTGCCAGCGAGCGAAGTTGCCGCCCCCCTTCTGCCGATACTCGTCGCCCTGCAATACCGCAAGGCCATCAATCGAGTGGATGGCCAGGTACGTCGGACAGCCTGGGCTGATCGCCCGGAAGCGTTGTGAGGTCTTGAATCCAGTCACTGAAATCAGCGCAGGCAGCTTCTGCAGACTGTAGAAGTCATTCCACTGGGCCTCACTGACGGGATCTGAAAAACTGCATTCGACGGTGTAGATCATGGAGTCACGCACGACCGGACGCTTGACGCCGGCCCCAGATTGTTGATGTTCGATCATGCTAGGCCCTCATCTGGCGCTGATAAATCGATTATTCGGTATGCTTCGATGATGAAAGATCAAGCTGGACGCCTCACGCATGCGCAAGAAGATTCCCAGCAGCACGGCACTGATCGCTTTCGAAGCAGCGGCCCGCCATGGCAGCTTTGCGCGCGCGGCTGAGGAACTCTCCCTGACCGAGGGCGCCATCAGTCGACAGATCGGCCGATTGGAAGTCTTCCTCGGTGTCGCACTCTTCGAGCGGATTGGCAATCGCGTGCGCCTGCTGCCCAACAGCGAGCGCTATGCGCTCCAGGTCCGCGAATCGCTCGACCGTCTGGCCAGAGACAGCCAGTACCTGATGGGCCAGCCAGACAACGGTGCGAGCCTGGAGATTGCCATCATCCCGACGTTCGCGATGCGTTGGCTCATTCCCCGCTTGCCAGACTTTGCCCGGAAATCTTCGAACATCACGGTGCATCTTGCAGAGCGCGCGGACCCGTTTGTACTGGCCGGGAGCGGGTTTGATGCCGCCGTGCATTTCGATCACCCGGCGTGGGCAGGCATGCGCACCTATCCGCTGATGCAGGAAATGCTGATTCCTGTTTGCCACCCTGCGCTGGTCAACAGCGGCAAACGCGCCACCGCCCTGGATCGGCTGCCGCGCCTGCATCGCCGGCAAACCCCGGATGCCTGGCAGCGCTATGCCCAGGACACCGGCATCGCGCTCACCAATCCGGCGGTGGGCGCTCGTTTCGATCTGCACGCGATGCTAATCGAAGCGGCGCTGGCTGGCCTCGGCGTGGCGCTGGTCCCACGGCTGTATGTCGAGGTCGAGCTGGCGCAGGGCCGGCTCGTCGCGCCGTGGCCGCAGGCCAAGGCCGTATCAAAAACCTTCTGTCTCGTCCTGCCCGAGCCGATCGCATTGAGCACCGCGCCGATTCAGGCATTCGCGCGCTGGTTGCTGGAAGAAGCTGCAAAGGCGACATCGACCGATGCATGACCTGGCGTTTGTCCCACCACGATGTTTGCTTGCGGTGGGTGCCGAATTTTGAGCTCGATCAACGCATCTCGCGAAATGGCCACCTCCTTTAGGCGGTCCATTGCCCACACGCGGTTGCAAAGGGTGCTACTCGCATATCACCTTTTCCAACGCGTGCATGGCCATCGTGGCCGGGGTCATTCCTGAAAAGGTAGGGCACAACAATTGCATGCCGATCACGGTGTGGTGCTCCTACCCCGACCGTACCTGGTAGAAAACCGACGCGGCTTGGCCACTTTTGAAGGCAGCCAGCTGGGACGGCCCTTCAGATCAGGGCACCAGCTTCCGCACAGTGATGGCGCCTGGCGATGCGCTTGAACCAAAAGCGGGACTGGCGGCGCCAAGGCGCTGTGGACCTGGCACGAGCTTGATGCGCGGCGCCGGGCGCGGGACTGGTCAGCGGCATCACAGACAACAGCCCGTGGCGCGATGTGGTGGCCTGGCTGGACGATGACCAAGTGTCCCGGCCGTCCATCCCACGCCTTGCTGCATCAGCGACGCCAGGCCGATCGCTCGCGAAATCCTCCCACTCCTCAGAATTCCGCTCCCGGTCTGGATTCAGCCGGCTAGTACCCGCGCTTCGAGGAAATCGAAGCAGAGCTGTCTGCGCTGACCGAGTGCCGCGATCGGCCCGCCGGCACGGTCCGCATCAACACCGCCGGCCACGCAGCCGATGCCTACATCTGGCCAAGCTGTCCACCGTGGTGCCGGACTATCCCGATCTGAGGGTCGAGATCACGGTCGACTACGGCCTGGCCGTCATTGTCGCCTAGCGTTACGACATCGGCATCCGCCTGGGCGGGCAGCTCGCCAAGGACATGATCGCCGTGCCGATCAGCCCGCCACAGCGCATGGCGATCGTGGCCACGCCCGACTACTTCAGGGGCACGCCGCGCCGCTGATGCCTTCCGACCTTGCCGGCACAACTGCATCGGCCTGCGCCTGCCTACGCACGGCGGGCTGTTGCCATGGGAGTTTGATAAGGACGGGCAGGATGTGAAGGTGCGCGTGGATGGCCAGTGGACCTTCAACGGCAGCGGCCCGATCCTGCGCGCGGCGCCGGCCGGCGCAGGCTTGGCGTATCTGTCGGAGAGCATGCTGGGCGACCATGTCCAGGCCGGCCGACTGGAGCGTGTCCTGCTGGAGTGGTGCGATGTGTTCGAGGGCTATTAAGCCTACTACCCCAGCCGCCGGCAGTCCTCGGCCGCGTTGAAGGTGGTGATCGACGCGCTGCGGTCTGAGCAGCCCTGAGCGCGCACGGGCCGCGATGCGGTGTTCAGTGGCGCGGTGCCGGAATGCGCGACGGCATCGGTTCGCGCTCCAGCAGGTAACGCAGCCAGACCATGCCGCCCTCCAGGGTCTCGGTGCTCATGTGCAGCAGCGACTTGCCTGGCGCGGGTTGTTCATCCGGTTGTCCCACGTACTGGGAGATGCTGGGCACGCCGGCCAGGCCATCGATGCCCGGGTACACCAGCAGGTTGATCTCATCGATCAGGCCGGCCTTGAGGAAAACACCGTCGAGGCGTCCGCCGCCTTCCAGCAGCAGCGGTCTCCAGACCGAAGGCCGCCGCCAGCATCAAACCAGGATGCTTGACGATGCGCGCGGATCGCGGGCCGCGCCGTCAGGACCGGCGTCTGGGTGGCGCGCGCACCTGTACCCAGGTCGGTGCGTGGTCGCTGGCCTTCTCCAGCCCCCGCACCCACCGATCCACGCCTGCGGCGCGCAGTGACTTGGCCAGCACCGGGTTGAGCAGCAGGTGATCGATGCGCAGGCCGCGATCGCGCTCCCAGTGCTTGCGGAAATAATCCCAGAAGGTATAGACGCCGGTGTCGCCGTGGATGGCATGGAGCCCATCGGTCCAACCCTGCGCCATCAGTGCGAAGAACGCCTCGCGACTCTCCGGCTGCAGCAGTGCGTCACGCCGCCAGCCCTTGGGATCGTAGATGTCGGCATCGGTCGGCACCACGTTGAAGTCGCCGATCAGCGCCACCGGATGCGGCAGATCGATCAGCGTGGCGGCATGCCGGATCAGGCGCTGCATCCATTTGAGCTTGTAGTCGAACTTCGGCCCCGGCTGGGGATTGCCATTGGGCAGATACAGGCACGCGACCACGACGCCGTGGATGGCCGCCTCGATGTAGCGGCTCTGGTCGTCCTTGGGATCCCATGGCAATCCGCGCCGGCTTTCGACCGGATCCTGGCCGCGGGCCAGCAATGCCACCCCGTTCCAGGCACGCTGCCCCTGCCAGATCACGCCATAGCCCGCATCGCGGATCGCCTGCTCGGGAAACGCCGACTGCGCCGCCTTGAGTTCCTGCAGGCCGACGATATCCGGCTGTTCGCGCGCCAGCCACGCCAACAGGTGCGGCAGTCGCGTGGCGATGCCATTGACGTTGTAGGTCGCGATCTTCAGCAGCTTGGCAGGCATGCAGCACTCCGCTTGTCTGGCGCCACCTTGGCCGCACACCTCTGCGAATGTTGTGAAGGACCGGCCCATCGTGCCTCACCCCTCGTTGATCCGGTCCCGGAGCGGTCGCAGACAGCCAACCGCCGGGAATCACCATGCCCTCCGACCACCCGATCGTCTCCAACCATCAGCCGTACTTCGAAGCCATGGCCCGGCCCGGCCCGCAGGAACAGGAACCGGCACAGGAGTTGACCGACGTCCTGCTCAGCATCTCCGGGCAGACCTGGGAAGATGGACACCATGCGCTGCGCAGCGTCCATGCCAAGAGCCGCGGCTCGCTGGATGCCCACTTGGAGGTGCGGCCTCACCAGCCCGAGGTGCTGCGCCAGGGGCTGGCTGCCGAGGCCAGGCGCTTCAATGCGGTGATGCGGTCTTCCACGACGCCGGGCGATCTGCTGCCGGACCGCGTATCCACGCCGCGTGGCGTGGCCCTCAAGGTACCGGACGTACCCGGCGATCGCCTGGAAGGCTCGGAGGATCAGTCCAGCCAGGACTCCGTCATGGTCAACGGCCTGCAGTTCAATTCGCCCAACGCCAAGCATTCCTGCGCAGCCTGAAGCTGCTCGCCAAGACCACCGACCGGGCCGAACGCAGCAAGGCGCTTGCCTCGGCCTTCCTGCGCGGGACCGAGCGCACCCTGGAAGCAGTAGGCGGCCAGAGCGCAAAGCTCGAGGCCATGGGCGGCGAGCCGGCGCATCATGCCTGGGCGCCCCCTTTTTCACCCACCTGCCGCTGCGCTCTGGCGCCTACGTGGCCAAGTTCCAGCTGGGGCCGGTGTCGCACGAGCTGCTGGCGCTGACCAATGCGCGCAGCGACCTGGATGGCGACGATGCGCTGCGCCACGCCGTGTCGGCCTACTTCCAGCAGCACCGGGCAGTGTGGGAACTGCGCGCGCAGCTGTGCACCAACCTGGAGGACATGCCCATCGACGGAACCGAGGAGGAAAGGGATCAGGCCGTCAGCCCGTTCCCTCCCGTCGCACGTGTGACTGCAGCGGCGCAGCCCGCTGGAACGAGGAAAAGGCACGGGCCATCGACGACGGCGCTGGCTTCAGCCCTTGGAACGACCTCCAGGCTCATCGCCCACTCGGCGAAATCATGCGCGTGCGCAAACCGGCCTACGCTTCATCGCAGGCCTTTTGTTCGCGGAAGAACGGCATCGTGCTCAACGCACGCCGCGGCCCGGTGTGCGGTTCACTGCAAGGTAACAGCGGACGGCCGCACCGTCCGCTGGCCGTTAGATGCGCTCGACCGCCAGGGCCACGCCCTGGCCGACGCCGACGCACATGGTGGCCAGGCCAAGCTTGCCGCCCGTGGCTTCAAGCTGATGGACCGCGGTCTGGACCAGGCGTGCGCCGCTCATGCCCAGGGGATGGCCCAGCGCGATCGCGCCCCCGTTGGGATTGACCTGCGGCGCATCGTCGGCCAGACCCAACGCGCGCGTCACCGCCAAGGCCTGCGCAGCGAAGGCTTCGTTGAGCTCGATCACGTCGAAGGCCGGCACCTCGATGCCCAGGCGCGCGGTCAGCTTGTGGACCGCCGGCACCGGACCGAATCCCATGATCCGCGGCGCCACGCCCGCGCTGGCCATGCCCAGCACCCGGGCACGCGGCGTGAGGCCGTGCGCCTTGACCGCTTCAGCGGACGCAAGGACCAATGCTGCGGCGCCGTCGTTGATGCCCGATGCGTTGCCCGCCGTCACCGTGCCACCGGCGTTGACCACGCGCAGGCCGGCGAGCATCTCGGCGGTGGTCTGCGGGCGTGGGTGTTCGTCCTGCGCGACGACGGTCTCGCCCTTCTTGCCGGCGATCCGCACCGGCACGATCTCCTCGGCAAAGTAGCCGCGCGCTTGCGCGGCACCGGCGCGCGCCTGGCTGCGCAGCGCCAGGGCGTCCTGGTCTTGGCGAGAGATACCGAAATCGGCCGCGACGTTGTCGCCGGTCTGCGGCATGGTTTCCACACCGTAGGCGGCACGCAGCGCGTCGTTGACGAAGCGCCAGCCCATCGTGGTGTCTTCGAGCTTGTGCTCGCGGCCAAAGGCGCTGGCTGATTTGCCCATCACGAACGGGGCGCGACTCATCGACTCCACGCCGCCGGCGATGGCGAACTGCATTTCGCCCAGCGCGATGGCGCGGAATGCGGCGCCCACCGCTTCCATGCCCGAAGCGCACAGCCGGTTCAAGGTGACACCCGGTACCTCCTGCGGCAGGCCGGCGAGCAGCAGCGCCATGCGCGCCACATTGCGATTGTCCTCGCCGGCCTGGTTGGCGCAACCGAAGAACACTTCGTCCAGCCGGCTCCAGTCCGCGTGCGGGTGGCGCTGGGCCAGCGCGCGCAGCGGATGGGCGGCCAGATCATCGGCACGCACGGTAGCCAGCGCGCCAGCGTAGCGACCGATG
>JBIIHJ010000376.1:0-3757 GCA_044235875.1 Pseudoxanthomonas sp.
TCCGCGATGTGTTCCGCAGCTCGAAGTTCGGCGCGGTGGCCGGCTGCATGGTCATCGAGGGCACCGTCAAGCGCTCCAAGCCGATCCGCGTGCTCCGCGACAGCGTCGTGGTGTTCGAGGGCGAGCTGGAATCGCTGCGCCGCTTCAAGGAAAACGTGGACGAAGTGCGCAACGGCACCGAGTGCGGTATCGGCGTGAAGGCCTATAACGACGTCAAGCCGGGCGACCAGATCGAGTGCTTCGAGCGTATCGAGGTGCAGCGCACGCTGTAACGCAGGCGTGAGCGGGGAGGAGTGAGGAGTGAGCGGGGCGAGTAGCCCGGCGCACTCTGCTCTCCCTCGCTCATTCCTGATCGAGGCGATGCCGCTTCCACTCACTCTTCACTTCTCTGGGCTCACTCCTCGCTCCATGGCAACCAAATCCTTCCATCGCAGCGACCGAGTCTCGGCCCAGCTGCGCCGCGAACTCGGCACCATCGTGCATGAAACCGTGCGCGAGCACGGCCTGCCGTCGGTCAGCGTGTCCGACGTCGAGGTCACCCGCGACCTGGCCCACGCCAAGGTATTCGTCACCGCCCTGATGCCCGAGCGCTCGCTCGAGGCGGTCAAGGCCCTCAAGGAACTGTCGCCGCAGATCCGCTACGCCCTGGGGCGTGCGGTGAAGATGCGCCACGTCCCCGAGCTGCATTTCCATTACGACGACTCGGTCGACAAGGGCGAGCGCATCGAAACGCTGCTGCGCGAAAACCCGCTGCCGCCCGAATCCGAGTCCGAACAAGACTGATGGTGCCGACCGACCCCGCCGCGACCCCGGACGCCGACGGTGCCGGACGTGGCGGTTCGGCGCCTGCCGGCCGTCGCGGCCGTCCCCAGCGACCCCGCACCAGGTTCCGTCGCGTCGACGGCATCCTGCTGCTGGACAAGCCCACCGGCATGAGCTCCAACCAAGCGCTGCAGCGCGTGCGGCACCTGTTCCGCGCCGAGAAGGGCGGCCACACCGGCGCGCTCGATCCGCTGGCCACCGGACTGCTGCCGATCTGCTTCGGCGAGGCGACCAAGATCGCCGGCAACCTGTTGGGCGCCAGCAAGGCTTACGACACCGTGGCTCGTCTGGGCCAGGTCACCGATACCGACGATGCCGAAGGCCAGGTGCTGCGCGAGCGCCCGGTCGAGGCGTATCCGATCGACCGAATCGATGCCGCGCTGCGTCCGCTGATCGGCCGCATCCAGCAGCGCCCACCGATCTACTCGGCGCTCAAGCGCGGTGGCGAACCGCTGTATGCCAAGGCCCGTCGCGGCGAAGTGGTGGAGATCGAGGAGCGCGAGGTGTTCGTGCGCACGTTCCAACTGCAGGCCGCCGACGACCTGCTCGATGCCGGCCTGCCGCTGCTGCGCCTGCACGTGGAATGCGGCTCGGGCACCTACGTGCGCAGCCTGGTCCGCGACCTGGGCGAGGCGCTGGGCTGCGGCGCGCACGTGGCCCAGCTGCGCCGGCTGTGGGTGGACCCGTTCCGCGAGCCGCGGATGTGGACCATCGAACAGCTGGAGGCCATGGCCCAGCGCGACCCACAGGCGCTGCAGGCCTGCCTGCTGCCGATCGAGGCCGGCATGGTCGGCCTGCCCAGGATCGACCTGACCGCCGAGGGCGTGGCCCGCTTCAGCCAGGGGCAGCGCCTGCCGGGCGTACCGGGACCGGCTGGACTGGTCGCGGTCTTCACCGAAGCCGGTACCGTCATCGGCCTGGCCCAGCTGTCCAGGGACGGTGTCCTTTCGCCCCAGCGGCTGTTCAACTGGCCGACCAACGGCGCGGCTTTGGCCGACTGAAACTTGTGCCGCACGGTGCCGGCGCCTACAATGCGCCGGCCTTTTCAGGCACTTGGCCCAACAGGCCTTTCCTCAATCGCAAGCGGCGGACCAGGCGGTGCGCGCGGTGGACAGTCCGCGTTCCTGCAGGTCCCGCATCACAACAAGAGAAGACACCATGTCCATCGATACCCAGAAGATCATCGAAGAGAACAAGCGCGGCGCCAACGACACCGGCTCTCCGGAAGTCCAGGTCGCTCTGCTGACCGCCCGCATCGAACAGCTCTCCGGCCACTTCAAGACCCACAAGAAGGATCACCACAGCCGTCGTGGCCTGCTGCAGCTGGTCAACCAGCGCCGCAGCCTGCTCGACTACCTGCATGGCAAAGACGCCCCGCGTTACAAGGCCCTGATCGAAAAGCTGGGTCTGCGTCGCTAAAACCAGATCACAAACCGCGGCGCAGAAATGCGCCGCGGTTCATTTTTTTCCGGCAAACGGAAAAATCGCACTGCAACAACGGCCGCACGGCCACCCGCGCGCGACAGGGGTCGCAACCGGGTCACCCAGTTCGAGACACTTAGGAAACCCACGTGGCAAAAATCACTAAGACCTTCCAGTACGGCAAGCACCAGGTCACCCTGGAAACCGGCGAAATCGCCCGCCAGGCCGGCGGCGCGGTCATCGTCAAGTTCGATGACACCGTACTGCTGGTTTCGGCCGTCGCCGCCAAGAAGGCGCGCGAAGGCCAGGACTTCTTCCCGCTGACGGTGGACTACCAGGAAAAGTTCTACGCCGGCGGCCGCATCCCCGGTGGCTTCTTCAAGCGCGAAGGCCGCGCCACGGAGAAGGAAACGCTGATCTCGCGCCTGATCGACCGTCCGCTGCGCCCGCTGTTCCCGGAAGAGTTCCGCAACGAAGTGCAGGTCATCGCCACGGTGATGTCGCTGAACCCCGACATCGACGGTGACATCCCGGCCCTGATCGGTGCCTCGGCCGCCGTCGCCCTGACCGGCGCGCCGTTCAATGGCCCGATCGGTGCGGCCAAGGTCGGCTACATCAACGGCGAGTACGTGCTGAACCCGACCGTGACCGAGCTGAAGGACTCCAAGCTCGAGCTGGTCGTCGCCGGTACCTCCAACGCCGTGCTGATGGTCGAATCCGAAGCAGCCGAGCTGTCCGAAGACGTGATGCTGGGCGCGGTGATGTTTGGCCATCGCGAGATGCAGAAGGTCATCCACATCATCAACGAGCTGGTCGTCGAAGCCGGCACCCAGTCGTGGAACTGGACCGCTCCGGCCAAGAACGAAGCCCTGATCTCGGCGCTGAAGGAAGCTGTCGGCGACCAGCTGAGCGGTGCCTTCCAGGTGCGTGACAAGCTGCAGCGCCGCGACGCCATCGCCGCGATCAAGTCCGATGTGCTGGCTTCGCTGGCCGGTCGCGTCGAGAGCGAAAAGTGGAACGGCGCCGAGCTGTCCAAGGAATTCGGTGAACTGGAATACCAGACCATGCGTGGTTCGGTCCTGGACACCAAGGTCCGCATCGATGGCCGTGCCCTGGACACCGTGCGTCCGATCAGCTCCAAGGTCAGCATCCTGCCGCGCGTCCACGGCTCTTCGCTGTTCACCCGCGGTGAAACGCAGGCGATCGTCGCCGTCACCCTGGGCACCGCCCGCGATGGCCAGGTGATCGACGCCGTCTCCGGCGAGCACAAGGATCACTTCCTGTTCCATTACAACTTCCCCCCGTACTCGGTGGGCGAAGCCGGTCGCATGATGGGCCCCAAGCGTCGCGAAATCGGCCACGGCCGCCTGGCCAAGCGCGGCGTGCTGGCCGTGATGCCGACCATGGAAGCCTTCCCGTACACGATCCGCGTCGTGTCGGAAATCACCGAGTCCAACGGCTCCTCGTCGATGGCCTCGGTCTGCGGCAGCTCGCTGGCGCTGATGGATGCCGG
>JBIIHJ010000353.1:0-4167 GCA_044235875.1 Pseudoxanthomonas sp.
TGATGATCATGATCAGGAACGCACCGAACAGCGCGATGGTGCCCGGGACCTGGCCCATTTCCTCGCGGACCAGGTCGCCCAGCGAACGCGCGTCGCGGCGGCTGGAGATGAAGAGCACCATGAAGTCCTGCACTGCACCGGCCAGGACCACGCCGCAGATCAGCCAGAGCATGCCGGGCAGGTAACCCATCTGCGCGGCCAGGACCGGACCGACCAGCGGGCCTGCGCCGGCGATGGCGGCGAAGTGGTGCCCGAACAGCACGTGCTTGTTGGTCGGGACGAAGTCCAGGCCGTCATTGCGCAGTACCGCGGGCGTGGCCCGCGTGGGATCGAGCTGCATCACCTTGGTGGCGATGAACAGCCCGTAATAGCGGTAGGCCACCAGGTAGATCGATACGGCGGCGACCACGATCCACAGGGCGTTGACCGACTCGCCGCGCCGCAATGCGACCGTGCCGAGGCAGAACGCGCCGAGCAGCGCCAATAGCGCCCAGGCGACTTTGGAAAAGCCTTTCATGGCCACACCCCCATCTGTAAGTCCGGACAGGGTTCAACAAGCCCCGGCAGGGGTCAATTGAAAAGCGTGATTTGCGGCTCGTACTTTGGTCTACACCGCCGGCACGCGCTTGCTGACGTCAAAGCCAGCGGGCGCGCTTGAACAGCCCGTACAGCACGCCGCAGACAACGGCCATCGCGCCGATCAGCAGCGGATAACCGAAGTGGGCGTGCAGTTCGGGCATGCCGTCGAAGTTCATGCCGTACCAACTGGTCATCAGCGTCGGTGCCGCCAGCAGGGCGGCCCAGGCGCCCAGGCGCTTGACGGTTTCGCCCTGGCCCAAAGTCACCAGCGACAGGTTGACGCTCAGGGCGGTGCCCAGCATTTCGCGCAGGGTGTCGATGCCGTCGTTGACGCGCAGCGCGTGGTCGTGGACATCGCGCATGTACAGGCGGATCTCCTCGGGCACCATCGGGCTCTGCGTGCGGACCAGGTGGTTGAGCACGTCCTGCAGCGGCCCGACCGCCACGCGCATCAGGGTCAGCTCGCGCTTGAGGTCGTACAGGCGGCGTACCACCGCGCCCTTGTAGGTCTCGGAAAAGATGTCGCGCTCCAGCGAGAACAACGTGTCGCGCGCGCCTTCGATGATCGGCAGGTAGTTGTCGACGATGAAGTCCAGCACCGTGTACAGGCAGTAGGCCGGGCCCATCGCCAGCAGCTCCGGCTCGCGCTCGATGCGCAGGCGCGCCGGCGTGTAGGAGAGCGAGGCCCCGTGGCGCACGGTGATCAGGTAGCGCTGGCCCAGGAAGGCCTGGGTCTCCCCGTAGCGGATCTTCTCGTCGATGACCTGCACGGTGTGCATGGCCAGGAACAACGACTGGCCGTAGCCCTCCAGCTTGGGGCGCTGGTGGGCCTTGCTGGCATCTTCGATGGCCAGGTCGTGCAGGCAGAACTCCTCCTGCAGCTTCAGCAGCACCTCGCGCTGTGGCTCGTACAGGCCGACCCAGACAAAGGACCCATCGTCGGTGGCCAGCACGTCGCTGATCTGGTCCAGGGTCAGGTCGCGGCGCTTGCCGGCCTGGTCGTAGGCGGCGCAGGTGATGACGCAGGCGGGATTGCCGGGAGAGGAGGGCGGTTGCGGAACGGGGGCGGCGTCGGTGTCCGCGGGCAGCAGGCTCATGCCGCACATCGTGCGCCAGCGCCGGTGAACACGACAACCGCGGACTGCCGACACTAGGTTGCAGGCATGACTACCGGCACATTCGCTATAGCTCACTTATCACTAGTATTCCCTCCAACCTAGTGGCTGGTGGCTGCCATGTTCGACGTGGATATCCCACTCAAGAAATTCCAGAAGGAGCTCAGCGCCGGCACGGTCTCGCTCGCACTGCTGGCGGTGCTGGCCCAGGCCGAGGAGCCGCTGTACGGCTACCTCATCGCCAAGCGCATGGAGCTGCTCGGCGAAGGGGTGCTGTCAGGCAAGCAGAGCGCGCTGTACCCGGTACTGCGCAACCTGGAAGGCGCCGGCCTGCTGGACAGCCATGTCGAGCCATCCGCGTCCGGTCCGCCGCGACGCTACTACCGCATCACCGAGCCGGGACGCGAAACCCTGGCGCAATGGGCCGCCGCCTGGCGTGCCACCCGTGACTCTGTCGATCTTGTCCTGAGGGGGACCACCGCATGAACGCACAAGGTTTGCCCACCACCATCCCCGAATATCTGGAGCAGCTGCGCGTGGCGCTGAAAGGGGCCGACCCGGCCATGATCCAGGACGCGCTCTACGACGCCGAGGAATACCTGCGTTCGGAACTGGCCGAGCAGGCGGGCAAGAGCGAGTCCGAGGTGATCGCTTCGGTGGCCAGCAGCTACGGCGCACCGGAAGAGGTGGCCGACATCTATCGCCAGACCGAGGTCACCGTCACCCGCGCGCTGCGCGCGCCGCCGCCGCCGCCGCGGCGTTCGTCGCTCGGCAAATTCTTCGGCGTGGCCGCCGATCCGCGCACCTACGGTGCACTGTTCTACATGCTGCTGTCGCTGATCACCGGCACGTTCTACTTCACCTGGGTCGTCACCGGGGCGTCGGTCTCGCTGGGCACGCTGATCCTGATCATCGGCCTGCCGCTGCTGGTGCTGTTTTTCGGCTCGATCCGCGTGCTGTCGCTGGTGGAAGGGCGCATCGTCGAGGCCTTGCTTGGCCAGCGCATGCCGCGCCGACCGCTATACACCGACCGTGACAGGCCGTGGCTGTCGCGCATCGGCGACATGTTCACCGACCGCCGTACCTGGAGCACCATGCTGTATCTGCTGCTGATGCTGCCGCTGGGCATCGTGTACTTCACCCTGGCCACCGTCCTGCTGTCGACCTCGCTGACCATGCTGGCTTCGCCGCTGCTGTATTTCTGGGACGATTCGCTGATCTGGGTCGACGGGGTCAGCGTAACCATCACCCAGGGCTGGGCGATCCCGCTGGTGACTCTGGCCGGCCTGGTGCTGCTGTTCGTGACCCTGCACGTGGCACGCGGCATCGGGCACATGCACGGCTGGCTGGCCAAGCAGCTGCTGGTGCGCTCGCCGGTGGTGTGAGCGTGGACATGGACGCAATGAGCGGATGGCCGTCATGAGAATCATCGGCAACATCACGTTGTACCTGCTGGCATTGGCGGTCGCCAGTTACGCCATCCTTGTCTATGCGCTCATGCCGTTGGGAGCGGCCGTCCACCCCGACATGCGACTGTCGTTCCACACCCATCAGGTCGGCCTCTATACCCATGTGTTTGCCTCGTCACTGGCCCTGCTGGCCGGCCCTCTTCAGTTCTCTTCCAGGTTCCGGCAACGGTATGGACGCGTGCATCGCTGGCTGGGTCGGGCGTATCTGGGGATCGGGGTGCTCCTGGGCGGCCTGTCCGGTCTGTACCTGGCGGCATTCGCTTTCGGCGGAATCGCGGCAAAGCTTGGATTTACGTGCCTGGCCTTGGCCTGGCTCTACACGGGCATCCGGGCGTTCCGGGCCATCCGCCGCGGCGCTGTCGCAGACCATCGTAGCTGGATGGTGCGTAATTTCGCGCTGACCTTCGCCGCCGTGACCCTGCGGATCTACATGCCTTTGACGATCCTGTCCGGTGTCCCGTTTGCGACATGCTATCCATTCATCGCATGGCTTTGCTGGGTCCCCAATCTCCTTGTCGCCGAGGCGCTGTTTAATCGAGCGCCCAGCGATCCAGGCAAGCCGAACCACATAGGTGGATCGGTTCTGGCAAAGCGATAGCCGCAAGGTCGAGTCTGGACCCCGCCCGACCTCTTTCCGATTCGACCGATCAGGCGTTGTACTTGGCGAAGAACGCCTTGACGTCCGGATAGACCTCTTCGCGCCAGCGACGACCGCTGAAGATGCCGTAGTGGCCGGCGCCCTTGACCGTGATGTGCTTGCGCCTGGCCTTGGGAATGCCGGTGCACAGTGCGTGCGCCGCCTTGGTCTGTCCCAGGCCGGCGATGTCGTCCAGCTCGCCTTCGATACTCAGCAGCGCGGTGCGGCTGATCGCGGAAGGATTGACCCGCTCGCCACCGATGTCCCACTCCCCGCGAGGCAGCAGGAATTCCTGGAACACGATCCGGATGGTGTCCAGGTAGAACTCGGCAGGCATGTCCAGCACGGCGTTGTATTCGTCGTAGAA
>JBIIHJ010000354.1:0-4148 GCA_044235875.1 Pseudoxanthomonas sp.
GCGATTTGCTCGCTGGCGAAGGGACGTTTTCGATCAACGTCAACATCTCGGCCAAGGACCTGGACGACGCCCGCTTCCACGCCACGCTCGAAGGCCTGCTGCGCGAGCACGGCATCGCGCCGGCGCGGCTGGGCATCGAACTCACCGAGCATTCCACCGCCGCGCGCGCGATCGCGGTGGCCGGCACCCAGCGGCTCAGCGAGGCCGGCCACCACGTCTACATTGACGATTTCGGCACCGGCTATTCATCGCTGGCCTATCTCAACGAGTTGGACGTGTACGCGATCAAGGTCGATCGTTCATTCACCGCGCGCGTGGACACCGACGCGGTGACTTTCTCGGTGGTGCCGCAGATCCTGGCCATGGCCCGCACGTTGGAACTGGCGGTGGTGGTCGAAGGCGTGGAAACCCAGGCCCAGGCCGACTGGTTCCGCCAGGCCGGCGCGGCGACCGCGCAGGGCTGGCTGTTCGGCCGTCCCGGCAGCGCCGAGGCCCTTCGCATGCGGCTGGCCAACGAGGCAGACGGCCTGGAAGCACTCGTCTAGCGTGCCCCCGCCGCACGCGAAGACCGCGCTAGAAACGCCAGAAGCCGCGCGTGACCCGAACCAGGTTCGCGCGGGCGGCTGCATCCAGGCGCGCGTGGAAGAAGTCGCTCAGATAGATCCGCTCGCGCGCCAACAGCCCCTTGAGGAACTGACGCCGCTTGCGCCGGAAGATCCAGCCCGGCACCACCGCGCGATATTCCTGGGCGATGCCCCGGTCGTAGGCATCGAAGACCTCAGGCGCGGCGGCCAGGATCGCCATGTCGCAATCCAGGAACAGCGCCGCTTCCTTATCGACGTCCTCGGGCGTGAGCCCGCCATGGCGCGCGGCCCATTCGATCAGCTGCACGACGCGGTCGGCATCCACGTTCTGACCCGGCAACCAGCACGCGATGGCCTCGCGCGCCAGTTGCGCCGAACGCGTTTCGTTGTCGCTGCGCCCGGCCACGTAGATCGCATCGTGGTAGAGCACCGCCAGCTGCACCTCGCGCGGCTGGCGCCAGCCGGGGCCGTCGGCCACGACGTCGTAATGGCGCAGCACTTCCAGCACGTGCTGGAAGTTGTGATACGGCCGCGGCGGACTGGCATAGGCCGCTTCCAGATCGGCGCACTGCGCCGCGGGCAGGTCGAGGACGGCAGGATGCATGGCGGGTTCCTTCATGGGCGGCGACAGCCTAACCCGGGGCCTCTGGCGCGCCCGGGCATCCGGGCGTTTAGCTGGCCTTGGGCGGTGTAACCGCTTCCGTCCCGGAAAGCTTGAAAACACAGAGTTTGGCAGCGCTTTCTCTCATGCGGCATTCATGCGGGCCCGCAATAAATGGTCACATTCCACGCAGGTCGCTGCTCGACCAGGACGATGACGATGCATCCGCTCCGCTTACTTGTGCCCCGCGCACTGGCCACCGCCATGACCGGCGTGCTGCTGTTGGGCAGCGTTGCCTCGCTGCAGGCGCAGGACACGCCCGAAGGTCGTGGCGCGATGATGCGTGCGGCCGCCGAGCAGGCGCGCCAGAAGAAGGACGAAAACCGCGCCGAGCAGCAGGAACAGCGCCAGCAACAGCAGGAGCGCCAGAACGCCGATCGCGCCCAGGCCCAACAGCGTGCGCAGGCGCAGCAGCAACAGTCCGAACAGCGCAACCAGCAACGGGCCGAGGCCATGCGTGCCCAGCAGGATCAGCGCCAGCAGCAACAGGAACGCCAGAACGCGCAGCGCGATCAGGCCCGGCAGCGAGCCGAGCAGATGCGCCAGCAGTCCGACCAGCGCGACCAGCAGCGCGGCGAGCAGATACGCCAGATGCGCGAACGCAATGAACAGCAGCAGGCCCAGCGCCAGCAAGGCGCCGAGCAGGAACAGCGTCGCCAGGCCGACCAGCGCAACGAGTTCCTCCAGCAGCGACGCGAACAGCAACAGCAGCAGCAACAACTGCGCGATGTCAACCGCGACCAGGCGCAGCGCCAGCAGCAGTTGGTCGAACAGCAACGCCGCCAGGAGGAGCGCGGGGGTGCCGACCAGCGTGCGCGCGAGCTGCAGGTGCGCAATGACAACGACGCGATGCGCCGACGGATGGAACAGGAGCGTGGCGCCTCCCAACGTCAGGACCAGGACCGTCGCGACCGCCCGCGCAATGAAGGGCCGCTGCCGCCAGGCATGGGCGATCCGGTGCCGCGCGATGTCCCGCGTGCGCCGATCGCGGACCGTGGCGATCGCAACGACCGGCAGCCGCCGGATCGCCGCGATGGCCCGGACGACCGGCCACGCGATCCCGGCAATCGTGGCGATGACCGCAACGACCGCCGTAACGACGAACTTCGTCGTTTGAGTCGCGACCAGCAGGAGCGCCGCATGCGGGAGGAGCGCCAGCGCGCGGACGACTATCGTCGCAACCAGGACCAGCGCCGTCGCCTGGCCGAGCAGCGCGGGCGCGAACTGGAACGTCAGCGCCGCAATGCCCAGTACCGCTATCAGCAGGACTACAACCGACGCCTCTATGCCCAGCAGGCGCGCTGGCAGTCGCGCGGCTACGACTACAGCCGTGATCCCTACTACTACACGCCGGCAAGCTATCGCTATGGCTGGGGCGGCACGTACTACGAAACCAACCGCTACGGCGCCGACCTGCTGCGCCAGGCGGTGAACTATGGCTACAACGAAGGCTTCGAAGCCGGCCGCGCCGATCGCCAGGACGGCTGGCGTTTCAGCTATGACAGCCCCTACGCCTATCAGGATGCCAACTACGGTTACTACGGCTATTACGTCAGCCAGGGCACCTACAACCACTACTTCCGCGAAGGCTTCCGCCGCGGCTACGAGGACGGCTACTACAGCCGATACCGCTACGGCACGCGCGCCAGCAGCGGCAACTATGTCGTGCTGGGCGCAGTGCTCGGCACGATCCTGGGGCTGAGCCTGCTGGACAACTGAGCCACGGCGTCAAGCGCGCACCCGGCTCAGGCCGGGTCCGTCCCCTGATGGGGAATGCCGCGATCCGAATGTGCCGGCGCTGGCTCGGATGCGGTGGCAATCAGGCGCACATCGTGCGGCGTGGAGAGAGTGATGTGCGCATCGTCCAGGGCCTGGAGCAGGCGAAAGAAGATATCGCTGCGGGTCGCATAGGCCACGCGCGGGCTGGACACATAGGCGAAGCTGTTGATCGCCACCATCCCGCCTGCGATCGAGTCGATGTAGACCGACGGTGCAGGATCGGCCAGCACGCTTTCGTGCTCCACGTACAGTGCCTGCAGCAAGTCGCGCACCTGCGCCACATCGGTGCCCAGCGGTATCTGGAACTGGACCTGCACCCGGCCCAGCGGACTGGCCATGGTCATGTTGCGGATGGTCTTGGTGATGAGCTCGGAGTTGGGCACGATCAGGGTCGACTTGTCGCCGACCTGGATCTCGGTCGAGCGCACGTTGATCCGGCGCACGTCGCCTTCTGCATCACCGATGCGGACCCAGTCGCCGATCTTGACCGGCCGCTCGGCCATCAGGATCAGCCCGGAGATGAAGTTCTGGGTGATCGCCTGCAGGCCAAAGCCGATGCCCACCGACAGCGCGCTGGCCACCAGGGCCAACTTGGTCAGGTCCAAGCCCAGGGTCACCAGCGCCCACAGGCCGACCACCAGGATGCCCAGATAGCGCATCACCGCCGCGACCGAGGCGCGCGTGCTGACGTCCAACTCGGTGCGCGGCAGATAGGTCTTGGTGAGCCAGCGCTGGGAGGCCTTGACCAGGCCCATGCCGACGACCACCACCACGATCGCCTTCAAGATGCGGAGTGGCTCCAACGGGAAGCCGCCGATCTTCCAGCCCTGCCGCGCTTGGTCGATCCAGCTGGTGAGGCCGGAGAAATTGGCGCCATAGGGCATCAGCAACGCGCCGATCACCAGCACCGCCAGCCACAGGCGCAGCACCGCCGACAGCAGCACGCCGGCCTGCTCCATGTGGCTGGGCCGTAGGCCCAAGGCGACGTTGGCCGCCTTGCCGAAGCGGCTGTCCGGCTTGAACAGCCAATGCGACACGTCGTCGACGAACATCATCAGCAGGCCACCGGCGCCGCAGATGACCACCGCCCAGATGATCTGGCCCGTCGCGAACTGCGCAAACTT
>JBIIHJ010000355.1:0-4135 GCA_044235875.1 Pseudoxanthomonas sp.
CGATCAAGGCTGATCTCAAGGACGTGCTCATACGCGAGCATTGCGCCCGGGCTACCCTTTTCCCCCGTCACGTTCCCCGGCGCGCCGCCTTGCTGACGCGCACAACCGGTGGTGACTAACGCCATCACCAGCAAGGCGACCTGCCATCCTTTCATCCGCTGCGCTTCCCTTCGACGATGGATCGCACGATGCCATGAAGCCGCAAGGCAATACAGTGCGTGCGACGTATCCATGCGCAGCGGGTCGACCGGGGCGAGGTGCATCAACGCTGTGGCGCAGGGCAAGCGAAGGAATAAAGCGCAAAGCCTCTTTTTTTAATTCTTTCATGGCTAATGAGCGCCCCCCGTGGGAGCCGCCATGGCGGCGATGGGGTTTTATCGCCGAAGTCTCATCGTCGCCGTGGCGGCTCCCACAAGGACAGGCGCACAGGCGCGTGGTTGGAATCCGGCGTTGCATCGGCGGGGGCCTACACAATAAGTGCATATGCATGCATCATGCGAGACATCTGCCCTTGCCGTCGCGCCGCCATGCCTGCAGCCCCTGCCTCCGACACCGCGTGTACCTGCTTCCGCCTGCGCCGGGCCGCGCGCCAGGCTTCGCAGCTCTACGACCGCGAGCTGGCCGCCATCGGCCTGAGCCTCAATGAATATTCCATCCTGCGCCGCGCGCAGAAAGGCACGCGCACGCTGGGCGAGCTGGCCGACGCGGCCGGCATGGATCGCAGCACGCTCACCCGCAATCTCAAGCCGTTACTGGCCGCCGGATTGATCCGCGATGCGCGCGGTGACGACGCGCGCCAACGCCTGATCCAGGTGACCGCCAAGGGCGAAAAAGCCATCGCCAAGGCCCTTCCGCTCTGGCAAAACGCGCAAGCGCAGATGGCCGCCTTGTTCGGTCCCGCGCCGATGCAGCGACTCAACCAGGATCTGGATGCGCTGCACGATGCGCTGCGCCCGCCGCGGGAGGCCGCATGAACACCGCCGCGCCTGCTTCGCGCACGCCGTGGCTGCTGCTGGTCGTCGCCTCTTCGATGCTGCTGCTGACCATGGGCGTGCGCCAGACCACCGGCCTGTTCGTCAAGCCAATCAGTGCCAGCACCGGGATCGGCATCGCCTCGATCAGCTTCGCCCTGGCGATCGGCCAGCTGGTCTGGGGCGCGGTCCAGCCGGTGTTTGGCGCCATCGCCGATCGCCAGGGGCCGACGCGCGTGTTGATACTCGGCGCCCTGCTGATGGCCGGCGGCTGCACGCTCACGCCTTTCATGACCAGCGAATGGGGCCTGATGCTGAGCCTGGGCGTGATGGCCGCGGCCGGTGCGGGCGCAGGCAGTTTCTCGATCCTGATCGGCGCCACGGCCCAGCACATCCCCGCCGACAAGCGCTCGTTCGCCTCGGGCCTGATCAACGCCGGCGGCTCGCTCGGCCAGTTCGTCTTTGCGCCGCTGGTGACGCTGGGTATCAGCGTGGCCAGCTGGAGCACGGCGATGTTCGGCCTGGCAGTGGCTTCGCTGCTGACGCTGCCGTTGATCGCGCCCCTGGTGAAACCGCGTCGCGGCGATCCTGCCACCGGCATCGTCCAGGCCGCCGCTGCCGCGCACCTGACCCTGCGCGAGCAGCTGCGCATCGCCCTGCGCGACCGCAGCTACTGGCTGCTGCACCTGGGCTTTTTCACCTGCGGCGTGCACATCGCCTTCCTGGTCACGCACTTGCCCGGCGAGATCGCGCTATGCGGCCTGTCGCCAACCGTCGCCGGCACCTCGATCGCGCTGATCGGCCTGTTCAACGTGGCGGGCAGCCTCACCGCTGGCGCACTGGGCCAACGCATGCCGATGAAGTACGTGCTGGCCGCAATGTATGCCAGCCGCGCGGTGCTGATCGCGCTGTATCTGCTAGCGCCACCGACGCCGACGACGTTCTACATCTTCGCCGCGGCATTGGGATTCACGTGGCTGGCGACGGTGCCGCCGACGGCCGGCATCATCGGCAAGCGCTTCGGTCCGCGCTATCTGGGCACGCTGTTCGGACTGACGCTGCTGTCGCACCAGATCGGTGGTTTCTTCGGGGCCTGGCTGGGCGGCGTGGCACTGGAGCGCTCGGGCAGCTACATGTGGATGTGGTACGCGGACATGGCGCTGGCGCTGGTCGCAGCCGTGGCGAACCTGCCGATTCGCGAGCGCGCCTCCGAAGCCCAGCCGGTCATGGCCTGAACCCGATCAACCCGCCAGCGCCGCCATCCGCGCGCACACCGCCTGCCAGGCCAGCGAATCGGCCACCAGCACAAAGCCGATGTCCTGAACGACCAGCACGGCCAGCAGCAGCGGATACGGCAGACGTAACCGGCCTTCGCTTAGGTCGCGCACGATCAGCACCAGCGCCACCGCCGCGCTAAGCAGCATCGCGGTGTGGAATGCAGCCTCGAACGAGTGGATGCCCGGTACAAAGAACCCCAGTGCGCGCGCAAGCGCAGGCGGTAGCACCAGTACCGCGGTCGACGCCATGTAGCGCGCGTGCAGCGGCTTCTGCCTGCGGTAACGGATCGCCATGCCGTAGCAGAAAGCGAAATAGCCCAGCGCGATCAGATCGACAAAGGCCAGCCGCGGCGCGAAGGCTTTCTGGAAAGGATTGGTCCCCGCCAATGAGTTGCACAGCAGCGCCACGCCGCTGATCAGGAAGACCGGCACCAGCACCAGCGAGGCCCAACCCAATGCCCGATGCAGTGGATAACGCCGGGTGCGCGCCAGCAGTCCCTGCGTGATCAGCAGCAGGATCCAGCCCATCGCCAGGCCGCCGTGCACGTGGCGCAACAGATCCACTTCGGCCAGGCGCGAAAAGTAAGTGGGATAAAAGCCGACCAGGGCGGCCAGCAGCACCAGGGCGAAGTAATACGGGCTGTTATCGTGAGAACGGACATTGACCACGCGCATGCCGGCCATCCTTCGGGAAGCGATAACGCGCTTAACGCACCCTCTGACCCATCCCGGCCAGCGCGCGCCGACCGTTGACCCCGGTGCGGATCAGGCCGGCGTGGCGGCCGCGCAACGCGCGCACAGGCCGTGGACTTCCAGCGTCTGCGCCTGAGGCACGAAGCCCAACGCCTTGGCGCGCGCCTCGAGCTGGTCGACCACGGCCCGGTCTTCCAGCTCCACGGCCGAATGGCAGCGGTCACAGATCAGAAAAGGCACCGAGTGCGCGGCGCTGTTGGGGTGATGGCAGGCGACGAAGGCATTGACCGATTCGAGCTTGTGCACGAACCCGTTGGCCATCAGGAAATCCAGCGCCCGGTACACCGTCGGCGGTGCATCGGCGCCCACGCCCTTGGACGCGCGGACCAGATCCAGCAGTTCATAGGCCTTGATCGGCTTGCCGGCTTCGGCGATCAGCTGCAGCACGCGCGCACGGATCGGCGTCAGCCGCAGGCCGCGCTCGGAACAAGCGTGCTCGACCGCGTGCACGAACGCGTCGGCGCTGTGCACGTGGTGGTGGGGCTCGATGCAGGCGTGTTTGCTGGACATGGGCGTGCTCCTGGAATCAGGTCGCGTTGGACACCTTGATGAGTGCGGCATCAATGCGTTTCAAGGCTTCCTCGCGCCCAGCCAGGTAGACGGTCTGGGAAATGTCGGGGCTGACCTGGGTGCCGGTGATGGCCACGCGCAGCGGCTGGGCGATCTTGCCCATGCCCAGCTCCAGCGCCGCGGCGGCGGCGTGCAGCGCGGTGGACACGCCTTCCACCGTCCAGGCGTCGGCAGCGGCCAGCAGTTCGCGGGCCTTGGCCAGCGGCGCGTTCGCCGAATCCTTCAGGTGCTTGGCCACGGCGGCCTCGTCGTAGTCGGTCAACGGCTGGTACCAGACCACGGCTTTTTCCGCCATTTCCTTCAGGGTCTGCACACGCTCGCGCAGGGCGATCACCACGTCGGCCGGCGCCGGGCCGGCGGACAGGTCCACGCCCAGCTTGTCCAGCTGATAGACCAACTGCGGCGCGATGCTGGCCGGGTCGTCGGTCTTGAGGTAGTGCTGGTTGACCCAACCCAGCTTGGCCATGTCGATGCGCGCGGCCTTGGAGTTGACGTTCTTGACGTCAAACAACGCGATCAGCTCGGCCAGCGAGAACAGCTCCTGGTCGCCATGCGACCAGCCCA
>JBIIHJ010000356.1:0-4129 GCA_044235875.1 Pseudoxanthomonas sp.
GGATCCTGGCCGCGCCGCTGATCGGGCGATTGCTGCGCCTGTTTCCGGCCGTGGTCACCGGCACGGTGATCACGGTGATCGGCCTGACCTTGATCGGGGTGGCGGTGAACTGGGCTGCTGGCGGGGTAGGCGCCAGTGACTATGGGTCGCCGGCCAACCTGGCCATTGCCGGCGTGGTGTTGCTCGGGGTGCTGGCGCTACTGCGCCATGGGCGCGGCTTCATTGCCAACATCGGCGTGCTGCTGGGCCTGTCCGCCGGCACCGTGCTGGCCGCGCTGCTGGGGCGTGTGGACTTGAGCGGTCTGGCCGATGCGGCCTGGCTGGCGCCGGTGATGCCGTTCCACTTTGGCGCACCGAAGTTCGAGCTTTGGTCCATCGTCACCATGTGCGTGGTGCTGTTTATCGTGTTCGTCGAATCCACCGGCATGTTTCTGGCGCTGGGCGATATCGTCGAGCGTCCGGTGGACCGCCCTACCCTGGTCCGCGGCCTGCGCGTGGATGGGCTGGCGACGGTGTTTGGCGGCGTGTTCAATGCGTTTCCCGACACTTCGTATTCGCAGAACATCGGCCTGGTCGCGCTGACCGGTGTGCGCAGCCGCTGGGTCTGTGTCCTGGCCGGCGCCATGCTCATCGCACTCGGTTTGATCCCCAAGTTGGCAGTGCTGGTGGCGGCGGTCCCGCCTGCCGTGCTGGGCGGCGCGGGAATGGTGATGTTCGGGATGGTCACGGCCAACGGCATTGGCGTGCTGTCGCGAGTGGATTTTTCCCGCGCGCGCCACAACCTGCTGATCGTCGCGGTCGGGGTGGGCCTGGCGATGGCACCGGTCGTGGCGCCGCACGTCTTCGACCAGTTGCCCCGCGCCCTGGCGCCGCTGCTGCACAGCGGCATCCTGCTGGCCACCCTGGCCTGCGTGGGACTGAACCTGTGGTTCAACGGACTGGGCGAACCTCATCTGGACGCGCGCGACACCCAAGCGCCACCGCCATGAGCGGCGCATCGACGCTCTGCATCCGCCACTGGCAACCCAACGATCGCGACGCGGTCGCCGCACTGATCGTGGGGATCCAGCGCGACGAGTTTGGGCTGGACATCGACCTGGCCGCCCAGCCGGACCTGCTGGATGTGGCTGGCTTCTATGGGAGCGGTGCCGGCGGCTTCTGGGTGGCCTGTGATGCAGGCCTGGTGGTGGGCTGCATCGGCCTGCGCGATCTGGGGCAAGGCGACGGCGCGCTGCGCAAGATGTTCGTGGCGCCCACGCATCGAGGTCGCGGCCTCAGCGTCGCCGCACGCCTGCTCGATCGACTGACGGCGCATGCGCAGGCACAGCAGCTGCATGCACTGTTCCTGGGGACCACTGACCGGTTCCTGGCCGCCCACCGATTCTATGAAAAGCATGGGTTCCTCCAGATCGCACGCACGGACATTCCCCGGGCCTTCCCGGTGATGGCCGTGGACTCGCGTTTTTATGTGCGCTGGTTGAAACACTCGGCGTAGCCCAGGTAAGGCCGCAGGCCGCACCCGGGGAAGCTTTCCGGTGAAGCCCTCCCGGGTGCGGCCTGCGGCCTTACCCGGGCTTCGGGTCAACCTTATCCAACGCGAACAGTGGCTCTCCGGTACGTGCGGCAACGCGCCCACTTCAATTCATTGCCACTTGTTCCTACAGTGGGGTCCCACTGCTTTTTGCGAACGATGCGATGCACGATGCCGCCTACCCGCGCGACCTGATCGGTTACGGCCGCACCCTGCCCCACGCCGACTGGCCCGGCCAGGCCAGGATCGCGGTGCAGTTTGTGCTCAATTACGAGGAGGGCGGCGAGAACAACGTGCTGCATGGCGATGCGGGCTCGGAGCAGTTCCTGTCCGAGATCGTCGGCGCGGCCAGCTACCCGGCCCGGCACATGAGCATGGAGTCGATCTATGAGTACGGATCGCGTGCGGGCGTGTGGCGGATCCTGCGTGAGTTCGAAACGCGCCAGCTGCCGCTGACCGTGTTCGGCGTGGCCATGGCCCTGCAGCGCAACTCGGAAGCGACCGCCGCGTTTGTCGAACTCGGCCACGAGATCGCCAGCCATGGCTGGCGCTGGATCCACTACCAGGACATGGCGCCCGAACAGGAGCGCGACCACATGGCGCGCGCGATCGCGCTGCACACCCAGCTGACCGGCAGCGCGCCGTTGGGCTGGTACACCGGGCGCGACAGTCCCAATACCCGGCGCCTGGTGGTCGAGCACGGCGGCTTTGCCTATGACGCGGACTCCTACGGCGACGACCTGCCGTTCTGGACCCGGGTCGAGACCTCGACCGGCGAGCGCAAGCCGCATCTGGTGGTGCCCTACACGCTGGACGCCAACGACATGCGCTTTGCCACGCCGCAGGGCTTCAACACTGCCACGCATTTCTTCGAATACCTGCGCGACAGTTTCGATGCGCTGTATGCCGAAGGCGAGGACGCGCCGAAGATGCTCTCGATCGGCATGCATTGCCGGCTGCTGGGGCGTCCCGGGCGCATCGTGGCATTGCAGAAGTTCCTGGACCACATCGCCCGGCATGACCGGGTGTGGGTCTGCCGGCGCATCGACATCGCCCACCACTGGCGGCAGCGCCATCCGTTTGCGGAGGCGGCCGCATGATCGCGCTGGCCGACCTCAACGCCCTGCCCCGCGATGCCTTCATCAGTGCGCTGGAGGGTATCTTTGAGCACTCGCCGTGGGTGCCGGCAGGCGTGGCGGCCACGCGGCCGTATCCTTCGCGCGATGCGCTGCATGCGGCGATGTGCCAGGTGGTCAAGGACGCGGGCCTGGTGGCGCAGCTGGGCCTGATCCGTGCGCATCCCGAGCTGGCCGGCAAGGCCGCCATCGCCGGGGGACTCACCGCTTCATCGGCCAGCGAGCAGCGCGGCGCCGGCCTGGATCAATGCAGCGCCGCCGAGTATGCCGAGCTGGTGGACTTGAATCGCACCTATCACGCGCGGCACGGCTTTCCCTTCATCCTGGCCGTGCGCGGACACACCCGCACCAGCATCATCGGCGCGCTGCGCGCACGCGTGGACCGCGCCACGGACGTCGAGATTGCCACCTGCCTTGCCGAGATCGAAAAGATCGCCGCGCTCAGGCTGGCCGACCTGGTCGAGTGATTCCGATCGCCCCACGGGCGTGAGCCGAAGCGGCGACGATGCGCTCTGGCGCGCAATGGCCCAGCGTGCAGCCCGGGTAAGGCCGCAGGGCGCACCTGGGATGGGCTTCTGGGAAGGCCCTCCCGGGTGCGCCTTGCTTACCCGGGCTCCTGCCGCATGAGGAGACAGCTGCTCTCCTGCAGAGCGGAGCTTGCTCCGCTGCTTTCGGTTGGGTTGGTGAGAAATACCCCAGCGGAGCAAGCTCCGCTCTACAGGGTGCTGCGACGAGACTTGAGAAGACGGTTGCTCCCACGCCATAAAAAAAGGCCGGTGCGCCCCACGCGCACCGGCCGAGGGAAAACCGCTGGTGTTTCTTCAGTCGATCAATAGCCCAGATCGGTAAGGAATCGCTGGGTGTAGGCCACCGCGCCCGGACCGCTGTAGGAGTTGCAGATCGGCGAGGCCGAATCGGTCGGCGTCGCGCACGGCGTATCGCGATCCAGCGACCAGTGATGCACGCCCGCCAGCCCGTTCTGCGCCGCGTACAGGGCTACGGTATCGACGTTGGCCAGGGTGAAGATCTCATCGGCGGTATCGTTGCGGCCCAGCATCGGCGTCACCTCGATATGCGCCGGGGCGATGCCGTAGGTGTGGCGCAGGTTCTCCACCGCCTGGATCGCCGAGGCGCCCATGTCGCACAGCCCATCACTCTTGAGCACGCAGTTGGACGCCTGCGCCCGGCCAAAGTCCATCACCATCAGGTTGATGGTGTAGTGCTGGATACCCGACGCCAGCACCGCTTCGATCACCTGGTTGCCCAGTGCGTTGACCCCGCCGTGGCTGCCATCGGAGGCGGCAAGCGTGGCCACGGTGAAGGAAAAGCGCAGGGTCGGATACTGGCTCTGCACGGCTGCGACCGCGGCCACCAGCGAATCGGTCTGCGCCTGGGTCTGGCCGCCTTCGATATCGAAGTCCACGCCCACCATGTGCGAGGAGTAATAGCGCGCGATGAAATT
>JBIIHJ010000357.1:0-4122 GCA_044235875.1 Pseudoxanthomonas sp.
CAGGTCGCCGGCCTTTTCGATCACCGGGCCGGAGGTCACCCGCAGGTTGACGCCCAGCTCGTTGGCGATGACGTGGCTTAGCGTGGTCTTGCCCAGGCCCGGCGGCCCGAAGATCAGCACGTGGTCCAGCGCCTCGCCGCGGCCCTTGGCCGCCTGGATGTAGATGTCCAACTGCTCGCGCACCGGCTGCTGGCCGAGGTAATCGGCCAGGCGCTTGGGCCGGATCGACGCTTCCAGGGCGTCGTCCTCGCGGGTGGCATCGGCAGCGATGATGCGGTGTTCGTTCATGCGGCTATGGTACGGCGAGGAGGGAGAGGAGTGAGGAGTGAGCACGGGCGGAAGCGGACTTGCTTCCACTCACTCCTCGCTCCCCCGCGCTCACTCCTGCCCCTCAGATCTCCACCTGCGCGCCCAGCTCGACCAGCCGGTTGCCCGGAATCCGGAAGAAGCCGGTTGCCGGCGCGGCATTGCGGTGCATGGCGGCGAACAGCTTGTCGCGCCAGATCGGCATGCCGCGGCGGGCGCTGGCCACGATCGTCTCGCGGCTGGCGAAGAAGGTGGTGTCCATCGGGTCGAAGTACGGCCCGCCCTGATCGCAGCTGCGCATCAGCGCCAGCGGTACGTCGGGGGTTTCCATGAAACCGAACTTGACGATGACGCGGTAGAACTCATCGCCGATCGATTCGACCCGCATCCGTTTGTCCGCCGGCGCGTACGGCAGCGGCAGCGTGTGCACGGTCAGGAACACGTTGCGCTCGTGCAGCACCTTGTTGTGCTTGAGATTGTGCAGCAGCGCATGCGGGACCATGCCGGTCTGTGCGGTCAGGAACACCGCCGTGCCCGGCACGCGCACCGGCGGGGCCAGCATCAGACCCGGCAGGAAGCTGTCCAGCGCGATGCCATCCTTGCGGATCTCCGCGCCCAGCAGCTCGCGGCCGCGGCGCCATGTGCGCAACAGGGTGAACACCACCAGGCCCAGGGCCAGCGGGAACCAGGCGCCGTCGAAGAACTTGGCGCCGTTGGCGATCACAAAGCCCACATCGACGATGAAGAACACCACGCACAGCGGCAGCACCCACTTGCGCCACTTCGGCCACAGCGCGCGGGCGACCAGCGCCAGCAGCAGGGTATCGATGAGCATCGTGGCCGAGACCGAGATGCCGTAGGCGGTGGCCAGCGCGGTCGAGCTGCCGAAGGCCAGCACCACGGCCAGCACCGCGATCATCATGATCCAGTTGACCCCCGGCACGTAGATCTGGCCGATGGTGTCGTGCGAGGTGTGCTTGACGTGCATGCGCGGGATGTAGCCCAGCTGCATGGCCTGGCGGGCCACCGAGAAGGCGCCGCTGATGACCGCCTGCGAGGCGATGATCGCCGCCATCGTGGCCAGCACGATCATCGGATACAGCGCCCAGTCCGGCACCGCTTCGTAGAAGGGATTGTTGACTGCCGCCGGGTCTTCCAGCACCAGTGCGCCCTGCCCGAGGTAGTTCAGCATCAGGCACGGCAGCACCATGATGTACCAGCCGTAGCGGATCGGCTTGGCGCCGAAGTGGCCCATGTCGGCGTACAGCGCCTCGCCGCCGGTCACCGCCAGCACCACCGCGCCCAGGATCAGCACCGAGTGCCAGCCGTGGGTGATGAAGAAATTGATGCCCCACATCGGGTTGAAGGCCTTGAGCACTTCCGGCGCATCGACGATGTTGTAAACGCCGATCGCCGCCAGCGACAGGAACCACACCATCGTGATCGGGCCGAAGATCTTGCCTACCTTCTCGGTGCCGAAGCGCTGGGCCATGAAGACCAGGATCAGGATCACCACCGTGATCGGCACGATCCAGTGATCCAGGGCCGGCGCCGCCACTTCCAGGCCTTCGACCGCGCCCAGGACCGAAATGGCCGGGGTGATCACGCCATCGCCGAAAAACAGCGATGCACCGAAGATGCCGAGAATGCCAATCACGTAGGCCGACCGGGAATCCTTGGGCAGCGTGCGCTGGGCCAGGGTCATCAGCGCCATGATCCCGCCTTCGCCGTCATTATCGGCGCGCATGATGATGGTCACGTACTTGATGGTCACCGTGATCACCAGCGCCCAGAACACCAGCGACAGGATGCCCAGGATGGTGTCGTGATTGCCGACCAGGCCGAAGTGCGGGGAGAACGCCTCTTTCAGCGTGTACAGCGGGCTGGTGCCGATGTCGCCGAACACCACGCCGATGGCACCCATGATCAGGCCGGGGAGGCCCTGGTTGCCGTGGCCGTGGTGGGACGGCGCGCTGTCGGCCGAAGAAGAGGGGGCGGAGGACATGGGAGGAGCAGCCTACTGCTGGAAAAGTGACGAAGGCCTCACGCTCAGCGCAGGGCTGAGCGCAGGGCCTTGCGGATGATCCCGGCGGCGTCATCGCCCGGAGCGGTGACTTCGCGCGCCATCCGTTGCGCCTCCACCGGTTTGTAGCCCAGCTGCTGCAGGGCGATGATCGCCTCGGACTGCGGGTCGACCGGCAGTTCGGACGAACTGACCGGCCCGGCGATCAGCCCCGCGGCGCGGTCGCGCAGTTCCACCACCATGCGCTCGGCGGTCTTCTTGCCGATCCCGGGGATGCGGGTCAGCGCGGTGACATCGCCGGCCTGCACCAGCCGGGCGAACTCGTCCACGCTCACCCCCGACAGGATCGCCAGGGCGATCTTGGCGCCGATGCCGGTGACCTTCTGCACGTCGCGAAACAGCCGACGCTCGCTTTCGCGCAGGAAGCCGTACAGCGAGACGCTGTCTTCCTTCTGCGCGTAATGGGTAAACAGCGTGACCTCGCGACCGAGTTCGGGCAGGTCGTAGAAGGTGCTCATCGGTGCTTCGAGTTCGTAGCCGACCCCGCCACCCACTTCGATCATCAGCCACGGCGGTGACTTGGTGATCAGGATGCCGCGCAAGCGACCGATCATGACTGCGCCTCCTGATGTGGCCATCCGTGGCGCAGCTGCGTTGCGCGCTGATCGCCCTGCCCTGCCATCCATGGCCGGGCGCTCAGCGCCATGCGAGGCAGTGGCTCGCAAACGTGGCGCATCGCCCACGGCGGTGACTTGGTGATGAGGATGCCGCGCAGTCTTCCGATCATTTCCTGCTCCAGGCCGTGCGCGCATCTACGCCCAGGCGAGCGGCGGTGGCGCGCACATGCGCGTGGGTGATGGCCACGGCCAGCGCATCGGCCGCGTCGGCCTGCAGCTTGCCCTTGAGGTTCAACATGATGCCGACCATGTGCTGGATCTGTTCCTTGTCCGCGCCGCCACGGCCCACGACGGCCAGCTTGACCTCTTTGGCCGCATATTCGTGCACCGGCAGGTCGCGCATGACCACCGCGGCCATCGCCGCGCCGCGCGCCTGGCCCAGCTTGAGCGCCGAGTCGGCACTCTTGCCGAAAAACACCTGTTCGATGGCCACTTCGTCTGGCTGCCACGTATCCATCAAGTCGCCCAGGCCCACCAGCAGCCGCTTGAGCCGCTGCGGGAACCCGCCCTCGCCCAGCAGCACCAGCGGGCCGTTGAACACGTGCACGGTGCGGCCTGCGGCGTCGACATCGATGATGCCCACGCCCGTGCGCTGCGAGCCCGGGTCGATCCCAAGGATGCGGGTCATGGGCAGGTCACCGGTGCGCGCGTGGGAGGAAGAGGAGGCATCGCGCGGGCACCGAGCCAACCAGGCCGCACGCACGGCCCGGACCTGGCATCAGGCGTAGGCGTCCTGGCCCAACTGCGCGTTGTGGTAGACGTTCTGCACGTCGTCCAGGTCTTCGAGCATGTCCAGCATCTTGACCACCTGCTTGCCGACATCGCCCTCCACGGCCGAGTCGGTGTCGGCGCGCATGGACACTTCGGCTTGGTCGGGCTTCAGGCCCGCCGCTTCCATCGCCGCCTTCACTTCGTCGAAGGCCTCCGGCGCGGTCAGCACGTCGATGGAGCCATCGTCCGGATACACCACCACGTCATCGGCGCCGGCCTCGATTGCCGCTTCGGTGACCTTGTCCTCGTCGGCACCCGGTGCGAAGGACAGCACGCCCACGCGCTTGAACATGAAAGCCACCGAGCCTTCGGTGCCCATGTTGCCGCCGCACTTGGCGAAGGCAT
>JBIIHJ010000080.1:0-13332 GCA_044235875.1 Pseudoxanthomonas sp.
CGACATAGCGCTTCGTTCAGGTCTTCATCTGAAGTGACACGCTCCGTCGCACGCCGTGCCCGCTGGGCACGGCTTTGTTTTGCGATTTCATTGCGACCCTACATCCGCGAATGCGTCAGTCAACGATTCGTCCAATGGTGGTCGTCAGGCCGACGTCCTTGAGTAGCGGTCGGCATCAGCGCCTGGGTTGATGATATTGGTGTTGGCCAGGTGTCTGGGCGCAGGCGGCGGGCGTTGCTCGTTGTATTTCCTGCGCCCGGGTTTGATGATCCTACGAGCGTGCAGCAGGCCCCGGAACCCGGGTCGGTTGAGACGTCGCGCGGGGCAGTTGGACGACTCGACGCAAGCGCTTTGGCTAGGCCTCGGTTGGGTTAGACGAAGCGGCACGTCGCGTGCGGTCGCCCGGGTGGTCATCGCCTTGCCGTAGATCTCCGGACGTTGCCAATGCGGATCACCTGCGGCGGCTCACGCCTCGAGGGCCAGTCGGAGCAGGGCACGATTCACGCCACGCCCCGAGAACGCTCGCGCGACCTCGCGACGGTCTCATGGGTCGTGCCGTCGGCAACGGCCGGACACTTGAGCGCTCGGCCTTCGCCGTGCGGTCGAATACGAAGTCCAACGGCCCCTCACGGTGAGCGACCTCGGGCCTGGGCAACGGCTGGCGCCCGCTCAATGGAACCTCCTTGCGCTTGCGCCGCCGCACCTGCAGCTGCACCTTCCTATACAGCCGTTCCACGCGCTTTAAGTTCGCCAGCCACCCCCCCTGGCGGCGCTGGGATGGCCCATCCTCACGCCGTCGCGCCCGTGCCGATGCGGGCCACTGCCAGGGCCGTCGCTCGCTCAGCGCCCTTGCAGACCAATCACGCACCAGCGCACGTCGCACCGGTGCGCGCACCATTTTTCCGCCAGGCATTCCTGATCGGGTCGTTCTCAAACACTTGCTCAGCCAGCCGCTTCTTCAAGCGCGTGCACTCGGCCTCCAGCTCCTACAGGCCCGGGTATCGTGAACGCTCATCCGCCAAAACTTGCTGCGCTAGCGGTGATGGACGTTTCACTGAACGCGTTCCGCCGCGCAGGTTCTTGACCGCCGCCAGCCTCAGCCTCTCGCAGGAAGCCGGTGCTCTGTTCTGCGCTGGATCGCCGCTTCACGTCCAATCTCCCGATCGTGGGCGATCGGATTCCAAATCTTTGCCCTGCTCAAAATGGCGGCACTGGCAGGACAGGCGCCGCGCGACCTTTAGCGAATTCTGCCGAAGTCACATGATGTTCGCTCTTTTCCAGCTTGGAGATCGCGCCTGGATCACACGCATGTGAGTCAGAACCCGCACGCCTCGCAGCGACGTGAGCACCGACAGAATTTCGGCATGGAAAGATTTGATACTCGCCTGTTCACTGCTCGAACGCGTTGCTGGCCGTCGCGGATGCGGCTCGCTTGGCTAGCAGTCCTTTTGCGATTTCGATGGCTTCCTCACGAGAAGCGGCCAGTAGCAAGGGGTAGCCCCAGAATTTGGTGAACACCATGGCGAACGCCTTAAAACCCAGGCGTTTGGCGGCGTTGGGTTCAACCACAATCATCGCCTGAACCAGCGTGCGAAGTTCGGTTTTGTGCTTTTTCATCCAGAGCGAAGTGCGCTTCTTCTCTTCTGGCGCGTGCTCATGGCCTTCGGTCGGTGGGGTATCGCTCAGAAGCACGAACGGCTCCCCGCGCTTCAGATTGGCTTCAAATTCATCGAAGTCCTTCTGCGAATCCTGCCCGAGGCCTTGCCCAAAGCTCATCCAGACGAAAGGAAATTGCGAACTATTCATCGACATGACGCGTTCCTTTTTGCTTGAGGTGGCGCAAGGTCGCCACGATGGCGCACACACCGGGAAGGGTAATGAAGAAGAGCGCTGAGAAAGCGATGTGTGCGCCATCGCGCAGCCCGTCGAACACGCCAGTAAAGCTGTTCACCGAGACCAGAAGGCCACCAAGGATCAGGGCAGCCCACTGGGATCGGACGGTTTCGATCAACGCGAGCAGGACCGTAAGGATCCAGGCCCCGTAGAAGATAGAAAACATCCACAGTGCGCCGGCATCGAAGGTGATCGTGGGCGTCTTGCTGTTCGCCTTCACGTAGTCGTTCACATAGGAGAACGACTGAAGCGCCACGAATAGCACAGCGCCGACGGCAGTCGTCAACCAGAACAATGCGAGCTTGTTTTTATGGTGGCTCAAGATCAGGCCCTGAGCGGCAGGTCTCGAATTTGAAGGAAGAGAAGGCACGGCAGATCCCTGCGCATTGAGGAAGGCGGCTGACGGTGGTGGCCGGGGCTAGTACTTGACGCTGACCGTTGCCATCACTTTGCGTGGCTCTCCATACAGCATCTGGTTGAAGAAGCCGTTCATGACGGTGTATTTCTTGTCGAACAGGTTGTTGACGTTGACGGCCAGATCGACCTTGGCCGTGGCGGCATAGCGCGCCAGTAGCGTCGCCAGCGCATACGGCTTCTGCTCGGCAGTGACCGCGCCGGTGGGACTGGTGGCGGACTGGTAAAAGCGGCTTTGCCAAGCGACTCCGCCGCCCACTGTCAGCTTGCTCCACGCCCCCGGGAGCCGGTAGGTGGTGAACAACCGCGCTGTGGTGCGTGGCAGTTGGCTGCTGAGCCTTGCGCCGGACGCATCGGTTCCGGTGAAGTGCGACACGCCGGCATGGAGATTCCAGCCCTGCGTCAGCGCGCCCTGAACATCCATGTCGATCCCACGAGACTTGGTGCGGTTTGCGCCGTAGTAAGCCTGGGTGCCATCGGAAAGAATCTGGCCGGCATCGACCTGGCCCAGGTCGTCCAATCGTGCCTCGAACAACGAAGCCGACGCATTCAGTCGCCCGTCAAGATATTCGCCCTTCAGGCCAATCTCCCTGTTCTTTCCGGTGGTGGGTTTGAGTACGTTTCCGTCGCGATCGCGATAAGTCTGCGGATTGAAGATCTCCGTGTAGCTGACGTAGGCCGAGTAGGTGTCGTTGATGTCGTAGATCAGTCCAGCATAGGGCGTGAACTCATCGGTCTTGTTGTAGTGGAATCGCGCGCCGCTGGTGTCCTGGTCAATCTCGTAGTCGCTGAACCGACCGCCGATGATGAGCTTCAAGGGATCGGTCAGGGAGAAGCGCGCCACGCTGTAGACGCCGTTCTGCTTGGTGGTGATGCTGGTGGGTGTATAGCCCGCTGCGGCGAAATCCAGTTCGGGATAATGGCCCCGCCAGTCGTAGATGCTGCCCATTGGGGTGCGTCCAAAGACAAAGCCGGTGCTGTCCTGGTTGGAGGTTCGCTTCGATCCCATGACGCCGAGCACCAGTTCGTGCCGGCGACCGAAAAGCTGGAAGGGGCCAGATGCCATCGCATCAAAACTGTTCTGGCGTGTAGCAGTCTTGCTCGCCAGGCCGACCGGAAACAGGCCCTGGCCGGTTACGCGATCCGGGTATCCGGACCCGCTGAACAGCTTGGCATTGGAGTCGGTCTCTTGATGCGTGAACACAGCGCGTGCTTTCCAGTCATTGTCGAAGTGGTGCTCGATACTGGAAAAGGACGTCTTCAGTGAGTTGTCCCAGCCGCTCCAGTCGGCGGCCAAGGACTTCGAGCGCGACCAGTTGGCCTTCGAGCCGTCGCTGAACCAGATCGGCATGCCACCCCAAGTCGTGCCATCGGCTCGAATGTCCTGGTCGTCGTAGCCAAAGCTCGATGTCGTATCCGGTGTGAGGTCCACCTCGACAACACCATAGAAGGCATCTTTCTTTTGCTGATAGCGATCGATAAAGGAGTCTCGGTCCTGATGAACGCCTACCAGTCGCGCACGGATGCGGCCGTCTTCGGTCATAGGCACCGATATATCGGCCATCCCGCGATAGTTGTCGCAGGAGCCGGCGCCGACCGATGCGAAGGCTGAAAACTCGCGGGTCGGGCGCTTGCGCACCAGGTTCACCGACGCCGATGGGTTGCCCGCGCCGGTCAGCAGGCCGGTGGCGCCACGCACGATCTCGATGCGGTCGTAGAACGCGGTATCCAGGAAACTCGTTCCCTCGAAATAGAAGGTCGGGATGCCGTCGTACTGGAAGCTGTCGATCTGGAAGCCCCTCGAATAGAAGCTCACCCGTTCGGTGTCGTTGGTGCTTGAGGAGATTCCGTTACTGTTTTCCAGCGCGTCCTTGAGGGAGTCCAGTCGCTGGTCGTCGATGCGCTGGCGGGTAATGACCGTCAGCGACTGCGGCGTTTCACGCAACGACAGCGGCAGTCGGGTCGCAGCCGCGGTGTGTCCGGTGGTATAGGAGCCTGTGCCTTCGGTCGCGGATGCATCGCCACTGCCCTTCACTGTGAGGGCTGGCATGGTGGTGATGTCCTGCAAGGAGTCTCCGCCGTACCGGTCTTGATTCTCCGATGATTGCGCGGCGCGCGCGCGCTGCACACCCATGACAATCACCGCCACCGCAGCGGCCGAAATCAGCAAGGAGCCTGGCGCCTTCCTCATGGCTTCGGCCCGGCCGGAAGGATGTGGCGGCCAGGTGTCGCCGATTGACGAGGTTGGCCACGCAGGCCATGGATCGTTGCCGGAGATCGCATCGAACAATACTCATTCGTATTCAGATGCGTCATTTAACAGCGCTCTTGTGCCGCGGCGATTGCGAAATCAAGCCAATGTGTTATTCATTTAGGCCATAGTGGAGCGCTCGCCGCGTCTCCCACGGATGGTCCTCGCGTTAAGACAAGTCTGGATCGCAAAGCACGATGCCGCCAACGCCCCCCATGGCCGCATTGGCGGTTCTCTCGGTCAGGTATCGCGCTGGCGGCTTGCCTATCGCCTTGCGGAACATGGTGATAAATCCACTGGCGTTTTCGTAACCCAGTTCCAACGCCACCGTCTGCACGCTTTCGCCTTTGGTCAGGCGTTGGAGCGCGAGGATGACGTGCAGTTGCCGGCGCCAGCGTCCGAAGCTCATGCCGATCTCGCGTTTCAGGAGTCGGCTCATGCTTCGCTCACTCATGCCAATGCGGACTGCCCAAGAGCTCTTTGACGTTTTATCTGAGGGATCGGCAAGCAACATTTCCGCGAGGCGGCGCAATCGTAGATCGCGCGGCATCGGCAGATGCAGGTCTTCCACTGGAGCAGCCACCAACTCGTCCAGCAATGTGGCAATCAACCGATCTTCCCGGCCTCCCGGTGTGTACGTCTCAGGATAGGCAGCCACCGTCAGCAGCAGCTCGCGGAAAAGGGGGGACACCGAGAGCGTGCGGCATGCTTCGAGAAGATCCGGTGCGGCATCGGGCTCCACGAACAAGCAGTAACATTCCGTTTCACCTGATCCTCTTACCGAATGCCGTACGCCTCCTGGTATCCATACGGCGCATTGCGGCGGCACGATCCAGACGCCGTCTTCAATCTCGCAATTGAGTATGCCTCTGGCGGAATACAGGAGCTGCGCTTTTCGGTGCCGATGCGTCGCATGTTCCCAGTCCTGTGCTACCGAAGCTGCTCTGAGCGCCATAACGGGCCGTGGCACGTTATCGAAGTCCCCAGTCCCGAACTGATCGCTGATGCGAATGCTCGACATGATGTGCGTGCAACCTTTGGCCGACGATGTGCATTGTCATGAACGAAAAATTATTGCAAATTTTTCCATGGGGCGGAGGTCTTCCAGCCCGGACTCTTCCGAGGTCGAACCACCGAAGTGGATAGCGAGTCATTGGCCAGGCACCGCTTTGCAATGGGCTGAGTGCAGCCCAATCCAGCTCGGAATCGGGCAATAGCCGCTCGGTTGCAGAGGCTCCAGCGCTGTCCACTGCGATGGCTGCCACCGCGAAGTGGCTCTGCAGCGGACATGCAGAGCCCGAACCGCGGCACGCGCGCCAATGCCACGGCGCAGCCCCGCGCGATCAATACCCGATCAATGCCTGGCGCACCGAGTCCGCCGCTATGGCCGCTCCGATGCCACTGGAAGCACCGGTCACCAGCGCGCGCCTGCCAGTGCCGAAGTTGTCTCTGGACGCAAGGTGGTTCTCCTGAGGGTGTAACGCGGCCAAAACAACAAAGGCTTGCGCGGCGGCTACGCCATCTGCACGACGACCTTGCCCTTGGTGCGCCCACCGTCGACATAGGCCAGCGCTTTTGGGATGTCCTCAAACGGGAATGTCTTGTCCACGATCGGGCGGAGGGCGCCGGATTCGACGAGCGAAGTGATCTGGCGCAACTGCACGCCATCGGCCCGCATGAAGACAAACGTGTAGTCGACGCCGCGCTTGTTCGCCTTTTTCCTGATGGAGTAGCTCAACAGGCGCAGCACCTGCCGGAGCAGCCAGGCCAGGCCTCTTGCGAGAGCGAATGCCGGGGTCGGTGGGCCGGAGATGGAGATCAGATGCCCACCCGGCTTGAGAACCCGCAGGGATCTGCTGAGTTCCTCGCTGCCAAGGCTGTTCACGACCACGTCGTAGTCGCGAAGCAACGTGGAGAAATCCTGCTGCTTGTAATCGATGACCACGTCCGCGCCCAGCGCCTTCACCCAGTCGATGTTGGCCGTGCTGGTGGTGGTGGCCACGAAGGCCCCGAGATGCTTGGCAAGCTGGATGGCAATGGTGCCGACGCCGCCGGAGCCTGCATGGATCAGCACTTTTTGCCCTGCTTGCAGCTTGGCGGTTTCAACCAGCACCTGCCAGGCGGTCAGCGCCACCAGGGGGAGTGAAGCGGCCTGGACCATGCTGAGGTTCCTGGGCTTCAGCGCCAGCGATGATTCCCTGACGGCAATGCGTTCGGCGAAGGTGCCGATGCGATCGTCGTCGGGGCGCGCATACACCTCGTCGCCCGGCACGAAGCTGCGCACGCGAGCGCCGACCCGCACGACGGTCCCGGCCAGGTCGTTGCCCAGGATCAGGGGGAGCCGGTAGGGCAGGATCAGCTTGAACTCGCCACCTTTGATCTTCGTGTCCAGCACGTTGATGCTCGCCGCATGGACCTGGATCAGGACATCATCGTCCCGCATCTCGGGCTCGGGCATCTCGGCGATGCGGCCAGATTCGTTCTTTCCGTAACGGTCGATGAGGAAGGCTTTCATGGGGTCGGGCTCTTCTGACGGTTGAAGGGGTACCGCTTGCGCTGACGCGCTCCTGGCTCTCTGCGGCCGACGGGCATACGCCGGAAAGATCTCGAAGCGTCACTGTTCGAGAAATGACAAGGCTTTGGGCACGAACTGGCCGTGGTACTGGAAAATCCCGCCATGCCCGGCGTCTTCGTAGATCACCAGTTGTGAACCCGGAATGCGCCGCGCCAGATCGATGCTGTTCTCGGTGGGCACCATGATGTCGCTGTCGCCATTGGCGATGAGGACCGGGATGCGGATGCGGCCCAGATCCTGCGGTGCCTGCTGGCCCCATGCCTTGATCGCCTTCAATTGCCGCAAGAAGGCGCGGGGTGTCGGGCCCTTGTCCCGCCGCACCGTGCGCTCCTTCAATCGCTGCAGAAAGGCGTTCGCGGCCCGCCGACCCGGGGCCGTGGAGGTGAAGAACAGGTAGGTCTTGGGATCCCGCAGCGTCAGCAGGCCCTTGATCATCAGCGGCCAGGAAATCGCCCCGACCTGGTCGATCCCTCTACCGCCCGCCGGCCCGGTGCCGGTCAGGATGAGCCGGCGCACCAGGTCTGGAGCTCTGAGCACGATGTCCTGCGCGACGAATCCTCCGAGAGAGAAGCCGAGCAGATCGACCTTTTCCAGGCCAAGTGCCTTGGCCAGGGCGATCGCGTCGCGTGCCATCGCCTCCACGGTCACCGGGGCCGTTCCGCCAGATGCACCGATCCCCCGGTAATTGGTGGCGATGATCCGACGCCCGCGGGCAAGACCATCGACGATCCGGGGGTCGAAGTTGTCCAACACCGCGCCCCAATGGTTGAGCAGGATCAGCGGCACGCCATCGCGCGGCCCCAGGTCACGGTACGCAAAGGCAGTCCCGTCGACATCGATCGATCGGGTGGGAGTGTCGATGTAGGGCATGCTTGATCCTGCGTGCTCATGGTGACGCCAACACCCGCACAGTCGATGCCGGGGATCAGCGGAAAAGAGCGATTGACCGCTGACTGGCTGCGGAGCGCGCTCGCCTTCTTATCGTCCACCGTCGCGTCCTGAAACGTGACGGTGACGTCGCCCGGCCTCAGCTCCTCGTCGCTGACGTGGACCGGACCGGTTGACCTGGCACAGCGTCTCGCATGTCCGGAGCTGTCGCTTCCGTTCTGCGGTCTCAGACGACGGTTCGATAGCGCTCGGCAACCTGCGCCTGCCGCAGGTCGGACAGCAGGGCCTGGCGTGTCGCGTCGAGTGCATCCCAGCGTGCGGCGTCATGCAGCGGCGGGATCGTGACGCCTTCACGGCGGTCGAAGCCCACCAGCGCCGCATCGACCAGATCGTCCACCTCCATCACCTCCGGCAGGGCGTTGAGATCGACGCCGGAACGTTCCCAGATCTCCGTGCGCGTGGTGGCAGGCAGCACCGCCTGCACGTAGACGCCCTTGGGCGAGAGTTCCAGGCTCAGTCCCTGGGACAGGAACAGTACGAAGGCCTTGGTCGCGCCGTAAACCGTCATGCCGAACTCGGGCGCCAGGCCGACCACCGAGCCGATGTTGACGATCGCGCCTTTGCCGGCCTGCGCCAGGCGCGGGGCGATGGCACTGGCCAACCTGACCAGCGCAGTGGTGTTGAGGGCAACCAGGCGGGCGACATCATCTGTCGGTTGGTTGATGAAGGGACCGGACAGCGCGGCTCCGGCATTGTTGATCAGGATTTCGATCCTGGCGTCCTCGCGCAGGCGTGCCTCGACTGCTGCCAGATCGCCGGGCTGGACCAGGTCGGCCTGCAGGACATCGACGGATGCGCCGGTTTCTTCGCGCAGGCGCGTGGCCAGCGTTTCCAGGCGCGCCTTGTCGCGCGCAACCAGGACAAGGTCGTGGCCGCGGCGAGCGAAGCGCTCGGCATAGGACGCGCCGATGCCCGTGGAGGCACCGGTGATGAGAACAGTGGAATGAGCGGTCATGTCGTGTCTCTTGATCGGGAAGGTGAGCCCGCGCCGCGAAGGGCGACCCGGGCCGATGGCTACTGGGCGCTGGAATCGGCGAATGTCGGATAGTCGATATAGCCGGCGGCGCCACCGCCATAGAGCGTGGCTGGATCCAGCGCGGCCAGGGGTGCGCCGGTCTGCAGGCGTTCGACCAGGTCGGGATTGCCGATGAAGGGGCGACCGAAAGCGAACAGGTCGGCCTTGCCCTCGCTCAGCTGGGCGTTGGCCAGATCGAGGTCGTAGCCGTTGTTGGCCAGGTAGGTGTGCTTGAAGCGGGTGCGCAACGCATCGAAGTCGAACGGCGCGACATCGCGCGGGCCGCCGGTGGCGCCCTCGACGACATGCAGGTAGACGATGCCCAGCGCGCGGAGCTGATCGGCGATGTAGTCGTACTGGGGCTGCGGATCGCTGCAGGAAATGCCGTTGGCCGGCGACACCGGCGAGAGGCGCACGCCGGTACGGTCGGCACCGATCTCCCTGGCGACCGCGGCGGTGACATCCAGCAACAGACGGGCGCGGTTCTCGATCGAGCCGCCGTATGCGTCGGTGCGGGTGTTGGCGCGGTCCTTGATGAACTGCTCCAGCAGATAGCCGTTCGCGGCATGGAGCTCGACGCCATCGAAGCCGGCGGCAATCGCATTGGCGGCCGCCTGGCGGAAGCCGTCGACGATGCCGGGAAGCTCATCCAAGGTCAGCGCGCGTGGTGCTGAGACGTCGTGGAAACCGTTGTTGACGAAGGTCTTGGTGGCAGCGCGGATGGCCGAGGGCGCGACCGGCGCGGTGCCGTCGGGCCGAAGATCGACGTGGGAGATGCGTCCAACGTGCCACAGCTGGACGAAGATCCTCCCGCCCTTGGCATGAACGGCGTCGGTCACTTGGCGCCAGCCTTCGATCTGGGCCTGTGTGTAAAGCCCAGGGGTGTCCTGGTAACCCTGCGCATCGGACGAGATCTGGGTCGCTTCGGTGATCAACAGGCCGGCCGAGGCGCGCTGGCTGTAATAGGTCGCCGCGTAGGGGCTGGGCACCAGACCCGCGCCGGCGCGATTGCGCGTCAACGGTGCCATCACGATGCGGTTGGAGAGTTGGATGGCCCCAAGTGTGTAGGGCTCGAAAAGCGTCTTGTCGGTCATGTCGGTCTGCTGTGTCGTCGTTGGTCAGTCGGGGAACGGGAGCGGGGCATCACGCCCCTTGAAGCTGGATCGCGTGTTGGAGCAATGGCGCGCGATACCGGAGCCGCGCGTCGTATCCGGCACCGGGATGAATCAACCACTTCGCGTTGGAATGCGTTGCGACGCATGCAAGGAACAGCCGCCGATCGGAATTTCGGCCGGATCCACCTGCGGCAGGCGCGGCGCGCAACCTCTGGCGCGGTGTCGCATTGCCGCGTCTTGACACGGCTGCATGTGCGTTGCCGTCGGCAGGGAGCAGGCATGTGGCGTTAAGCGGTTGGGTGCGGAGTCATCAGTTCCAAACGCCTGCAGGCAGTCATTCAATGATGTCGATCATCATCTTTGATGTCAACAGTTTTGATGATGGGTGGCATCAATGTATAGTTTGGTCCAACAGATGGCCTAAGCAGAGAGATGCTGGACATGAAGGTGACCAAAGCACAGGCCCAGGCCAACCGGACGCACATCGTGGAAACCGCTTCCCGCCTGTTTCGCGAGCGCGGATACGACGGGGTGGGGATCGCCGACCTGATGGCCGAAGCGGGATTCACCCACGGGGGCTTCTACAAGCACTTCGGGTCCAAGGCCGACCTGATGGTGGAAGCGGCCAACTGCGGCTTCGCCCAGGGGGCCGCCAAGGCCGACGACCTCGATGCGCAGGCGTTCGTCAACTACTACCTGTCCCGGGAGCACCGGGATGATCGTGGCCAGGGTTGCGCGATGGCGGCGCTGTGCGGCGACGCAGCGCGCCAGCCGGCATCGACCAGAGAGGCGTTCGCGACCGGCATCGAGGGCATGCTGGGACAGCTGGCAAGCCGAGGCGCGCAAGAGGGCAGCACACACGGCGCCAAGCTGCGCGCCCGACATATCGAAGTGATTGCGCAGGTGGTCGGTGCATTGGTGCTATCGCGCGCGTGTCCCGATGACGCGCCGCTCGCCGATGAGATCCTGGAGGTCTGTCGCGCAGCCGTGTTGGCGAAACCGCCCCCGCTGCTTGACGCGTAACGGGCGCAGTGCGCGCCCGGTCATTGGGTTTGGTGAGTGAAACTTGTTAAAAAGTATCCGCGAGCCCCCAGCGCGTGCAGTGCGAATACCGCGATCCATCGCGGTTCGGAACGTGCCTCGCGCCGTTTTCCACGTCGGCAGCACAGGGCCTTCTGAGGGTAGGGCGACGGTCAGGGGGCTCTGTCGATCAAAGCCAAGCGATTAGACCTGCGCGTGACGGCCCGATGCTCGCGTGAGTCTCACCCAACGCACAGCGCTCGAATGAAAACGCCGCCTTCGCAGGCGGCGTTTTCGTGTCGACAGGCTGCGTGGCGCGATCAGCCCTTGGCGGCGTTGTAGCGACGTTCGACTTCGTTCCAGTCGATCACGGCGTAGAAGGCGTCAATGTATTCGGGGCGGCGGTTCTGGTACTTGAGGTAGTAGGCGTGTTCCCACACGTCCAGGCCCAGGATCGGGGTCTGGCCCTTCATCAGCGGACTGTCCTGGTTGGCGCTGTTCTCCACGCTGAGCTTGCCGTCGGCATTGACCACCAGCCAGGCCCAGCCGCTGCCGAAGCGGGTGATGGCAGCCTGGGTGAAGGCCTTCTTGAAGGCCTCCAGGCCACCCAGCTCGGCCTCGATGGCCTGGGCTACGTTGCCGACCGGCGCGCCGCCGCCGTTGGGCGACATCACCGTCCAGAACAGCGAGTGGTTGGCATGGCCACCGCCGTGGTTGGTGACCGCGCCCTTGATCTTGTCGGGCAGTTCGCCGATGCGCGCGACCAGTTCCTCGACCGGCAACTCGGCCCACTCGGTGCCTTCCACCGCCGCGTTGAGCGAGTTGACGTAGGTCTGGTGATGCTTGGTGTGGTGGATCTCCATCGTCTTGGTGTCGATGTTGGGTTCCAGCGCGTCGTAGGCGTAGGGCAGGGCGGGCAGGGTGTACGGCATGGGGAGCTCCTGATCAGTTCAGTGGCGTGGTGGGTGGATGCGATGTCTGCAGCAGCCGGGCGATGCCGGCGTGCTCATGGGTGCGAAGGAAGTGCTGCAGCTCCAGGTGGCTGCGCTGGCTGTGCCGCAGAGCGGCATCGCGCCATGGCTGCGATCGTGCCGGGTCCAGCGCCATCTTCAGCAGGCGCAGGTGGATACCCACCAGTTCGCTGGCGGCACGATCGGAGTCTCCTGAACGGTCGAAGGCCTCGGCAAGATTCAAAGGCCTCGGCAAGATTCAGGCGTGAGACGGTGTAAGCGGCGATTGTCGCGTCCGGGGGCAGTGGTCCTGACAGCAGCAGCTGCGCCACACGAGAGGCCTGCACATACGGCGTCGTGGCGCGCCCCAGATTGCCGGCGGCGAACACGGCGTTGGCGTCACGGGTGAGCGACTGCCAGTACTGCAGGGTTGCATCGTTGTGCTGAAGCTGAGGCATGGACCTGTACGCAAGACGTGCCCGCGAGGGCTTGGAATTCGTCGTTGCGTCTACAGTGTCCAGTCATCGACCAGACGCTGCACGTCAGCGGGGGGAGTGGTGGTTTCAGATCGCCATTATCCGACCGCGCCGATAGTAATGCGTGAAACGCAGCAAGTCATGGGCGCCTGCCGCCGCGCCGCCTTAGAATCCACCATCGCCACCTCCCGACGCACGATCCGCCTGATGCAGGACGCTTTGCCCCCGAGCTCCGATGCCATCGCCTCACCAGCGGTGCGTGAGGAGGATGCGCGTTGGATGCGCCGCGCGTTCGAGCTGGCCGATATTGCCCAGCGCGAGCGCGACGAGATTCCGGTCGGTGCAGTGCTGCTCAACGCACAGGGTCAGTGCATCGGCGAGGGCGGCAACCGCAACCGCTGCGATCACGATCCGACTGCGCATGCGGAGATCGTGGCCATGCGCCAGGGCGGCACGCAGCTGCAGAACCACCGCCTGGTTGGCTGCACGCTCTACGTGACGCTGGAACCCTGCGCGATGTGCGCGATGGCGATGGTCCATGCGCGGGTAGCCCGCGTGGTCTATGCCGCAGCCGACCCCAAGACCGGCGCGGCGGGCAGCGTGTTCGACCTGCTCACCGACCCGCGCCACAACCACCGGGTGCAGGTGACCGCCGGCGTGCTGGCCGACGAAGCC
>JBIIHJ010000358.1:0-4108 GCA_044235875.1 Pseudoxanthomonas sp.
GTGACCTCGGCCGGCGCACCGGTGCCGCCGGAGATTGTGGAAAAGATCCGCGCGCTGCTGCCCGACGACGGCCAGTTCTGGACGCCGTACGGCGCCACCGAATGCCTGCCGGTCGCGGTGATCGAAGGCCGCGAACTGGAAGCCACCCGCATGGCGACCGAGAGCGGCGCCGGCACCTGCGTCGGCCACGCCGTGGCGCCGAACGAAGTGCGCATCATCGCCATCGACGATGCCGCCATCGAGGCCTGGTCCGGCACGCGCGAAGTGCCCGCCGGCGTGGTCGGCGAGATCACCGTGGCCGGCCCGACCGCCACCGACAGCTACTTCAACCGTGAGGCGGCGACGAAGATCGCCAAGATCCGCGAAACCCTGGCCGATGGCAGCACACGGGTGGTGCATCGCATGGGCGATGTCGGCTATTTCGATGCGGGCGGGCGGCTGTGGTTCTGCGGACGCAAGACCCAGCGCCTGGAGACGGCCGAGGGCCCGCTGTATACCGAGCAGGTCGAGCCGGTGTTCAACGTCCATGGCGAAGTGCGCCGCACCGCGCTGGTGGGCGTGGGGCCCCTGGGCCGGCAGCGCCCGGTGCTGTGCTTCGAGTTGCTGCCGGAGGTCCCGCCGTCCCAGCGCGATGCGATCGAAGCGGACTTGCGCGCCATCGCACAGGACCACGCGGCGTTGCGCGGCATCGACACCTTCCTATGCCATCCGGGTTTTCCGGTGGATATCCGCCACAACGCCAAGATCGGCCGCGAGAAACTGGCCGCGTGGGCCGCCGAACGGCTGCGCTGAGGAATTCGGCGATGGGTGCGCGCTACCGGCTGGATGATCTGGTGATCGATGTGGACCGGCAGCGGGTCGAGCGCGACGGGACGGCGCTGGACGTGCACGGCCTGAGCTTTCGCCTGCTGCACTACATGCTCGGGCAAGGGCAGCGCGTTGTCGGGTTTGACGAAGTCATCGCGCAGGTATGGGCGCCGGCGCTGGTCAACGAGGAAACGGTGACCCAGCGTGTGCGCCTGTTGCGACAGGCCCTGGGCGATGCCTCGCGGCAGCCGCGCTATTTGCGCTCGGTCCGTGGCCAGGGCTATCAGCTCTGCGCACCCGTGCAAGAGGCCCAAGCACAGCCGCTGTTGCCTGTGCCGTCGGCATCACGCCCACGTGGGTGGGTGCCTGCTGGTGTGGCGTTCATCGCGATCATGTTGGCGCTGCTGGCCGTGGTCTGGCATGGCCACAGGGGTGAGGAAGCGGTTGCTGCGCCATTGCTGCAACGTGCCGACTATTACGCCGGCATCGGCCAGCGCGACAACAACGAGCGGGCGATCGCGCTGTATCGGCAGCGCCTGCAGCAAGCGCCCGACGATCTCCAGGCACAGCTCGGGCTCAGCCGCAGCTACAGCGCCAGCGTGTGCCAGTACGGCGGCGATCCGCACACCGCGCTGCAGGCACAGCACCTGGCCCAGCAGGTGGTCGCCGCGCGCCCGCGGCTGTCGGCGGCGCATGCGGCGCTGGGATACGCGCATGACTGCAAGGGTGAGGTCGCCCAGGCAGTGGCGTCCTACGAAACCGCCTTGCAGCTTGACCCGCAGGCCGACGCGGTGCGCGGCTCGGCCGCCTATCTCTACGAACGCCAGGGGCGTCTGGCCGACGCGCTGGCCGCTAACCTGCAGGTGCGCGACCCGGCAAAAGTGCGCTTCCTGCCGATCCAGATCGCCAGCAATCTCAACCTGCTGGGCTACGGGGGCGCGGCAGAGGCGCGCTACCGCGAGAGCTTCCAGCTGTATCCGGACAGTGTGTTTTCCAACCTGGCATGGCCGGGATTTCTGTTCGCGCATGGGCGCTACGCCGAGGCGCAGACCGCGCTGGACCAGGCACAGCGCCGGGGCACGGGCTATGTCGGGCTGTGGCTGCTGCAGGCCGAACTGGCGCTGGTGCGGCAAGATGCCGATGGGGCACGTCAGGCCAGCCTGCAGGCGTTGCGGCTGCGCCCGCAGGCCAGCCTGCCGCAGACGCTGGCCTGGGCATCGGGCGCACATCCGCGCCCGCCAGCCGACACCTTGCGCCAGCAAGCGCAAGCCTTGCTGGCAGGTCTGGCCCACGGCAGCGATCCGCTGGATGGTGTCGATGCCGCCCTGCTGCTGCTGACCGCCGGAGATCCCGATGCCGCACTCCAGGCGCTGGATCGCGCGCGGGCCGCTGGCTATCGCGACACGGCCTATCTGCGCGCGTCACCCCTGTTCGCCGCGTTGCGCGCGCAGCCTGGATTCGAGACCGTGCTGGCGCGCAGCGAAGCCGACATCGCGACCCAGCGTGCGCGGGTGCAGCGTGCCGGCCTGCTGCAGGACGAACGCGGCACCACTACGGCAGCGCCTTGAGCACGTAATCGGCGAACAGCTTCTGGGACTGTTGATGCATCTGCCGCTGGTTGTAGGCGCGCCGGGTGATCACCGCCACCAGGTGCTCTTCCGGCAGCACGAACACGTAATTGCCGCCATTGCCCGACATTGCCCACACGCCGCGTTCGACGCCGCGCACCGGGAAGCGGAAGCGCCACATCAGGTAGCCGTAGTCGGCGTCCTCGCGCGCCTGGGCGTGGATGGTGGTCATCGACTCGACCCAGCTGGCGGGCAGCACCTGTCTGCCCTGCCAGCGCCCGTGATCGAGCAACAGCTGGCCGAACTTGGCCAGGTCGCGGCTGCGGTAGCGGGTGCCGCCGCCGCCCATACCGGTCCCTTCCGAGGCATGGTTCCACTGCGCACGCACGATGCCCAGCGGGCGCTCCAAGGTCTGCGCGGAAAAATCTTCCAACCGCTGACCGGTGGTCTTTTCGACCAGGGCGCCGAGCACGAAGGCTCCGGCCGTGCAGTAGGAGAACGCGCGGCCGTGTGGGCTCTCCTGGGGGCGTTTGATCCACGGCGCATAGCCCTTGGGTGGCAGGTCCAGGGCGAACTGGACCCAATCGGCGCTGACGTACATGCGCTCCTCGTTGCCGGTGGAGAAAGCGTTGTCGTCGTCGCATTCCCACTGGGAACTCATGGTCAGCAGGTCTTCGACGGTGATCGCGTCCTTGCGCGGATCCGGATGTTGCCAGTGGCGGTCGCCGAACTGTGCATAGACCCGGGCCTGTGCGTCGGGGAGCGCGCCCTGTGCGATCGCCGCACCGACCAGCAGCGCGGTCACGCTCTTGGTGGCCGAGCGGGTGTCCTGCAGCGCTTCGCGGTCGCTGCCGCCGAAATAGCGTTCGTAAACCAGCGCCCCATCGCGGGCGATCAGGACGCTGGTGGTCTCGGGCGCCTGGCCGTCGGCGATGGCGTGTTCCATTGCCGTCAAGGCCTGGACGTTCCAGTGGGCCGCGGCAGGGTCGGCGACCTTCCAGCCGTCGCCCAACGCGGGCGGCGCCGACGACGGGGTGGCGGCATGGGCGGCAGGCACCAGGGCCAGGGCGAGGGACAACACGAAAGGCAGGCGCGACATGGCGAACTCCATCAGGGTGGTCCGTCCATTGCGCCGGCACAGCGGATGAAGTGCCTGATGCGCGAATGAAGAATCCTGAAGTCCAGTCCGATCAATCGTTTGCGCAAGTCCATGCAGCACGACCAGCGCCGTTCGCGTCGCCCGCGCGCCCGACTGCCGCTATCGTGTGGGCCCTCATGAAGGCGGATGGACGCGTGCAATGAAGATTCTGGTGACCGGCGGTGGTGGCTTTCTGGGCCAGGCGCTGTGCCGTGGGCTGGTCGCGCGGGGCCATGAGGTCATCAGTTTCCAGCGCAGCCATTACCCGGCGCTGGCGGCGCTGGGCGTGGGCCAGGTCCAGGGCGACCTGGCCGATGCGCATGCCATCACCCACGCGGTGGCCGGTGTCGATGCGGTCTTGCACAACGCGGCCAAGGCCGGCGCCTGGGGCAGCTATGCCAGTTACTACAGTGCCAATGTCACCGGAACCGACCACGTGATCGCCGCCTGCCGCGCCAACGGCGTGACCCGGCTGGTCTATACCTCCACGCCCAGCGTGACCCATCGTGCAACGCATCCGGTCGAAGGCCTGGGCGCCGACGAGGTGCCGTACGGGGAGAATTTCCAGGCTCCCTATGCGGCCACCAAGGCGATC
>JBIIHJ010000081.1:0-13278 GCA_044235875.1 Pseudoxanthomonas sp.
CTTCGACAAGAGCCGCCTGGGCTACACGCTGGACGGGATTCCGCTGGGCGACAACAGTTACGGCAACTACAACGGCCTGAGCATCGCCCGCGCGTTGATCCCGGAGAACCTGGCCGGCGCCGAACTGTCCGAAGGCATAGGCTCGCTGGGCGTGGCCTCCACCAGCAACCTGGGCGGCACGATCCAGTACTTCTCGCAGGACCCGGCGAGCGAATTCGGTGGCCGCGTGCAGCAGACCATCGGCAGCGACAACGAGAACCGCACCTTCGTGCGCGTGGATACCGGTGACCACAACGGTTTTGCCGCCTATGTCTCCGGCGTGCACCAGGACGCGGACATGTGGACCGCGCCCCGCCAGAACCAGACCACCCGGCAGTTCAACGCCAAGGCCGTGTGGAACGTGGGCGACAACCGCTTCGGCGCCTTCATCGCCACCTCGCGCGTGAGCCAGGCCAACTATGCCTCGCTGTCCAAGAGCGGCCTGGCCCGCGGCCTGGGCTGGGACTGGAACATCTACGCGCCGGACTGGGACCGCGCCGTCGCCGCCGCCTATTGCGCCCCGGCCACCTACAACCCCGCGCAGTGCGCATTCACCGGTGGCGTCAACAGCATCGATGATGCCTATTACCAGTCGCGCGCCCTGCGTGACGACAATCTGTATTCGCTCGACGGCGACATCGCCCTGGGCGACAGCGCGCGCCTGAAGGTGATGACCTATCACCACGAAAACCGCGGCCAGGGCCACTGGTGGGCGCCAGGCCAGGCCTCCAACCCGGGCACGGACCAGGCCCTGCCCATCTCCATCCGCTCGACCAACTACACCATCAACCGTACCGGAATGACTGCTGCACTCACCTGGCAGTGGGGCATCCACGCGCTGGAGGCGGGCCTCTGGTACGAGTACAACGACCACAACGTCGAGCGCAATTTCTACTACGTGACCGGCCCGTTCCTGGACGACTACTACCTCAACCGTCCGGACCGCCGGTTGTTCGACCAGGACTTTGCGATCCATACGCGCCAGTTCTACGTGCAGGACCGGATGAAATTCCTCGATGACCGCCTGACCGTGGACGTGGGCTTCAAGAGCCCGCGCACCGAGATGGAAGCGGTCTCCAGGGCCGGCACCGAGACCTCGTTGGCCAGCGGCACGCTGCTGGCCAAGGACTCGATCCTGCCGCAGGCCGGCGTGGGCTTGCGCCTCAACCCGGCCAACGAAGTGTTCGCCTCGTATGCCGAAAACATCGCCGCCTTCGTCGGCGGCGGCAGCGGCGGTCCGCTGCAGGTATCGCCGGCCTCCTTTGCCGCGGCCGCAGGGCTGGAGCCGGAGAAGTCGCGCACGCTGGAAGCGGGCTGGCGCAACTTCGGCGAAAAGTACCAGGCGTCGCTGGCCGTTTACCACGTGATCTTCAACAACCGCCTGCTCTCGCTCAATCCGTGTTCCAGCATCGAGGTCGGCACGCGCCCCGAATGCGTGACCCAGTTCGTCAACGTCGGCTCGGTCAAGAGCAACGGCGCCGAACTGACCCTGATCCTCAAGCCCATCGAAGGACTGGAGTGGTACAACGCGCTGTCCTGGAACAGGACCACCTACGAGGACAACTACATCGCCGGCGGCGTCCCGGTCCCGGTGGCCGGCAAGATCACCGTCGATACGCCGCAGCAGATGGCCTCGAGCGAGCTGACCTGGCGCCGCGACAACTTCAACGTCAGCCTGCGCGGCAAGTACACCGGCAAGCGCTACTACACCTACACCAACGACCAGTCCGTGCCGGGCGTGACCACCTTCGACTTCGGCGCGGGCTACAACTTCGGTGAAGGGCTGGGGCTGCGCAACGTCAACGTGGCGCTCAACGTGACCAACCTCACCGACAAGCGCTACGCCGCGCAGATCAGTTCCACCGCCGCCGCAGATCCCAACGGCACCCTGTATGCGATCCACGCCAGCGCGCCGCGCCAGATCTTCCTGACCTTCGGCGCCGAGTTCTAGGCTGCAGCACCGTCTCCAAACGCAACGGGGCGCGGAGTGATCCGCGCCCCGCTGTCGTTTCCGGCCTGGGACACATCACATCCGGCCGAGCACCTCGGTCTTCTTCGCTTCGTATTCGCCCTGGCTGATCAGCCCGGCATCGAGCAGCTGCTTGAGCTTGCCCAGGACCTGCATCGGATCGTCGGGCGCAGGCACCGCAGGCGGCGAGGTGGGCGTGGGCGCATGCAGCACCACCCCGCCGGCCGAGGCACGAAGTTTTTCGAGCTCCACCTGGCGGCGCTTTTCGTAAGCCTGTTCCTCCACACCCTGCGCGTAGGCGTAGACCCGGCGCGCCTGGCGCTTGGGCAGGCTATCCACCTGGACCGCGCCGCCGTCGACGGTCCTGCACACGATGGTCGCCCCGACCATCTGCTCGCTCATGTGCACGTCGGCCACTTCGCGCCAGGGGAAGTCCTGGAAGTCCATGCCCATCAGCCGCGGACGCACCACGATGAAACGCCGGCTGGTCAGCACGATCGCATCGGGCGAGATGTTCACGACCAACTTCTTCTGGACGGCGATGTAGTCCACCGACTCGTCGCCGGCCAGCAGCTCCTGGATCTTGGGCAGCAGCCTGGTGACTGCGGCCTCGTCCTGTTCGTCACTGAGCAATTCGGCGATCGGGCGCATGGGCAGGTCCTGGTGCGGGGAAAGCTCGAACCTAGACCAACGCGCGTCATCGCAGCGAGGGGACGCTGCGCGTGAGCAGACGGCGCACGTTTGAAACTGAAATTACGCCCGGACAGGCGATCAGCACGGCCAGCGGAACAGTCTGTACGGGACCCGGCCGGTCTTATGTCGGAAATTCGTTACATCCTGATGTCGGAAAGACGTTAGAATTGTTTGCCGATACAACAAGTACAGTATTTAGCGCCGCGCTCCTGGCTTCCGTTTCTCCGCGGCGCCACCGCCGCCCGCCGGACTCCCCATGAATACCGCCCTGCTCCCCTTCCATCCCGGCGCCCGCCTGCCGGCCACGTCCAAGCTGCTCAAGCGCGGAGAGCGCGTGCTCGAGCCGGACGTCTACGTGACCCCCTACGAGGGGCGCCCGGTCGTGGTGAAGGACTACCGCCGCTACGCCGGCACCCCGATGGCCCTGCTGGCACGCCTGCTGGTCTGGCGCGAGGCGCGCATGCTCAAGCACCTGGCCGGCTGGCGCCACGCGCCGATGCTGCTGGGCACCGCTGGTGGCCTGCTGCTGGGCATGGAGTTCATTTCAGGCACCGCGCTGGGTGGTGAAGCGGTCGATACCGGCAAAGCCGTGTTCCGCCAGCTGCGCGCGCTGATCGCCCAGCTGCACGCGGCGGGCATCACCCACAACGATCTGCACAGCTCCAACCTGATGGTCAGTGGCGGCACCCTGGTGCTGCTGGACTATGCCTCGGCCATGCGCCTGCCGCGCTGGATGATGCGCCTGCCGCTGCTGCGCGAGCTGCGTCGCTCGGACCTGGCCAACGCGCTGAAGATCCAGCAGCGCCTGAGCGGCCGCACGATCACGGGCCGCCGCGCCGAAGTGGTCGCCCAGCGTGGCTGGGTCACCACGATCCGCACTGTCTGGAAGCGCTTCTACGCGTGGAGCAAGGCCTGATCGCCGACGCGCCGGCCACACGCCGGCGTTGCGCTCGCGGGCGCCGATCCGTTCCAATGTGATCCTGTTCCGCATCGCGTTCGGATTTTTCCGATGCGCCGGTGCGGGTTTTGCCGATGGCAGCGCCCCGGACGTGCGTGCGAGCCTTGCGGTCACCAACGGGAGGATTGCCCCATGATCGACCTGAACCCCATCGACGACCTCGCGCGCCGCCTGAGCGATCTGGTGCCGCCGGGCCTGCGTGAATCACGCGAGGACCTGCAGCGCACCTTCAAGAGCGCCCTGCAGTCCGGCCTGTCGCGACTGGACCTGGTCACGCGCGAGGAATTCGAAGTGCAACGCGCGGTGCTGCTGCGCACCCGCGAGAAGCTCGACGCCCTCGAGCGCGAGCTGTCCGCCCTGGAATCGCGCGCCGCCACGCGCAGCTAGCTCTTTCGCCCATCGGCGGACAAGGAGTGTCCCCATGAGTCTTGCCCTGGTGCACAGCCGTGCGCGGGCCGGCGTGCATGCCCCAGGCGTCCAGGTGGAAGTGCACCTCTCTGGCGGCCTGCCGTCCACTCAGATCGTCGGCCTGCCCGAAGCGGCCGTGCGCGAGAGCCGCGACCGCGTGCGCGCTGCGATCCTGTGCGCGCAGTTCGAGTTTCCCGCCCGCCGCATCACCGTCAACCTGGCGCCGGCGGACCTGCCCAAGGACGGCGGCCGCTTCGACCTGCCCATCGCCCTGGGCATCCTGGCCGCCAGCGGCCAGATCGATCGCCAGGCGCTGGCCGAATGGGAATTCCTCGGCGAACTCGGCCTGACCGGAGAGCTGCGTCCGGTCGATGGCGTGCTACCGGCCGTGCTGGCGGCCGCAACCCAAGGCCGCCGGCTGGTGGTCCCGCTGGCCAACGGCGGCGAAGCAGCCTTGGTGCGCGAGGGCGGCGCCTGCACCGCGCGCACGCTGCTGGAAGTCTGCGCGATGCTCTCGAGCGCACGCGCGCCGGTCGCCGCGCAAACCGGCGACGCGACCGAGGCGCCGATGGCCGACCTGAGCGACGTGCGCGGCCAGCTGCATGCCCGCCGCGCGCTGGAGGTCGCGGCCGCCGGAGGACATCACCTGCTGTTCGTTGGATCCCCTGGCTGTGGCAAGACGCTGTTGGCTTCACGCCTGCCCGGCATCCTGCCGCTTGCGAGCGAAGCGGAGGCCCTGGAAAGCGCAGCGGTCGCCTCGGTCAGCGGGCGCGGGCTGGATCCAACCCGCTGGCGGCAGCGTCCGTTCCGTTCGCCGCACCACACCGCCAGCGCCGTGGCGCTGGTCGGCGGTGGCGCACAACCGCGGCCGGGGGAGATTTCGCTGGCGCACAACGGCGTGCTCTTCCTGGACGAGCTTACGGAGTGGGACAGGCGTGCACTGGAGGTCCTGCGCGAACCGCTGGAGTCCGGCACGGTCACGGTGTCGCGCGCAGCGCGCAGTGCCGAGTTTCCCGCGCGCTTTCAGCTGGTGGCGGCCATGAACCCTTGCCCGTGCGGCTGGGCGGGGGACAGCAGCGGGCGCTGCCGCTGCAGCGCAGACATCGTGACGCGTTATCGCAACCGGATTTCCGGGCCGCTGCTGGACCGCATCGATCTGCAGGTCGACGTGCCCCGCGTGCCTCCGCAGGACCTGCGTCCCGACGCGCCGGCCGGCGAGACCAGCGATGCGGTGCGTGCACGGGTCCAGGCCGCGCGTGAGCGCCAGCTGGCACGCGGCGGTCTGCTCAACGCGCGCCTGGGGCACGCACAGACCTTCGCCAGCTGTCGTCTTTCCGCGCAGGACCAGGCGCTGCTGGAACGGGCGATCGACAAGCTGCAGCTGTCCGCACGCGCCATGCAGCGCACGCTGCGGGTCGCGCGCACGATCGCCGACCTGGCCGGCGCCGACCACATCGCCACCGCGCACCTGACCGAAGCGTTGGGCTACCGGCGCACGGAGCCGCGCAGCGCCGCCCGCGCGGCCTGATCCGGGTCAACGGCGTAGCATCGGCGCCCACGCGCACCGCACGAGGCTGACATGCCATCGCCCACCTTCGATCCCGACGCCATCGCCGCCCACGCCCAGTGCCTGTGTGGCGCGGTGCAGCTCGATGCGAAGCTGCCGAGTCTGTGGCTGTCGCACTGCCATTGCCAACGCTGCCAGCGCGCGCACGGTGCGGCGTTCGTCACGTGGGTCGGCCTGGAGGCCGCGCACTGCGAGGTGCGCGATCCGCAGGGTTTGCTGCGCTGGCACCTGGCCGAAACGCAGGCCGAGCGCGGTTTCTGCACGCACTGTGGCTCGACGCTGTTCTTCCGATCGCCGCGCTGGCCGGGCGAACTGCACGTCGTCGTTGCCAACCTCACCACGCGCCTGGATCGCGCGCCGCAGGCGCACACGCACTGGGAAACGCACGTGGACTGGTGCGCGATCGACCCGAACGATGGCCTGCCGCGCAGGCGCTCCGAAGACGCCTGACGCGATGGCGGTCAGGCCGGTGCGAGCACGCGGCCGGTCTTGAAGTAGTGCAGCAGGTTGTCCAGCACCAGGTCTTCCATCGCCTTGCGGGTTTCATGCGTGCCGCTGCCGACGTGCGGCGCCAGGACCACGTTGTCCAGTGCGCGCAAGGCTTCGGGCACCTGCGGCTCGGCGGCGAAGACATCCAGCCCGGCGCCGGCGAGGCGGCCTTCGACCAGGGCAGCGATCAGTGCGTCCTGATCGACCACGCTGCCGCGCGCGACGTTGACCAGATAACTGTCCGGACCGAGCGCATCGAGCACGCCTGCATCGACGATGTGCCGGGTGGCGGCACCACCGGGCAGGATCAGCACCAGCACGTCGCACCAGCGCGCCAGCGCGTGCAGGTCGGCCTCGTGCTGCGCCTCATGGCCGGCGACCGGGCGACGGCTGTGATAGCGCACCGGCATGTCGAAGCCGCTCGCGCGCTTGGCGATCACCTGGCCGATCTGGCCGAAGCCGACCAGGCCCAGGCGCTTGCCGCTCACGCGTGTCGTCAGCGGATAGCCGCCCTGCGTCCAGCGCCCGGCGCGCACGAAGCGATCCGAGGCCGAGACCTGGCGCATCACATCGATCACCAGTCCCATGGCCAGGTCTGCGACGCAGTCATCCAACGTGCCGAAGCTGCCGGCCACCGCGATGCCACGCGCCTTGGCTTCGGCCAGGTCGACCCTGTCCATGCCGACGCCGCGACTGGAGATCACCTTGAGGTCGGGCAAGGCCGCCATGAGTTCAGGCGCGACACCGACGTTGGCGCTGGTCACCACGCCGGTGATGCCGGCGCCCGAGGCGACGAGGAAGCCGGCCGGATCGTCCTGCGTCCACCAGGTGGATACGTCCAACTGCTCGGCCAGCGCGGCGTCCAGCACCGGCGAGAGCGGAAGCAGTTGCAGGATGCGGGGACGGTCCATCAGCAAGGCTCCTCACGTGCAGCATCGATCCGTGATCGACGCGAGATTGGATACAGCGCCGGTCAGGTGATCGGCGCGGGATTGAACAGGGCCAGGTCATTGTGCAGGTGGTGTTTCTCAGCCCAGGTCTGCGTGCCGCTGGCGACGTCCAGGTACAGCTGGAAGATCTCCCAGCCCATTTCGTCCAGGGTCTTGTCGCCGGTGGCGACCACGCCGGCATCGACGTCCATCAGGTCCGACCAGCGCCGCGCCAGTTCGCTGCGGGTGGCGACCTTGATCACCGGGACCATCCCCAGTCCATACGGCGTGCCGCGGCCGGTGGTGAAGATATGCAGGTTCATGCCGGCGGCGGTCTGCAGCGTGCCGCAGACGAAATCGCTGGCCGGCGTGGCGCAGTACTGCAGGCCACGGCCCTTGACCCGCTCGCCCGGCGGCACGACGCCGCTGATGGTCGAGGTGCCGGATTTGGCGATCGAGCCCATCGCCTTCTCGACGATGTTGGAGAGGCCGCCCTTCTTGTTGCCGGGCGTGGTGTTGGCGCTGCGGTCGGCCTGGCCGCGTGCGAGGTAGTTGTCGTACCAGGCCATCTCGCGCACCAGCGCCTTGGCCACGTCTTCATTGGCCGCGCGCGGCACCAGCAGCTGGATACCGTCGCGCACTTCGGTGTTCTCGGAGAACATCACCGTGGCACCCGCGCGCACCAGCAGGTCGGCCGCCACGCCCAGCGCGGGGTTGGCGGTGATGCCGGAAAACGCATCGCTGCCGCCGCACTGCATGCCCACCACCAGTTCGGACGCCGGAATGGTCTCTCGCTGACGGGCGTTGAGGTGCTGCAAGCGCGTTTCGGCCAGGTCCATGATGCTCTTGATCATGTCCTGGAAGCCCATCGTCGCCTCCTGCAGGCGATAGACCGCGCTATCGCTGGCGTCGGCATCGTCCTGCAGCAGCTTTTCCGGCACCAGCTTCTCGCAGCCCAGGCCGACGACCAGCGCCTGGCCGCCGAAGTTGGGATTGCGGCCGATGTTGCGCAGGGTGCGGATCGGAATGATTGCCTCCGGCGCGGTGATCGCCACGCCACAGCCGTAGACGTGGTTGATCGCCACCACGTCATCGACGTTGGGATACTTGGGCAGCAGCTCGGCGCGGATGCGCTCCACCGCGTGGCCCAGCACGCCAACCACGCACTGCACGCTGGTCATGATGCCCAGGATGTTGCGCGTGCCCACGCTGCCGTCGCGGTTGCGGTAGCCTTGGAAGGTGTAGCCCTCCAGCGGCTGCACATCGCGCGGCGTTTGCAGGCTCAGGTCCAGCGCGTCCAGCTCCGGCGCGGCCGGCATGTCCAGCAGGCTTTCCTGCACCCACGTCCCCACCGCGATGTCGGCATTGGCATAGCCGATCGGCGTGCCGTAGCGCATCACCGCCGCGCCCCTGGCGATCGGCACCAGGGCCACCTTGTGGCCCTGCGGGACCGCCTCGATGGTGGTGACGCCGTCCTGGAAGGTCGCGCCTTCCGGCGCGCCCCCGTCGTTGACCACGACGGCGACGTTGTCTTCGGGGCGCAGCTGGATGCTGCGCCATTGCGGCTGGGTGGGGACTGCGGACATCAGGTTCACCTTGCTTGCGGCCTTGTCTTCAATGCTGGGTGGCGGGCACCTGGCGCGCGGCACCATTGTGCGGCGGTTCGCGCAGCTCGATACGTTCGATCTTGCCGACGATCACCAGGTAGCTGACCACCACCAGCGCGCCGTTGGCGGCCACGAAGGCCAGCGCCGAGGCGAACGAGCCACTGCTGCCGACCAGGTAACCGATCACGATCGGCGTGGTGATCGAGGCGATGTTGCCGAACATGTTGAACATGCCGCCGGCCAGGCCGATGATCTGCTTGGGCGCGGTATCGGACACCACCGCCCAGCCTAGCGCGCCGATGCCCTTGCCGAAGAAGGCCATCGCCATTACCGCCACCACGATCCACTCGGTGGACACGTAGTTGGCCACCACGATCACCGACGACAGGCCCATGCCCAGCACGATCGGCAGCTTGCGGGCGAAGGTCAGCGAGTGCCCGCGGCGCAGCAGCCAGTCGGAGAACACGCCACCCAGCACGCCACCGGCGAAACCGCACAGCGCCGGCAGCGAAGCAATGAAGCCGGCCTTGAGGATCGACATGCCGCGCTCCTGCACCAGGTACACCGGGAACCAGGTCAGGAAGAAGTAGGTCACGCCGTTGACGCCGTACTGGCCCAGGTACACGCCGATCATCATGCGCTTCTTGAGCAGTTGCTTGACGTAAAACCACTGGTTGCCCGACTTCTTCTCGCCCGGCTTGTCCATGTCCACCAGCGCACCGCCGGCGGTGATGTAGTCGATCTCGGCCTTGTTGGCGCGGGGATGTTCACGCGGGTTGTAGATCACCACGCGCCACACCAGTGCCGCCAACACGCCCACGACGCCCATGACCAGGAACACGTGGTGCCAGCCCAGCGTCGCCACCATCCAGCCCATGATCGGGGCGAAGATCACCGTGGCGAAGTACTGCGCCGAGTTGAAGAACGCCGAGGCCGAACCACGCTCGTTGGCCGGGAACCAGGCCGCGGTGATGCGGCTGTTGCCCGGGAACGACGGGGCTTCGGCCACGCCCACCAGGAAGCGCAGCAGGAACAGCGCCGGCACCATCATCCCGCCCGGCAGGATGTGGATCGCGCCCTGCAGCGCGGTGAATACCGACCACAGCGCGATCCCCCAGCCGTAGACCTTCTTGGCGCCGAAACGGTCCAGCAGCCAGCCGCCCGGAATCTGGCAGGTCACATACGCCCAGCCAAACGCCGAGAAGATGAAGCCCAGTTCCTCGGCACTGATGCCCAGTTCTTTCTGCATCGAGGAACCGGCGATGGAGAGGGTGGCCCGATCGGCGTAGTTGATCGTCGTGACGATGAACAGGAACAGCACGATCCACAACCGCATCCGCGTTCTTTTTTCAGTCGTTGCATTCATCTGAAGCGTGCTCCGGGGTCAGTGCGATCAGAACGCGATCTGCATGCGGCCAGTAATGGCGTTGGTCTTGTCCAGCGTGGCGTGGGCCAGATTGTCCTGCGCATCGCTATGGATGTAGTTCAGGCGGAACATCACGTTCTTGTTGGCGTAGTAGTTCACGCCCAGCGTGGTCGCCTTGACCTCGATATCGCGGTTGACCTGCTCACCATGCGCGGTGTCGTAACGCAGCGCCACTTCCCACGCGCCGTGCTCGCCGATGCCATCGGGACGGGTGAAGCGGGCTTTCTTGAAGTCGTAGCCGCGGGTCTGGCCGGTGATGAACCAGCCGACCGTGGCGTAACCGGTCTTCAGGTCGCCATCCTGGGCGCCATCTTCGTAATGCGCCTTGCCGGCCTCGGACTGCACGTAGAACGGGCCGCGAGAATAAGCGGCTTCGCCCAAGTACTTGTTGATGTCCACCTTGCTGCCGTCGTTGAGCGCAATCAAGGTGAAACGCGACTGGTCGGACAGGTGGCCGGCGGCGCGCACCGAAGCGCTGGTGCCGGTGTAGACGTCGTTCTGGTTGCGGCCAATCTCGTCATGGCCGCCGCTCACGCCCAGGTGCAGCAGGCCGTTGTCCTTGGCTAGCGGCAACCAGACCAGGCGGGCCGACTCGCCCAGGCCGCTGTTGCGGTCGGTGTCGGTGTTGGCCTCGTTGTAGACGTTGATGCCGTAGATCCACTGCTTGTCCTTGGTGTTTCCCACCCACGAGGCGCCGTAGCGGTAGCCCAGTGCCTGCGTGTCAGCCACCCACGAGCGCTCCTGCATCGAAGCCCAGAGATCGTCGGTGGTGTATTCCAGCGAGTAGAACGGCTTGATCTGGCCGATGGCAATCGAACCCGGGCCCAGGTCATGCGAGATGGCGATGGTCTGGCCAACCGGCTTGTCGTTGGCGAAGTCGTAATCGACCACGTAACCCCAGTCGCCGAACTTGCCCGACACCGCCAGGCGCACGCGGCGCAGCTCGGTGCCGTTGGCGTTGTCGGTGCGCAGGTCATCGTTGTCAAACCAGCCGCCGTCGAACTGCACGCGGCCATGGATGCCGAAGGTGTATTCACCGTCGTCGGACGAGGCGTTGAAGCCATTGCTGTCCAGCTTCGTCTCGGCCTGCGCCAGCGGTGCGGCCAGCGCCGTCGCAACAGCCAAGGTAAGCAATGCGGTGGTGCGGTAGTGCTTGGAGTTCATCATCCCCTCTCTTGACGATGTAGGGCCGTGCAAGGACGCGCCCGGTCGATCGATCTGTGCGTGTGATCCAGCCGGCGCGTGCTGCTGGCCCTCCCGGCCCACGCTGCTGGCGATGTCGCGGGCCTTCAGGCCTCGGCGTGTTAGGTGTTGCAGATGCAGACCGCGCCAGGACCAGAAGGCCCTGACGCGGGAGGTGGATCAGTCCTTGCCCAGCACGCCGTCGGTGCGGCGCCAGATGGCCAGCGGGTTGCCATCGGCCAGGGCTTGCGGCAGCAGTTCGGCGAACAGGTCCTGGTAGCAGACCGGGCGCAGGAAGCGCTTGATCGCCAGCGTGCCGACCGAGGTGCTGCGCGAGTCGGAGGTGGCCGGGTACGGGCCGCCGTGGACCATCGCGTGGCAAACCTCGACGCCGGTCGGCCAGCCATTGGCCAGGATGCGGCCGGCCTTGCGCTCCAGCACCGGCAGCAGCGCCTTGGCCAGAGCGATGTCGCCTTGGTCCATGTGCAGGGTCGCGGTGAGCTGACCTTCCAGGTGTTCGCTCAGGGCGATCAGCTGGGCCTGGTCCCTGCAGCGGATCAGCATGGACGAGGCGCCGAAGACTTCGGCCTGCAGCGCCTCATCGGCCAGGAACGCATCGGCATCGGTGGTGAACCACGCCGCTTCGCAGCGGTTCGGGCCTTCCGCCGGCAGGCCGCGCGCCAGCGTGGTGACCTTGTCGTGACCGGCGAGCGCGGCGACGCCATCGGCGTAGGCCTTGCCGATGCCCGGGGTCAGCATGACGCTGGCGGCCGAGGCCTTGAGCGCGTCGACCGCGGCGGTGACGAAGGTATCCAGTGCCGGCGAATCGATCGCCAGCAGCAGGCCCGGGTTGGTGCAGAACTGGCCGGCGCCCATGGTCAGCGAACCGACGAAGGCCTCGCCCAACGCTTCTGCACGCGCATTGAGCGCTTCGGGCAGCAGGTAGACCGGATTGATGCTGCTCATCTCGGCGTAGACCGGGATCGGCTCGGCGCGCGAGGCGGCGACCTGCATCAGCGCCGTGCCACCACCGCGTGAGCCGGTGAAGCCCACCGCCTTGATGCGCGCATCGGCGACCAGCGCGCTGCCGATCTTGGTGCCGGCCCCATAGATCAGCGAGAAGGTGCCCTCGGGCAGGCCGCACTTGGCCACGGCCTTCTGGATCGCCACGCCCACCAGCTCGGAAGTCCCGGGATGCGCGTTGTGCGCCTTGACTACCACCGGGCAACCGGCGGCCAGGGCCGAGGCGGTATCGCCACCGGCCACCGAGAAGGCCAGCGGGAAGTTGCTGGCGCCAAACACGGCGACCGGGCCCAGTGCAATGTGGCGCTGGCGCAGGTCGCTGCGCGGCAGGGGCGCACGCTCCGGCAGGGCCGGATCCAGGCGCGCTTCCAGCCAGCTGCCTTCGCGCACGACCGAGGCGAACAGCTTGAGCTGGCCGACGGTGCGGCCGCGCTCACCTTCCAGGCGTGCACGCGGCAGGCCGGACTCGGCCATGGCGCGCACGATCAGGTCATCGCCGATGGCGAGGATTTCGTCGGCGCAGGTTTCCAGGAACGTGGCGCGCGCTTCGAGCGAAGTCTCGCGATACGTATCGAACGCGGCCGCGGCCAGCGCGCAGGCGCGCTCCAGGTCGGCGGCGGTGGCCAGGCCGTAATCGGGGGCGAGGTGTTCGCCCGTGGACGGGTCCAGGCCCTGCACGGTGCCATCGGCACCGAAGGTGGCGGTGGAACCGATCAGCATCTTTCCGGTGAGGGTGCCCATTACTTGCGGTCTCCGATCAGCTTCTTGAGGATTTCCAGCTCTTCACCGGTCAGGTCGGCCAGCGGCGTGCGCACCGGGCCGGCGCTACGGCCGACCGCGGTCATGCCGGCCTTGACGATGGACACGGCGTAGCCGGCGCGGCGGTTGCGCAGCTCGGTATAAGGCAGGACGAAGTCGTTGAGTTCGCGGTACACATGCGCCACGTCACGGGCACGCACGGCCTTGTAGAACTCCAGCGCCCACGCGG
>JBIIHJ010000082.1:0-13261 GCA_044235875.1 Pseudoxanthomonas sp.
ATCAAGTAGCGTCGTCCGCGATGCTTTGAATGCAGACGGGCCGCTTGATGCGGCCCGTCTGCGGTGTAGCGCTTGGATCCTGGCTTACGGCAGGCCGGCCAGCCAGTCTTCGTCGCTGCCTTCGTTGATGTCGGCAAACAGCGGCGTGGAGAAGTACCGCTCGCCGGTGTCGGGCAGCATGGCCAGGATCACCGAGCCGGGCACGGCCTTTTCGGCCACTTCCAGTGCAGTGGCCAACGTGGCGCCCGAGGAGATGCCCACGAAGATGCCTTCTTCGGCCGCCAGGCGGCGCGCGGTGTCGATCGCGCGGTTGTCGTCCACGGTGTACAGCTCGTCGTAGACATCGCGGTCCAGCACCTCGGGCACGAAGTCCGGGGTCCAGCCCTGGATCTTGTGCGGCTTCCATTCCTCGCCTTTCAGCAGTGCCGCGCCCGCCGGTTCGGTGGCGATGATCTTGGTTTCCGGACGCGCCACTTTGAGGACCTGGCCCACGCCGGTCAGGGTGCCGCCGGTGCCCCAGCCGCTGACGAAGAAGTCCAGGCGCTTGCCGGCGAAGTCGCGCAGGATTTCCGGCGCGGTGGTGTTGCGGTGATAGGCCGGGTTGGCCGGATTGGCGAACTGGCTGGCCAGGAACCAGCCATGCTGCTCGGACAGCTCCTTGGCCTTGCGCACCATGCCGCTGCCGCGCTCGGCCGCCGGGGTCAGGATCACCTTGGCGCCATAGGCGCGCATCAGCTTGCGGCGCTCGATCGAGAATGTCTCGACCATGGTGGCGACGAACTTGTAGCCGCGGGCCGCGGCCACCAGTGCCAGGGCCACGCCGGTGTTGCCGGAGGTGGCTTCGACAATGGTGTCGCCGGGCTTGAGCAGGCCCTTGGCCTCGGCGTCCAGCACGATCGCCAGCGCCAGGCGGTCCTTGACCGAGCCACCGGGATTGAACGACTCGACCTTGACGTAGACGCTGGTGTGCGCGGGCGCGAGGCGGTGCAGCTTGACCACCGGCGTGTTGCCGATGGTGTCCAGGATGTTGTCGTAGATGGCCATGCGGGCGTGTCTCCGGAGGGGCTTGGAAGGCGTCAGGCAGCGCGCGACAGCGTGCGGCGGCCGGCGTTGGATTCTTGTGTGGGGGCGGGCGCGTGCAGCGGCGCATCGCCATGCCAGTGCAGCGTCTGCGCCAGTGCGGCGACTTCGCCCAGGATCAGCAGCGCCGGCGAGCGCACGTCGAACCGTCGCGCGGTGTCGGGCAGATCGGCCAGGGTGCCGGTGATCACGCGCTGGGTGCGGCGGGAGCCGTTTTCGACAAGCGCGAATGGCGTGTGCGCCGCGCGGCCTGCGGCGATCAGCTTTGCGCGGAAGGTGTCCAGTCCGGCCACGCCCATGTACACCGCCAGGGTCTGGCGCTCTTGGGCAAGGGCCTGCCAGTCCAGCGTGTCCAGCGAATCGCGGCAGTGTGCGGTGACCAGGCGCACGGCCTGGGCGTGGTCGCGGTGGGTCAGCGGAATCCCGGAGTACGCCGCGCAGGCCAGGGCGGCAGTGATGCCGGGCACCACTTCGAACGGCACGCCGTGGGCCTTGAGGAATTCCAGTTCCTCGCCGCCGCGGCCAAACACGAACGGGTCGCCGCCCTTGAGCCGCACCACGCGCCTGCCGGCGCGCGCGTGCTCCAGCATCAGGGCGTGGATGTCGTCCTGCCGCGTGCTGTGGCCCCTGGCCGACTTGCCGACCTCGATCCGGGTCGCGTCGCGGCGGGCCATGGCCAGCACCTCGTCGCTGACCAGCCGATCGTGCAGGATCACATCGGCCTGGTTCATCGCCCGCAATGCGTTGAGCGTGAGCAGGCCGGCATCGCCAGGACCGGCCCCGACCAGGGTGACCGTCCCCACGGCCGGTGCGGGCGGGGCCGATGACAGCGCGCGCTGCAGCTCGGCCTCGGCGGCCTGCTCCTGGCGCTGGCGCAGCAGGCGCGGGACGGCGCCGTCCAGCAGCTGTTCGAAGAAACGGCGACGCTCGCCCATCCCGGGGAAGCGCGCACGGATGCGATGGCGCTGGCGGCCGAGCAGGGCGACCAGCGATCCCCAGGAATCGTCCAGCAGGGTTTCCAGCTGGCGGCGGAGATGGCGCGCCACCATCGGCGCATGGCCACCGCTGGAGATGGCGATCTGCAGTTGTCCGCGTTCGACAACGGCGGGTACCTGGACGCTGGACAGCGCAGCATCGTCCACGACGTTGGCCAGCAGATGGCGGGCCTGGGCTTCGGCGGCGACGGCGCGGTTGGTGGCGTGGTCGTCGGTGGCGGCGATGACCAGCCAGACCGCGTCGAGCCAGTGCGGCACGAAGGTGCCGGCATCCCACTGGATGCGGCCGGCGTCGGCCCACTCAGTCAGCCGCGGGCTCAGCACCGGGGCGCCGACACGGGGCAGGGCGCCGGCGTGCAGCAAGGCCTCGACCTTGCGCTCGGCGACTGCACCACCGCCCACCACGCGGACGGCACGGCCACGCAGATCGGCGAACAGGGGGAACAGGCCAGCACTCACAGGTTGGTCCAGCACGGGAGAAACCCGACGCTACGCGCCGCTTATGACGATCGGAAATGACTTGCCGCTGCGTTCAGATAACTTTAAGTTCTTAATAACGGGTTCGGTAGCCCTTAAATTACTTTTCCCCATATGGGGCCGCATGGCCCTGCCAGTGAAGGCTTCCGATGACACTGACCCAGCTGCGCTACCTGGTCGCCATTGCCGACGCGGATTTCAACATCACGCTGGCCGCCACCCGTGTGCATGCCACCCAGCCCGGCCTGTCCAAGCAGCTCAAGCAGCTGGAGGACGAACTGGGTTTCCTCCTCTTCGTCCGCAAGGGTCGCAGCCTGGACTCGGTGACCCCGGCCGGCGTTGAAGTGATCCAGCGCGCCCGGGCGCTGCTGTCCGAAGCCAACAACATCCGCACCTACGCGGCCAACCAGCGCCGTGAGAGCCAGGGCCAGCTGGTCCTGGCGACCACCCATACCCAGTCGCGCTTCGTGCTGCCGCACGCGGTGGCGCAGATCAAGCGTGACTATCCGCAGGTGAGCGTGCACCTGCAGCAGGCCGCCGAAAGCGACGCACTGGACCTGCTGGGCCAGGGTGATGCCGACATGGCCGTGATCAGTACCTCGGGCGATACACCGGCCGCTGGCCTGGCCGTGCCGCTGTACCGCTGGCGTCGTCTGGTGGTCGTGCCACGCGGCCATGCACTGGACCGCAGGGGCGCGGCCCCCGACCTGGCGACGCTGGCAAGCCAGCCGCTGATCAGCTACGAGTCCTCGACCCGCCCCGGCTCATCGCTGCAGCGTGCCTTCAGCGAAGCGGGCCTGGAGTCCAACATCGCCCTGACCGCACTGGATGCGGACCTGATCAAGACCTATGTGCGCACCGGCATGGGCGTGGGCCTGCTGGCCGAGATGGCACTCAGCGTCGGCGACGAAGACCTGCGCGCGTGGCCGGCGCCCAAGGAGATCAAGGAATGCATCGCCTGGGCGGTGTTGCCGCGCGAACGCGTGCTTCGTGACTACGCGCTGGACCTGGTCCATGTGCTGGCACCTCAGATCGACAAGCGCGACCTGCGCCAGGTCATGGACGGCAACCGTGATCCGGACTGGCCGACGCCGCCGACATGGGAAGAATTGACGCAGACCATTACCAGTTGAGTCTTTCAGGTGTTTTGTAGAGCCGAGCTTGCTCGGCTGCTTTGGCTGAGGGTTTTAGTAACTTTCCCAACATAGAAGCCGCTCATGCGGCGAAGGTGCGCGAATGCCTTCGCGCTGCTGCCAAACGCGGTAAAGCTGAAGCAGGGGGCGCACTCCCAAGCAAAAGCAGCGGAGCGAGCTCCGCTCTACAGAAAAGTGCGCATGATCAGGCGTTCGTTCTTGTAGAGCCGAGCTTGATCGGCTGCTTTGGCTGGTGGTCCTGGCGACTTTCTCCAAGGCAGAATCCGCTCGTGCGGCCAAGCCGCGCGAACGCCTTTGCATCCGCTCCCAGGCGCGGTGAACGCCGGAGCCGGTCGAGATCAAGAACATTCCACCGCCCAAAGCATCATCACCTCGGCAGCCGCGATCAAAGGAAGCACCGCATACCGGCGCTTTTCTGCGGGTCGCGTGTGCCGATCAGGTCAGCGGCAACGTCACGCTGAAGCGACTGCCGTGGCCCTTGCGGGTGCTGACGTGGACCGGATAGCCCAGCGTCTGCGCGGTGCGGTTGACGATCCAGAGCCCCAGGCCCAGGCCGTCCTGTTGCGTATTGGCCTGGCGGAACGCGTTGAAGATCTCACGCGCGTCCTCGGCGTCCATGCCCACGCCGGTATCGATGATTTCCACGACCACCTGGTCGCCGCGACGCCTGCAGCCCAGCAGCACCTTGCCGGTGTGCGTGTACTTGACCGCGTTGCCCAGCAGGTTGCCCAGCAGCGTGGACAGCAGGGTGCGATGGCTGCGTACGCGCAGCGAGGTCGGGACCATGCGCAGGCGCAGGCCACGTAGCTCGGCGGGGCGACGCCAGGTGCTCATGATCGCGTTCAGCACGTCCTGTAGCGGGAAGTCGACCAGGTCCGGCTTGGCGAAGTCGCCGCCGGCCACCGACAGCGACGCCAGCTGATCGAACTCGCGGCCGATCTGGCTCAGCGCGTCCCGGGCGGGCTCAAGCTGGGCGGCGGTCTCGGCATCGACCTTGCGCCGGACCTTGTCGATGGCATACCCGGCGGTGCGCAGCGGCGTCTTGAGGTCATGGCCGGCGATGGCCATCAGGCGCGCGCGATAGCGGTTGGCTTCCTGGGCCAGGGTCAGCATGCGGCGCAGCTCCATCTGCGCCATCGCCTGGCGGGCCAGGGCGGTGAGCGCCTGGAGCTGCTGCGGGGCCAGCTGGCGCGGCACCGTGTCGAGCACGCACATCGAGCCCAGCGCCAGGCCATCGGGCGTGCGCAGCACCGCGCCGGCGTAGAACCGCAGGTGCGGGTCGCCGCTGACCAGGGGGTTGTGGATGAAACGCGGGTCGCCCAGGGTGTCGTTCACCACGAACACCTCGTCCTGCAGGATCGTATGGGCGCAGATCGACGCATCCAGCGGCGTCTGCTCGGCGTCCAGGCCGACATTGCTTTTGAACCACTGCCGGTCCTTGTCGACCAGGCTGATCAGCGCCATCGGCGCATTGCAGATCATCGCAGCCAGCTGGGTGATGTCGTCGAAGGCCGACTCACGCGGCGTGTCCAGGATGCCGTAGCTGCGCAGCGCCTCCAGGCGCAGGCCTTCGTTGGGCGACAGCGGCGCACAGGTCGGAAAAGCGGCTTCGGCCAGGCTGGTCGAGGTCACGGTCATGTGCGGGCTTCCGGGCTCGATCCGCGACCAGCCCCATGCCGGTACGTTCGAGGGCGCACAGGATAGGCCAGGGTGTTGAAGGATCTTTCACGCGCCATGCATGCGGCGTCGGCACGCGATCAAGGTGCACGGGACAGACCCTGGACCAGGGTCTAGACTGCTCGCCATGCTGCGCCGCCGCCGCTTCCTGCTGACCATGCACCGGCTCGCCCTGATGGGCGCGCTGCTGATGGCCGTGGCGCCGTTGGTCAGTCGCTGGGTCCAGGCCCAGGTGCCTGCCGCGGCGGAGACCAGCCAGGCCATGTGTCACGGCATGGCGCGGGCGATGCAGGCCATGGCGATGCCGGCGATGTCCCACGCCGGGAGCGCGATGGACATGTCCGGCATGGTCATGGACCACGAAGATGGCCTGCCGATGCCGGCCGGCCACGACGGCGCGGCCTGCGATTACTGCGTGCTGGCGGCGGGATTGCTGCCGTTCGTGCTGGTGCTGCTGCTCCTGCCGTTGCTGCGGCCGGCAGTGGTCAGGCTGTCGGCCCTGCTGGTGCCGCCGCGGACCGCGTTTCCCTGGCCCGCCCACGCCGCGCGCGGCCCCCCTTGCTGCTTCTGAGGTCCTGACGCGTCGTCATCGCCGTGCCGCATGCGCGGCGTGGCGACTTGTGCTGTCCCGATCCTTCGGAGTGGTTCCTTCATGTTTCGACCCGTTTCCGCGACGGCTGCACCGTCGCGCCTGGCGGCGGCGCTGGCCGTCTGCCTGGCCTCGCCCGCGGTCTACGCCCAGGTGTCGCCACCATCTTCCAACGCCGATGTCGCCCGTCGCAGCGACGACGACACCACCCTGACCCTGGGCACGGTCCAGGTGCCCGGCAACACCCACGGCGCGCTGTCCACGCGCGGGGTCTTCAGTTCGGTCGACATCGTCGGCGCCGATCGCCTGCAGGACCAGGTCGTCGACCACAGCGCCGAGCTGCTGGCGCGCGCGCCCGGCGTGCAGCTGACCCAGTTCCACATGGGTGTGGTCGGCAGCAGTTTCTCCTTCCGCGGTTTCAATGCCGAAGGCCGGGTCAGTGCGATCAAGCTGTTGATCGATGGCATCCCGTCCAATGACAACACCGGCAACATGCCGTACCTGGATGCGGTGTTCCCGGTGGAGATCGCCGCGATCGAGGTCGTGCGTGGCACCAACGATCCGCGTTATGGCCTCAATGCCATCGCCGGCGACGTCAACGTGGTGACGCGCACGGGTGGTACCGATGGCCATGTGCGGGTGACCGCGGGCAGCTACGGCACGCAGGAGGTGCAGGCGACCAAGGGCTTCGAGCAGGGCCCGTGGAGCCAGAACGTCACCGCCGCCTGGCGCAGCACCGACAGCTATCGCGATCACGGCGACGGCCGCCAGCATGCGTTCGCCGGCAAATGGTTCTATACCGATCCCGATGCGCGCTGGCGTGCCGGCCTGACCGCGCGCACCTATCGCAACGACGCGCTGGAGGCCGGCTACTTCAGCACGCCCCGGCAGGTGCAGGCCGCGCCGCGCAGTTCGCCCGGCTATGCGCGCGATGACCGCAGCCGGCGCCGCATCACCCAGCTGGCGCTGCAGGCCGAAGGCACGCTGGTGCCGAGCCTGGACTGGACCACCACGGTCTACCAGAACCGCTACGACAACCGGCGTTGGGTGCGCTTTTCCGAAGCCGGGGTGCAGCAGGAGCGCGACAACGACGAAATCCACCGCGGCGCGCTGGCGACGATGACCTGGCGGCCGGTGGATGATCGTTTCGTGCTGGAAGGCGGCGCCGATGCGCAGTGGCAGGACAACGCGGCCCAGCGCTATCGCACGCTGGCGCGCGTGCGCACCAGCCAGATCCGTGACTGGGATTTCGACCTGGACACGCGCGGCGCGTACGTGCAGGCCGTGATCCGTCCGACCGAGCGGCTCAAGCTGGTACCGGCCTATCGCATCGACCACATCGGGGGGCATCTGGACGATGGCCTGACCGGCGCGACCTATCCCGCTTACGACTACGGCCTGGTGCGCCAACCCAAGTTCAGTGCGTCCTACACGGTGAGCGATGCGGTGACCGCCTACGGCAACTGGGGGCGGACCTTCCAGGTCGGCGTGGGCGATGGCAGCTACCGGCGCGCGGCGGCCAACCTGCGGCCCTCGCTCAACGATGGCTGGGAAGCCGGCCTGCGCCTGCGCCCGAGTCCCTGGCTGGATGCGCGCGTGGCGTACTGGGAGCAGCGCGCCTCCGGCGAAGTGGCCACCGTGCTCGGCGTGACCGGTACGGCCGACCAGAGCGCGGTGGCCAATGTCGGTGCCACGCTGCGTCGCGGCTGGGATGCACAGCTCAACCTGCATGCGGGCCAGCGTTGGGAAGGTTGGCTGTCGTATGCGCGCCAGAAGGCCACCATCGTCGATCCGGATCCCAGCGCGCCGGCCACGCGTGGGCGCGAGATCGAAAACGTGCCGCATGATCTGGCTTCGGCCGGGGTGGAATTCCAGGCGACGACGGCGTTCAAGCTGTCGGCCTCGGTCAACGCGCAGGGCGATTACTTCGTGGACCGCACCAACACGCTTGGACGCTACGGCGGCTATACGTTGCTCAACCTGGGCGTGGAGTGGGCCTTGCCGCACGACACCCGCGTGTCGCTGCAGCTGAAGAACCTTACCGATCGGCGCTACGTCTATGCGTGGTACGACACCGGATCGTATGGCTATTCGCCCGGTGATGGACGCGCGCTGTATGCCTCACTGGGCTGGGACTTCTAATGGCCGCAACGACGTTGCCGCAGGGCGAAGGCATCACCGCCAAGGCGCTGTACCGCGCGGTGTGGCGCTGGCATTTCTACGCGGGATTGCTGGTGCTGCCGTTCCTGGCGTGGCTGGCGCTGACCGGTGCGGCGTTCGTGTACCACAAGCCGCTTGACCGGCTGGTCCACCACCACCTGCTGGTGGTCGAGACGGTGCCCGCTCCGCAGGTGCGGGCATCGACGCAACGCATCGCCGCTGCCGCGCTGGCGGCGCAACCGGGGCAGGTGTTCCGCTACACCACGCCTGCGCAGGCCGATGCCTCGGCGGAAGTCGGCGTGGTCACCGCAGGTGGCGAGCGACGCGTGGTCTACGTCGATCCTGGCAATGCGCAGGTGCTGGGCAGCTTGCCCGACCGTGGCACCTTCGGCTGGACGATGCGTCGGCTGCACAGCCTTGACCTGCTCGGCACCTGGGCCAATGCGCTGATCGAGATCGCCGCCGGCTGGTCGATCCTGCTGGCGCTGACCGGCGTCTACCTGTGGTGGCCGCGTGGAAGGAAAGACGGCGTGGTCAGCGTGCGCGGCAAGCCGGCGCAGCGCGTGTTCTGGCGCGACCTGCATGCGGTGACCGGTATCGCCGCCGGCGGCGCACTGCTGTTCCTGGCATTGACCGGGATGCCGTGGTCCTGGTTCTGGGGCGCGCAGGTCAACGCGCTGGCCAACGGCCATCACTACGGCTATCCGGCCGGCGTGCGCGTGCAGGTGCCGATGTCGCATCAGCGTCTGGCCGACAGCACGGTGCCGGCATGGTCGCTGCAGCAGGCGCGGCTGCCGCAGTCCGCCCCGCCCGAAGCCATGGCGGACATGCCGAACATGGCTCACGCTGGTCACGGCGTGATGGCCATGGGCAGCGCTGTGCCACAGGCCGGTGCGATCGGCCTGGACGCGGCGGTGGAACGGTTCGACCGGCACGGCCTGACGCCCGGCTACAGCGTATCGCTGCCGCAGGGCGCGCGCGGCGTGTATACGGCCTCGGTGTATCCGGACGAGCTGCGTCGTCAGCGCGTGATCCATCTGGACCAGTACAGCGGCCAGGTGCTGCTGGACATGGGCTACGCCGACTATGGCCCGCTGGCCAAGGGCCTGGAGTGGGGCATCAACGTGCACCTGGGGCAGGAGTTCGGCTGGCTCAACCAGCTGCTGCTGGTACTGGCCTGCGCGTGCATCGCGTTGCTGTGCGTGAGTGCGGCGGTGATGTGGTGGAAGCGCCGTCCATCGGGGGCGCTCGGCGTGCCGCCGCTGCCTGTGCAGCCACGTGCGTTGAAGGTGGTGGTGGGCCTGCTGGTGATCGGCGGGGTGTTGTTCCCGCTGGTCGGGGCGTCGCTGTTGCTGATGCTGGCGGTGGATGTCGGCTGGGTGATGCGGCGTCAGCGTCGCGTGGCGCAAGCGTCGGCGTGAGCGCCATTCGCACGCGGCCGCAGTGCGGCTTTGTATCGTAGGACCGTCGCGGCGACGGTGTTCGCCGCATTCTTTGAGGAGAGGCAAGGCTCATGTTGAAACCCGTCATCACCGCAACCTTGCTGCTGCTGGCTGCACTTGCGCACGGCGCGTCGCCGGAAGGCATCCAGGTCAGCGAGGCCTGGATGCGCGCGACCCCGCCGCAGGCGCCGACCGCCGCCGGCTACCTGACCGTGGTCAACCGCGGCGCTCGGCCCGATCGCCTGGTGTCGATCACCAGCGAGGCAGCCGAACGCGTGGAACTGCACAGCAGCGACCTGCGTGGCGGCGTGATGCGCATGCGCCGGGTCGATGATGGCGTGGCGCTGCCGGTTGGCGCGCGCGTGACGCTGGCCCCGTCGGGCGCGCACCTGATGTTCATCGCGCCGCGCAGGCCGCTGCAGCCCGGGCAGGTGGTCACCGCGACCCTGCGCTTCGCCCATGCCGCACCGCAGGTGGTGCAGTTCAAGATTCTGCCGATCGGCGCGATGCCCGAGGCTGGCGCTCACGACATGCATGACATGCCCGGGATGAAGATGTAACCCGGTGGTTTGACCGGCGTGGCGGCTTGCGCGCACGCTCGCAACAGGATCAGGGGGACGGACGCGATGAAGCGGATTTCGATGATGGTCGCGCGGTTGTACGCACCGGCGCCGGTGCTGGTGGTCGCCGGTTGGGGACTGTCGTTGGCGGTAGAGCAGGCCGAGGGACTGCTCGGTGTGCACGGCGCGCGCCAGGCCGCCTCCCTGCTGGCGCTGCTGGGCACGGCGCTGGGGTTCGTCTGGGCCATGCTGGCCAGCTGGCGCCTGTACCTGTGGCTGCGTGGGTTGGAACAGGGTCGCTGCCACTGCGGTGGCCTGCTCTCGCGGCCGCGTCGCAAGGCGCAAGGCCCTGCGTATCGCAAATGCCTGGCCTGTGGCGAAAAGGTGCCGCTGGTCGCGCCCCTGGCTGATGTGCCGCCGGGGACCTGAGGTCCTCGTCAGCTTCAGTTGATGGGCATTGCCGGCTGCTCGAGCTCGGCTTTGGCCTGGTTGCGCAGCAGGAAGCGCTGGATTTTGCCACTGGGGGTCTTGGGCAGCTCGCTGACGAAGGCGATCTCGCGTGGATAGGCATGCGCGGACAGGCGCTTTTTCACGTACTGCGCCAGCTCGTTGGCCAATGCATCGCTTCCGGTCGTGCCTGCGCGCAGCACGACGTACGCTTTCACCAGCTCCATGCGCTCCGGATCGGGTTTGCCGACCACGCCGGCCTCGACCACGTCGGGGTGTTCGAGCAGGCAGCTCTCCACATCGAACGGGCCGATCCGGTAACCGGCCGAGGTGATCACATCGTCACTGCGACCGACGAAGGCGATGCTGCCGTCATCGTTGCGCTCGACCGTGTCGCCGGTCAGATACCAGCCATCCTTGAACGGTTGCCGCTCGGTCTGCCAGTAGCCACGGAAGAACAGCGCCGGCGAGTCGGCGATGTGCACCGCCAGCATGCCCGGCGTGCCGACCGGCTGCGGCTGGCCGTTTTCGCCCAGCACCTCCAGTCGATAGCCGGGCAGCGGGTAACCGGCGCTGCCGGCCTGCACCGGATGGGCGAGTGCGTGATGGTTGCACAGGGTCATGCCGGTTTCGGTCTGGCCGTAGTGGTCGTGGATGCACGTGCCCAGGGCCTCGTCGAACCAGCGGATCACTTCCGGATTGAGCGGCTCGCCGGCACTGCTGACCGCACGCAGTTGGTCTTTGACTCCTGCCGCCGGTTCATCGCCGGCCGCCATCAGCATGCGGAAGGCGGTGGGCGCGCCCATCAGGTTGGTCACGCCCAGCTGGGCGATGGTGGCGTAGCAGCTCTGGACGGTGAACGGACCTTCGTGGAAGGTCGTCGAATGGCCCAACGCCAGGGGACCTGCGATGCCGTAATACAGGCCGTAGGCCCAGCCCGGATCGGCGATGTTCCAGAGGACGTCGTCCTGGCGCAGGTCCACCGCCTCGCGCATGTAAGTGGCCATCACCGCCAGCCCATGCAGCGGCACCTTCAGGCCCTTGGGTGCGCCGACGGTGCCGGAGGTGAACATGATCATGCACGGGTCTTCGCCGGTCAGCGGCACGGGCGTAAACGTCGCCGGCAGTCCGTCCAGCGCCCGCCAGAAATCTTCGGCATCGCCCGAGTCCAGCGTCAGTGCCGGCGGCGGCGCGGCCACCTCGTCCAACTTGGGTCGTTGATCCAGCGAAGACACCACCAGCGCCGCGCCGCTGGACGACAGGCGATGCTCGAGCGCCTTTGGCCCGAAGGCCGTGAACAACGGCTGATAGACGCCGCCGGCGCGCCAGGTGCCCAGCACCACGATCAGCAGTTCCAGACGCCTTGGCAACAGGCCCGCGACCACATCGCCTGGCTGCAGGCCACGGGCGACCAGCCGCTGGGCGAACTGCGCCGACCAGGCATCCAGCTGTTCAAACGTGTAGCGATGCTCCTGCCGTTGCAGGTCGACCCAGCACAACGCTTCGCGCTGCTGGCCCAGGTGCGCGCCGCAGCAGGTGCTCCAGGCGTTGAATGGCCCGGACGCGGACGCGCCTCGGGACTGGCGGATGAATTCAAAGTAATCGCGTCGTGCGTTGCTCATGCGGGTGGCTTCCGATCAAGGGAAGCACACTACCGCGTCCCCGCTCGCCCTGCCGCCTAGCAACAAACGCTCCTGATGCATCTTGTATGCACCGTTGGCAACCACGCGAACGCAAAGAGACCTCGGACCTCTTTTCCGGCCGTCGGTGCGAGCGTTGGCACCAGGAGTTCATTACCCGCGCGCACCGAAGGACACGGCGTCATCTCACCGAGGGTCCAAATGCGGTCGGATGAGAAGCCTTGATGTCTTCGAAGGACGCATTCAGTCGGTGCGTGATGCGATAGATCGCGTGCCAGCCGTCCCGGGCCTTGCCTGGTCTGGACTGCTGTTGCAGGCATCGCTCCGCCGCGCAGATGAAGTGCTGCAGCGTTGCAGCGACGGGGCTATCGATCTGCGCGAGATGCAACCAGGCCGTGGCCTCGACCCGGTTCAATTCCAGCATGTTCAACTCGATGAGGGCTTGCCGGGCGTCGTCTGATACCGCAGGGGCGCGTCGTGCGCCAATGCACCTGCCGTACAGGGCTTTGAGTCGGTGAAGGATGATATCCATATCCTGTCAATGTGTTCATTCCGAGTGGTCCGTCTCCGCCTTGAGTCCCAGCTTTGCGGCAAAGGCCCTGACTTCGTCGAGCAGCGCCTGCTGCTGTTCCGGGTTGAGCCGGGACATCACCAGCAGGGTTTCGGCAGCCGCATCGGACGTTGCATGGAAGTAGGCCACGGGCAGGCCGAGGGCCTGGGCAAGCTTCTCCATGCTGTCGTGATCCGGCATGCGCTCACCCCGTTCGTAGCGCGAAATCCTGGGCGCGGCGGTGCTTTCCTCCCGTAACCCCAGCACGGCTCCCAGATCAGCTTGGGTCATTCCCCTGGCAAGCCGGGCCTGGCGCAAGCGATGGCCAAAAGTACGCGCGGGGGGAATGGGAGCTGGCATGAAGGTCAGTGGCTCAGGAACGACCTCCAAGTCTGCCGGTTCCAAGTGTGCACTGCATTTGCCATATATGCAAATGAAGCAGGATGGTCTCCTGCGGAAGTGTGTTGATCGGGAATCACGGATTGGCGCG
>JBIIHJ010000359.1:0-4077 GCA_044235875.1 Pseudoxanthomonas sp.
TGGGCGGCCTAGGCGAGGACCCGGCGCAGGCACCCGAGCGCATGCGCGATGCCATGCGCGCCGCACGCACCAGGTCGCGGCGCGGGCTGCGCGTGTTCCCGTCACTGGCTGCGCCGATCCGTGCGCGCATGCAGGTCAACGGGCTGAGCCAATCCAGTGCCCGCCTGCTGGTCGAACGCGGCGTGCGCGCGCTGGACGATGGCTGGGTATGGAGCACCGACCAGCGCCTGACACTGCCTTCGCTGTATCGCGCCACGCATGCGCAGGTCGATGCCATCGTCGCATCGATCGACTGCCCGACCCAGGTGATCCTGGCCGAACAGGCACAGCCATATTTCCCCGAGCCGCTGCGCAGCCAGCGCGCCGCGCGCCTGCGCAAGGGCCGGACGTTCATCCTGCCGGGCAGCCATCACCTGCACATGGACAACGCGCAGGCGGTGGCCGAGGTGATCGGCGATTTCCTGGGCCAGGGACACGATCCGGCCCTGTAGCCTCGTAGCCCGGATAAGCGCAGCGCATCCGGAGGCTTCTTGCTTGAAGCCTCACAGTGCTCGGTTGCGTCCTGAGGTCTGAGGCTTTGACCGAGCCACGTCGCTACTCAGGCGCTGCGGGGAAAGCCCCGGGTGCGCTGCGCTTACCCGGGCTACGACCTGCGGTGCGAGGTGTGCGGCCTGAGGCGTAAGGCCTGCGGCGTTGCGCTCTGAGGCGTGAGGCCTCAACCAGGCCATGTCGCCACTCGGAGGCTGCGGGGAATGCCCCCGGATGCGCTGCGCTTATCCGGGCTACGCGGTACGCGGCCGCTCCTGTAGAGCGGAGCTTGCTCCGCTGCTCTTGGTTCGGTTCGCGCGGAATGCTCCAGCGGAGCAAGCTCCGCTCTACAAGGGTGCCATTGCGACGGTTGAAGAGACGGTTGCTTTTCCGCCTGGCCGCCGCTCAGCCCTGCAGCAGCGCCCGCAACTGCGCCTTGAGCACGCGGCCTTCGTCATGGAAGTACGCGCGCTCGGCGCGCCAGTCGGGGAAGCGCTGCTCCACTGCGCGCCAGAACGCGGCCGAGTGGTTCGGCTGGGCCAGATGGCACAGCTCGTGGACCAGCACGTACTCGAACGCGCTCGGCCTGGCCAGGACCAGGGACAGATCCAGCGCCATCGCGCCATCCGGGCTCAGCGAGCCCCATTGCGAGGACATCATCTTGAAGCGGATGCGGCCGGGCACGCGCGGCAGCCCGACCAGGTGGCGCGGCATCCAGCGGCCGATGTCGGCGCGCGCCTGGGCCTCGTAGAACTCGCGCAGGGCGCGCGTCAGCATCGCTGCGCTGGCCCGCTCGGGCCATTGCAGCTGCAGGCCGTCATGGTCCAGTTCCAGCCGCGTGTAGCGACCGGCGCGCCAGTGCAGCGGCACTGCCTGGCCCCGCAGCGGCAGCGACGTGCTCACTCCCGGCTGCAGCGGTTGCACCGACGCCGGCACCGCGCTGCGCGCCAGCTGCTCGGCCAGCCAGTCACGGTGGAGTTCAAGGAAACGGTCGCCGGCGACCAGGCTGGCGCGCATCGGCAGGGTCAGGCGCGCGCCACGTTCGTCCACGCTCAGGCGGATGCGGCGCGCGCGCGGATCGCGGACGCGCTGGACTTGGATCGATGCGGCACCGTCGGCCGCCGGCACGGTCACCGTGTCGCGTTCGACACTGCGGGTGGGTTTGGCGATGAGCCGGCGCAGCAACATGACCGGTATTGTACGGAAGCCGATTGGACCGTCGTTTGACAGTTGCACCGGCGTCATCGCCCGCCGAGGCGAAGTGCCAGCGGAGCGACGCCACGCATGACACCGCTGCGGCGCGCGTTCACCGCGCTGGTGGACGGCCCGCGCCGCCGTGCAGCGGGGCCGTGGCGCTTACTCGACCTTGCTCAGCTTCAGTGCGCCTTCCAGGATCACGAACAGACGGCGTACCTCGGCACTCATCAGCACGAAGCGCGCGTCCAGCTCGGCGCGCAGGTCGTCGCCCTGGCTGTTCTCCAGCTCGTCGACCGCGCCTTCCAGGAACTTGAGCTTGCGCACGATCAAGTCATCGCCCAGGACGAAAGAGATGTGGTCGTCCAGGATCAGGGCCAGCTTGGTGACCTGCTTGCCCGCTTCCAGGTGCTTGTCGATTTCCTCGCAGCGCAATTCCTGGTGCTGGCACTTGACCACCGCGCCGCCGTCGATCGGGTCCTTCATCTCGCACTCCTCGCCCAGGCTGATGCCTTCGGGCAGGGGCTCGCCGGCGATCCAGCCGGTCAGGATGGAGCGCGGCGCGACTTCGGCGTTGACCGGCATGGCCGGGAAGCTGCCCATCACCCCGCGCAGCTCGGACACCACGTTCTCGGCGCTCTTGCGCGAGGACGCGTCCACGGCGATGAAGCCGCATTTCAGGTCCAGCAGCGCATCGATGCGCGAGGGTTTGACGAAGGCGCGCGGCAGCAGCTCGTGCAGCAGGTCGTCCTTGAGCCGCTTGCGGGTCTTGCCGCCGGGGCGGCGCCCTTCCTTGGCTTCGATCTCATCCAGCTTGCGGGTCAGCAGGTCGTTGACCACCGCGCCGGGCAGGATCTTGTCTTCGCCGCCGACGCTGACCCAGATCGCGTCTTCCACCCGGTGGGTGGCCACGTCCTCGCTGCGGCTGAAGGGATTGATGAAGCCGCGCGAATTCATTTCCAGCGGGCCGACCGGCTTGAGTGGCGCGGTCGCCACCTGGGCGTCGAGTTCGGAAAAATCCAGCGAAGTGGGAAAGCGGAACAGCGTCAGGTTGCGAAAGAACATGGAGGGGACCGTGTGGGAGGCGCGGCGCGGCTGTGAAGCAGCGCCCGGCGCGGAAGATGGCCCCCGATTATCGCTGCTGGGGCCGCGCCGGACAGCCTTGACAGGCCGGTCCGGCGACGGTCCCGGATTGCCGCGCTTACTGGCCGACCAGCTGGACCGCGTCGATCGACACCCGATTGCTGATGGCGTTGGTGGCCAGGGTCAGGCGCACGCCCTTGGCCTTGTAGGGCGTGGCGTCGAAGCTGCGCTGGAACCAGTTGATCTCGGTCGGATCGGTCTTGTCGTTGTCGCTGCCTTCCCAGACCGTGTGTCGGGCGCCGGCCTCGTCGACCAGTTCGACCTTGATGATCGCGCCGGCCCCATCGATCTGGCGCACGCGCACGGCGGTGGCCGAGACCGGCTTGTCGTAGGTCAGGTCCAGCCACTCGATGCCGGCGTTGGCCTGTTCGGGCGACCAGCCCTTCTCGTCGTTGCTGCGGCTTTCCGCATCCGGCGCGCCCGTCGCCACGACCGCGTCGAAGCGGTGGTCCTCGCTCGGGATCAGCTTGGCGTAGGTGCTGCTGGCGGTGCCGCCGGTGGCCCACTGGCCGGCCGGGTCCTCGACGATCTTCTGGTTGTCGAGCGCGCGCTGGATCTTGGCCTGCTTCTCGGCAGCGGCGCGCTCCTCGGCGGTGGGCTCGGCCGGTGCTGCGGCATCGGCAGGCGCGCTCGCCGGCGGGGCGCTTTCAGCAGGCGCCGAGACCGGCGGCGGAGCCTCGGCAGGCGGCTCGGCCTTCTTGCAGGCCGACAAGGCCAGGGCGGAAGCCAGCAGCACGCAGACGGGGACGACATGGGGCTTGATCACGCAGGAAACTCCTTGTTGAGCGCGGCCTGACAACGGATGCAGGTCAGCGCGGGGTCCATCGGGGGAAGCGATTCGTCAATCGTTGACCGTGTTGTCCTGGGCCAGTGCGAGTGGATCGGGCGTGCCAGCGCCTATGGCGGCGAGCGCGGCGAAATCGAACAGCGCCGGGTCGGCCAACTGCGCCGGGCGCACGTCGGCCAGGGCGCGGCCGATCTGGTCGACGCGGCCGGGAAAGTCGCGATCCCACTGCGCCAGCAGCTGGCCGACCTGCCGACGCTGCAGGTTCTCCTGGCTGCCGCACAGCGTGCAGGGGATCATCGGAAAGCGGCGCGCCTGCGCGTACTGGACGATATCGGCTTCGCGCACGGTCGCCAGCGGCCGGATCACCACATGCCTGCCGTCGTCGGACAACAGCTTGGGCGCCATCGCGGCCAGCCTGGCGTGGT
>JBIIHJ010000360.1:0-4051 GCA_044235875.1 Pseudoxanthomonas sp.
CTCGCGGGTGTGGCGGATCCGGGTCTCGGTTTCCTTGCGGCGCTCCGTGTACTTGGAGATGCCGGCGGCTTCCTCCAGGTACACGCGCAGGTCTTCCGGGCGCGCCTCGATGATCTGGCTGATCATGCCCTGCTCGATGATCGAGTAACTGCGCGGGCCAAGGCCGGTGCCCAGGAACAGGTCGGTGATGTCGCGGCGCCGGCACTTGGTGCCGTTGAGGTAGTAGTTGCTCTGCCCGTCGCGACTGACGGTGCGCTTGACCGAGATCTCGTTGAACGCGGCAAATTCGCCGGTAATGGTGTGGTCGGAGTTGTCGAAGACCAGCTCGACGGTGGCCTGGGACACCGGCTTGCGCGCCGATGAGCCGGAGAAGATCACATCGGTCAGCGAGTCGCCGCGCAGGCGGCTGGCCGAGCTTTCGCCCATGACCCAGCGCACCGCGTCAATGATGTTGGACTTGCCGCACCCGTTGGGACCGACCACGCCGGTCATGTTGGTCGGCAGGTGCAGCGTGGTGGGATCGACGAAGGATTTGAAACCGGACAGCTTGATCGTGGACAGGCGCATGCGTCGGGTCGCGTTGGCGGCGCGCGGAAGGCTCAGGGGGATGAGTCTCCATGCAGCCGGAGTGAACGGGGTGCCGGGCGGCGCTGCGTCCTGGAAGGCCGGTGCATGCAACTGGACCGGCCCGGCGCGGCAAAGCCGTCGGCGGACACGGGAGTATAGCGGCGCCGTCCGCTCGCGACCGGCGCCTGAACAGGCTGGCCTCAGGCGTCCAGGCGTCGCTCGTCGTCCGGATCGAAGCAATGCAGGCGGCTGGCGCCCAGCTGCAGGCCGATCGCCTCGCCCGGTTCGGGCAGCGCGCGCGGGGCCACCCGGGCGATCAGCGCCAGTGCGCCGACCCGCAGGTGGACGAAGATTTCGTTGCCGACAGGCTCGACCGTCTCGACCGTGGCGGTGAAGCTGCCCGGCGCACCGACCTGAGCCAGATGCAGGTCCTCGGGGCGCACGCCGACGATCAGGCGACGGCCGACGGTGGCCTGGGCGGGCGCGGCGCCGTTCCAGGGAATCAGCTCACCGGTCTCCAGCTGGAGGCCTTCGGCCGCCGCGCTGCCGCGCAGCACGTTCATCGCCGGGCTGCCGAGGAAACCGGCCACGAACAGGTTGGCCGGGCGATCGTACAGCGCCATCGGCGTGTCGATCTGCTGGATCACCCCGTCCTTGAGCACCACGATCCGCTGGCCCAGGGTCATGGCCTCGACCTGGTCGTGGGTGACGTAGATCATGGTGGTGCCCAGCTGGCGATGCAGGCGCGCGATCTCGGTGCGGACCGAGTTGCGCAGCTTGGCGTCCAGGTTGGACAGCGGCTCGTCCAGCAGGAACACCGCCGGCTCGCGCACCAGGGCCCGGCCCAGGGCCACGCGCTGGCGCTGGCCGCCGGACATGGCCTTGGGCAACTTGTCGAGCATCGAGGTCAGGCCCAGGGTTTCGGCAGCGGCCTTGATGCGCGCGTCGATCGTGGCCTTGTCGTGCTTGCGCAGCTTCAGGCCGAAGGCCAGGTTTTCGGCCACGGTCATGTGCGGATACAGCGCGTAGGACTGGAACACCATGGCGATGTCGCGATCCTTCGGCGCCACCTCGTTGACCACCCGGTCGCCGATCCTGAGCGTGCCGCCGCTGATCTCTTCCAGGCCGGCGATCATGCGCAGCAGCGTGGACTTGCCGCAGCCCGACGGGCCCACCAGCACCATCAGCTCGCCATCGGCGACCTCGAAACTGGCTCCCTGCACGGCCACTTGGCCGTTGTCGTAGACCTTGCGGACTTCATCCAGCTGCACACTCGCCATCGTCACTCCCGTGGGCGTTCAAAAGGTTGCTGCGCCGCAGCGGAACCTCCCCGGACTGCAACGCGACAAAAAGGCTACGCCGGCCCCCGTGACGGGAGCCGGCCAGGCGCGGTATTCTGCCATGTAAGCGTTTTCACTACGCAATCATTCATGACGCGCATCCCTGTGCGTCACTCTGGCGGGCGGCTAGGCATTGAAAAACAGCTGTCCTGCCGTTTTTTCCATCGTCGACACTGCCGGAGGGGGCCATGTCGGAATCAACACCGCATTCGTATGCGGGACGTGTCCTGAACGGGCCACGCGCTAACATCCGCCGCGCCAAGCGGTCGGCCCCAGCCGTCAGTGTTGGACGTGCCGCATCCCAACTCTTGCCTCAGGACTCCCGCATGACCTCACCCGACCCCGCGCAGTGCGTCCTGCTGGCCGACATCGGCGGCACCAACGCGCGCTTTGCGCTGGCCGACACTTCCGCCGATCAACCGTTCCTGGCCGAGAGCACCCGGGAATACGTCGTCGCTGAATTTCCGTCCCTGGCCGATGCGGCCAAACACTATCTGGAAGAAACCGGCTCCAAGGCCCGCAGCGGCGTGTTCGCCGTGGCCGGGCGCGTCGACGGCGACGAAGCCCGCGTCACCAACCACCCGTGGGTGATCAAGGTCTCGCGCCTGCGCACCACGCTGGGCTTCGAGGGCGTCAAGCTGATCAACGACTTCGCCGCCCAGGCCATGGCCGTGTCGCTGCTCGGCCCGGAAGACGTGGCCCAGGTCGGGCCGGCACGCTGGAAGCCAGGCCCGCTGAACAAGCCCAAGACCTATGCGGTGATCGGCCCGGGCACCGGCCTGGGCGCCGGTGGCCTGCTGATCCGCGACGGCAAGCGCTTCGCGCTGGAGACCGAGGGCGGCCACGTGAGCTTTCCGCCGGGCAACCCGGAAGAGATCGAGATCCTGGAGCGCCTGTCGCGCCAGTTCGGCCGGGTTTCCAACGAGCGCCTGATCTGCGGCCCGGGCCTGGTCAACATCCATCGCGCCTTGAGCGAGATGGCCGGCGAAGATCCCGGCCCGATGAAGCCGGCCGACGTCACCGCGCGCGCCGCCGAGGGTGATCCCCGCTGCCTGCAGTCGTTGGACGTGTTTTTTGCCGTGTTCGGCGCGATCGCCGGCGACCTGGTGCTGACCCTGGGCGCCTGGGATGGCGTGTTCCTGTGCGGCGGCCTGGTGCCGCGCCTGCTGCCGCAGCTGCAGCGCTCGGGCTTCCGCCAGCGCTTCGAACACAAGGGCCGGTTTGCCCCGGCGATGGGCAAGATCCCGGTGCTGGCCAACCTGCATCCGCAGCCCGGCCTGCTGGGCGCGGCCGCGGCGGCGGTGGAGGCCTTCGGCATCGTGCGCGAAAACCAGCCTACGCCTGCGAAAGCCTGACTGGATTGGTATTGGTATTGTCCCGCCAGCACGCCAGGCCGGCGATAACACGTTAGAATCCGGCTTGATGTCGCGTTGGCGATGAATTGACCAGCAACTGGTATTGCCAGTGGTCTACACATCGGAAAGCGCGACCCCCTCTCCGATTCGTCACAAGCTGCCCGCCAATGACCCTGCATCCGCGTATTGAAGCCGTCACCGACCGCATCCGCCGCCGCAGCGCGCAGCCGCGCCAGGCCTATCTGGATGGCATCGACGCCATCCTCAAGGACGGCCCACAGCGCACCCGCCTGAGCTGCGGCAACCTGGCCCATGCCTTTGCCGCGAGCGGCCCGACCGACAAGGGCCGGCTGCGGGCCGACGTGACCCCCAATCTGGGCATCGTCACCGCCTACAACGACATGCTCTCGGCGCACCAGCCGTTCGAGGCCTACCCCGAAGTCGTCCGCCAGGTCGCCCGCGAACTGGGCGCCACCGCGCAGGTCGCCGGTGGCGTGCCGGCCATGTGCGATGGCGTGACCCAGGGCCGTCCGGGCATGGAGCTGTCGCTGTTCTCGCGCGATGTGATCGCCCAGTCCACCGCCATTTCGCTCAGCCACGACATGTTCGACGCCGCGCTCTACCTGGGCGTGTGCGACAAGATCGTGCCGGGGCTGCTGATCGGCGCACTGGCGTTTGGCCACCTGCCGGCGGTGTTCGTCGCGGCCGGGCCGATGACCCCGGGCATCCCGAACAAGGAAAAGGCCGCCGTCCGCGAGCGCTACGCCGCCGGTGAAGCCACCCGCGAGG
>JBIIHJ010000361.1:0-4025 GCA_044235875.1 Pseudoxanthomonas sp.
TAGGCCTTGTCCCACAGCTGGGCGCGCTTGAGTTCTTCCTCGGCGCGCGGGCCGGCCTGGTCGCGCGGGATGCCGTAGAAGCCAGCGTAGTTGACCAGAATGTCGTAAGGCTTCTCGAACAGGTTGAAGTTGATTTCCTGCGGGACCAGGCCGATCAGGCGCATCGCCGCGCTGCGATCGACGTTGATGTCCACGCCGAACACCTTGACCGAACCGGAGGTCAGGTTCACCAGCGAGCTGATGATGCCGATGGTGGTGGACTTGCCGGCACCGTTGGGGCCGAGCAGGGCGAAGAAATCACCCGGTTCGACGTCCAGTGAAACGCCCTTGAGCGCTTCGACGCCATTGCCGTAGACCTTCTTCAGGTCAACGATGGACAGCGCCGGGACGTTGCCGGCCGCCGCGGAAAGAGAGGTCATGGGATAGGCCTTTGCGCGGGCGTCGAGCCCGCATGACAAGCGACTGCCTATTATAGGCGCCCCGCCCTGCACGCTCCGGGCATCAGACCGTTCCATCTTGTGGCCATCGTCCAGTTCCCGCTCAAGCTCATCGAAAAACGCATGATCGCGCCTACCGTGGGCCATTACGTCTTCCAGCGGGATGATGGCCAGCCGCAGGCGTTCATCCCCGGGCAGTTCATTCAGGTGCATTTCGACTACGCCGACGGCACGGCCACGCGCCGCAGCTACTCGATCGCCAACGTCCAGGTCCCTGATGCGCAGGCTTCGCCGATGGTGGAAATCGCGGTGAGCTACGTGACTGGCGGCGCGGCCACGGCCTTGTTCGAGGCGCTGGAGGTTGGCGGAAGCGTGCAGGCCAGCGGGCCCTTTGGCCGCTTCACCCTGCAGCCTGGCGATGCCAACGCGCGTTACGTGCTGATCGCCACCGGCACCGGGGTGACGCCTTATCGCGCGATGCTGCCGGCACTGGCGGACCTGATGGCCCGCCGTGGCGTGGAGGTAGTGCTGCTGCAGGGCGCGCGTACGCTGGACGAGCTGCTGTACCACGCTGAGTTCCGCGCCTTCGCCGATGCACACCCGGCCTTCCGCTACCTGCCCTGCCTGTCGCGTGGCCTGCCCGATGACGCCCATCCCGACCTGCGCCACGGCTACGTGCAGCAGGCGCTGCCCGAAATCGCGCCCGACCCGGCCCGCGACATCGCCTACCTGTGCGGCAACCCGGACATGGTCGATGCCGCGTTCGATGCGCTGAAGGCGGCGGGCTTGCCCATCCCGCAGATCCGCCGCGAGAAGTACGTGTCGAGCAAATAGCCGGGACGCTGGGCATCGAAGACTTGTAAAGCACGCTTGACATAGCGAGCGGGCAGCGCGCAGGATGGTGTCAACCTTGCTTGACACCGCCGCCGGCCATGTCCAATCCCGTCCCCCGCTCCTTGCGCTGGCGCCTGCCGTTGATCGTGGCCTTGATCGCGATCGCGGCCGCGCTGGCCTGGATGCCCACCCTCTTGCCCGCCCTGAGCGAAGGTCGCCAAGACACTTTCCGCGGCATGGTCGCCGGCGCCGGCACCGCGCTGGCGGTGCTGCTGCTGATTTTGGCAGTCCCGGCCGCGCGCCAGACCTATTTCCAGCTGCTTGAGGCACGCGAACAGGGCGCACAGCGCGATGCCCGCGTCGGCTGGTTGATGGGCATCGCAGTGGTGCTCTACGTGCTGACCCTGATCCTGGCCCGCTGGGCCGTGCCGCAGGCCACCGCGTCGCCGGGCATCGTCATCGGCCTGGGCCTGCTGCCGTTGTTGGCGATGATCTTGTACAGCACCGCCACCCTGCTCCATCTGCGCCAGCTCGACGAACTGATGCGCAAGATCGAGATGGAGAGCTGGGCGCTGTCGGCGCTGGTGGTCTCACAGGCCTACTTCGCCGCCTGGGTGCTGCTCAAGGCGGGCCTGGTGCACATCGATACGGGCAACGCGCTGCTGTGGCTGGGCCTGTGGCTGCTGCTCGTGCGCACCGGCGTCTATGTGTGGCTGATGCGGCGCTACCTGTGAACAGTCGCGTGCGCGAACTGCGCGAGGCACAGGGCTGGTCGCAGGCCACCTTGGGCGAACGCCTGGGCGTGTCGCGCCAGACCATCAACTCGATCGAGACCGGCAAGTACGACCCGAGCCTGCCGCTGGCCTTCCAGATCGCACGGCTGTTTGACCAGCCGATCGAGGCGATCTTTCTGTTCGAACCGTCATGAGCTCCCTGCCTTCGGTCACATCCGTCGGCGCCGGGCGTCATGTCAGCATCCACGTAGGAAATACCGCGGTCTTTCGAAGGAGTGTCCTCATGCAGCAACGCTGGTTGTTCCCCGCCCTGGTCCTGGCCGCATGCGCGCCCATGGCCCAGGCCCGCACCCTGGGCACGCTTGAATTCAAGCCCTGCGCGCTGAGTGCGCCGCTGTCGGCCGGAGTCGTGCAGGCCCAGTGCGCCACGTTGGCGGTGCCGGAAAATCCCAAGGCGCCCAACGGTCGCAAGATCGACCTGCGCATCGGCTGGATCCCCGCCGGTCGCGACGACGCGGCCGAGCCCGATCCGGTCTTCATGCTGGCCGGCGGCCCGGGCCAGTCGGCGCTGGACAGCTATCCGCAGGTGCAGCCGGCCTTTGCCGAGGTGATCAACAAGCGCAACGTGATCCTGGTCGACCAGCGCGGCACCGGCGGCTCCAACCCGCTGCAGTGCGCCAACCCGGCCGAGAGCATGGACACCGATTCGGCGCAGGCCGCCGGCGACTACGCGCGCCACTGCATGGCCGAACTGGAAAAGAAGGCCGACCTGCGCTTCTACACCACCGGTGAGGCCATCGCCGACCTGGATACGGTGCGCAAGGCCATCGGCGCCGACAGGATCGACCTGGTCGGCGTGTCCTACGGCACGCGCGTGGCCCAGCAGTACGCGGCCACCTATCCGCAGCACACCCGCGCCATCGTGCTCGATGGCGTAGCGCCCAACTCGCTGGTGCTGGGCAATGAGTTCGCCCAGAACCTGGAGCATGCGCTTGACCTGCAGTTCGGTCGCTGCGCCAAGGATGCCCAGTGCACTGCCAAGCTCGGCGATCCGCGCCAGCGCCTCAACGCGCTGATGAAGACCCTGAAGGAGGCCCCGCCGACGGTCAGCTTCCGCGACCCGGCCACGGGCGTGTCCAGGCAGGAAACCCTGCACGCCGGCGATGTCGCGGTGCTGGTGCGCATGTCGGCCTACCTGCCGCTGATGACCGCCACCCTGCCGCTGCAGTTTTCCGAAGCCGCGCAGGGCCGCTACGACACGCTGGCCGCCACCGCCAGCATGATCGGCAGCTCGCTGGCCGATGCGATGGCCATGGGCATGCAGTTGTCGGTGATCTGCGCCGAGGACGGCAGCGAGCTGAAAGGCGATCCTTCGCAGGACGGTTCGCTGCTGGGCAACGCCATCGTCGAAGGCCTCAAGGCGCAGTGCGCGGTGTGGCCCAAGGGCACGCGCGCGGCCAATTTCCGCAAACCGCTGTCCACCAACGTGCCGACGCTGCTGCTGAGCGGCGAATTCGATCCGGTCACCCCGCCGCGCTATGGCGATGAGGTCGCCAAGTCCCTGCCCAACGCGCGCCACTTGGTGTTGCGCGGCCAGGGCCACAACGTCATCGCCGTGGGCTGCACGCCGCAGCTGCTGGGCAAGTTTTTCGATGGGCTGGACCCGAAGGCGCTCGATGCCAAGTGCCTGGACAAGCTGACCTACACCCCGCCTTTTACCGGCTTCTACGGATGGGACCCATGATCGCCCTGCAGAATCTCCACAAGACCTTCAAGACCAAGAAGAGTGAGGTCAAGGCCGTCAGTGGCGTGGACTTCACCGCCGTCGATGGCCAGATCACCGGCCTGCTTGGTCCCAACGGCGCCGGCAAGACCACCACCCTGCGCATGCTCTACACCCTGATGCAGCCCGACGCGGGCAAGGTGCTGATCGATGGCGTGGACGTGGCGAGCGACCCGATGGCCGTGCGCCGCTCGCTGGGCGTGCTGCCGGACGCGCGCGGCGTGTACAAGCGCCTGA
>JBIIHJ010000362.1:0-3984 GCA_044235875.1 Pseudoxanthomonas sp.
CATCGTCTTCAAGGTGCCATCCATCGGCGAGGCCTGGAAGATGTAAGTGCTCGACAAGGGGATCTCGATCGGCGTTTCGGAGTAGTTGTTGATCGGCCGCCACTTTCCGCGGTAATCAGGCGCAGGCGTGGTACCGCATGCGGCAAGCAATATCCCGAGCGCGCCGAGCATCAGAGATGTTTTGATGATGTTCCGTTGACTCACGCGTGACCGCTCCTTCAGTAAATCCGAAATCTGTTGGACAGGGACTTCCGCCCTGCCTGCTGGACTGACGTTATTCAAGCTTCGCGCGCCATGCTCCGCGCAAGGCCCGCTTGCGCGTGCCGAAGGCACGACATGGTGTGCGCCCTTGATGACAGCGCGCGCATCGAATCGAAAACGGGTGAACGTTCGCCCGCTCCGCTCTGTCGCGAAGCGTGCAACCCCTGATTGCCCCCGAACATCGCCGCCTCCTTGCTGCGGTACCGCGCGACCTGCATCGATGTGCTGACGGTCGTAATCCCCGGATGAAAATGCAATCCGGGGGCCCCCTGTAAGGGCAAGCTAACGCGCCACGTCAGCCAAGGTCAAGTATTCAGCGTAGCGTCACAAAGCCTTCACGTCAATGCACCCGGAGACACCGCGATTATTTGATGATTGTCACAAATCACACCCGTATGGCAATCTGCTTGATGTCGACTTTTGGTAGCAGCCGCGCAGTGAAGTAGCGCTCCTTGTAGTACTTGATCTTTTCGCACTTCACCGGGTGGGCGATGCCTTCGTAGAGAAACACTTCCTGGTCGAAGCCCATGGCCTTGAGCTCCTGCGGCAGCATCAACGCGCGACGTTCTTCGGAAATGCTGCGGGTCACGTCCCTTCCACGGGTGACATTGCGCTTCTTGAATGTGGTGTAGCCCAGCATCTCCGAGTAGTCGTTGGCATCCTGCTGCTCCCGCGGGGCGTAGATGATCTGCAGCGCATGATTGGTGATGATGGTGCGCGAGACATCCTTCCCGTAGGTCGCATCCAGCTGCGCCATCGACTGGATGATCGGCAGCAGCCGGATGTTGTATCCGGCCATGTAGGACACGGCCGAGGCGATGATGTCGACCTTGCCGATCGCAGTGAACTCGTCCATCAGCAGCAGGCACTGGTACTTGAGCTCGGGATTGGTCTTGGGCAGCTCCCGCGTATTGAGGTTGATGATCTGGCTGAAGAACAGGTTGATGATCAATCGGCTCTCGGCCAGCTTGTTGGGCTGGATACCGATGTAGATGCTCATCTTCTTCTTGCGCAGGTCGGTCAGCAGGAAGTCGTCCTCGGAGGTGGCCGCGTCCAGCACTGGGTTGATCCAGGCGTTCAAGGGCTCCTTCAAGGTGCCCATGATCGAGGCGAAGGTCTCATCCGCCTGCGAGAGCATGTTGGAGAACGCCGAGCGTGCGTTGTCGCTCAGGAACTTGCGTGCAGCCAGGCTCCGCAGGTAGGTCTTCAGGTCGGTGCCATCGCCGGAGGACAGTCGGTAGATGCGGCCCAGGGTCGGCGCGCCAGAAGTGAACGGAAACCCCGTATTGACCTCGTCGTCGCGGTTCTCGAACAGGAACAGCGCAAACGCCATGAAGGCATTGCGCGCCTGGCTCACCCAGAACTTCTGGTCGTCCGAGCCGTCCGGATACAGCATCGCCGCGATGCTCATCAGGTCGGAGACGCGGAAGGCTGGATCGGCCGAGACATAGGTCAGCGGATTCCAGCGATGGGTGCGGCGGTCCTCGGCGAAGGGATTGAACAGGAACACTTCCTGCCCCTGCGCCTTGCGCCAACCGCTGGTGAGGTCGAAGTTTTCCTGCTTGATGTCCAGCACCACCACCGACTCGGCGTACTCGAGCAGGTTCGGTATGACGATACCCACGCCTTTGCCTGAGCGCGTCGGCGCGGCCAGGATTACAAACTGCTGTCCCGGCAGGCGCACCAGCTTGCCGCCGAACTTGCCGACAATGATGCCGTTGTCGGCCGGCTTGAGCATGCTGTGCTTGTTGAGATCGCCTGCAGTAGCAAAGCGCGCGTCGCCGTGCAGCGACTTCTTCTTCGGCTTGAGGACCAGTGCCAGCAGCAGGCAGTACACCACCAGTACGGCACCGAAGCCGATATAGCCGGCGCCCTTAATCTTCCTGGCATACGGCTGGTAGCGCGGGTCACCCAGCGCCTGGACGTACTCGATGTAGGTGTTCCAGTGCAGCGGCGCCCTGACTTTCAGCAGCGCCATCGTTGAATACCCGGACAGGTAGAAACCTGCCACCAGCGCCAACGCCGTCAAGATGACGACGAACGCAATCTTCCCCTTGGTCAAGCGCACTCCTCCCTGAAGCCGCACCGGGCATGGCGCGGCATGAACATCAACGGATCAATTTGGCCACCTTGGGCCGGACCGACTTACGCCGGCGCGGCCGGGCATCGTCACTGCGCGAGGGCTGCTCGTCATCGAGAAGCTGCTCCATGTACAGGCGCGCCTCTTCCAGCGAAGGCGCTTCGCGCAACTTGGCGCCGGAATCGGTGATCACCGCGTATCCGACCACCTCGTCAGGCGCATAGGCCGGATCGGCATCACGGGTCAAGGCCACCACCTGGTAGCCGTGCTTCTGCAGAATGGTGTGGCGGTATTCCATGGCGGCGCTCCCTCACCCGTCGGTCGGGGCTGATCGTAAGCCAAACCATCAGCCAAGGGCCACCGTACGAGCCGTCGGCATGCATGAAACGGGAAATTACTGGGAAAAATCCACCGGCCCGGCAACGCCGGAGACCGCGTGGTGGGCGGTACAGGGTTCGAACCTGTGACCCCTACCATGTCAAGGTAGTGCTCTACCGCTGAGCTAACCGCCCGAAGCAACTGGTGTTGCCGCGCCCTCTGAGTGAGGGGCGCGCATCATAACATCCGGATTGGCCGACGGGAACTGACCCGCGCATCTTTTCTTTCAGGACCACGCGGCCCGCTGTCAGACCACCAGGCTGGCGGTCTTAAGCTTCTGGATTTCATCGCGCAGGCGCGCGGCGTCCTCGAACTCCAGGTCACGTGCATGCTGGTACATCCTGGTCTCCAGCGTCTTGAGCTTGGCCGCGATCTGCGGCTGGCTGAGCGCGCTGTAGTCCTCGACCGGTTCAGCAACCCGGCGACCCTTGCCACGCTTGGGCGCCTCTTCGTTGGCCGCCTCGCGCGCGCCTTCCAGGATGTCCACGATTGGCCGGGCCACCGACTTGGGCACGATGCCGTGCTCGGTGTTGTATTCGACCTGCTTCTCGCGGCGCCGGTCGGTCTCGTCGATGGCTGCCTGCATGGAGCGCGTCATCCGGTCTGCGTAGAGGATCGCCTTGCCACGCAGGTTACGCGCGGCGCGACCGATGGTCTGGATCAGCGAACCGGTCGAACGCAGGAAACCTTCCTTGTCCGCATCCAGGATCGCCACCAACGATACCTCGGGCATGTCCAGGCCTTCGCGCAGCAGGTTGATGCCCACCAGCACATCAAACTTACCCAGGCGCAGGTCGCGGATGATCTCCACACGCTCCACCGTGTCCACGTCCGAATGCAAGTAGCGCACCTTGATGCCGTGCTCGCCCAGGTACTCGGTCAAATTCTCGGACATGCGCTTGGTCAGCGTGGTCACCAGCACACGATCGCCCCAGCCGATCCGCTCGTTGATCTGCGACAGCAGGTCGTCGACCTGGGTGCCGACCGGGCGGATTTCGACGACGGGATCGATCAGGCCGGTCGGACGCACCACCAGTTCGGTGACCTCCCCTTCCGACTCACGCAATTCGTAGGGGCCCGGCGTGGCCGACACGTAGATGCTGCGCGGCGAACGCGCCTCCCACTCCTCGAAACGCAGTGGCCGGTTGTCCAGCGCCGACGGCAGGCGGAAGCCGTAATCGACCAGCGTTTCCTTGCGCGAGCGGTCGCCCTTGTACATGCCGCCCAGTTGCGGGACGGTGACGTGCGACTCGTCCACGATCATG
>JBIIHJ010000083.1:0-12896 GCA_044235875.1 Pseudoxanthomonas sp.
AGCAAGAGCCCGGCCGGTGCGCACCAGTGGGTCGCCAAGAACGCCGAAGCGAGCATCCCGCACGCCCACGATGCATCCAGGAAGATCCTGCCGACGATGCTCACCACCGACCTGGCGCTGCGTTTCGATCCGGCCTACGAGAAGATCTCGCGCCGCTTCCTGGAAAACCCCGACCAGTTCGCCGATGCCTTCGCCCGCGCGTGGTTCAAGCTGACCCACCGCGACATGGGCCCGCGCGCCCGTTACCTTGGCCCGGAAGTGCCGGCCGAGGAACTGGTCTGGCAGGATCCGATTCCTGCGTCCAACAGCCAGCTCGATGCCGGCGACATCGCCGCGCTCAAGCAGAAGATCGGCGAGGCAGGACTGAGCGTGTCGCAGCTGGTCTCCACGGCATGGGCCGCGGCGTCGACCTTCCGCGGCTCGGACAAGCGTGGCGGTGCCAACGGTGCGCGCATCGCGCTGGCCCCGCAAAAGGATTGGCCGGTCAACCAGCCGGCGCAACTGGCCACGGTATTGGCCAAGCTGAAAGAGATCCAGGGCGGCTTCGGCAAGGCCGTTTCGCTGGCCGACCTGATCGTGCTCGGCGGCGCGGTCGGCGTGGAAAAGGCGGCCCAGGACGCCGGACACAACGTCACGGTGCCCTTTACCCCGGGTCGTGGCGATGCGACCCAGGAACAGACCGATGTCGAATCCTTCCAGGTGATGGAGCCGGTGGCAGATGGCTTCCGCAACTACCTCAAGGGCCAGTACAGCGTGCCGGCCGAGGCGTTGCTGATCGACAAGGCGCAGCTGCTGACGCTGACCGTGCCGGAGCTGACCGTGCTGGTCGGGGGCCTGCGCATGCTGGGTGCGAACGTTGATGGCGCCAAGCATGGCGTGCTCACCGACAGGCCGGGCGTGCTGAGCAACGACTTCTTCGTCAACCTGCTGGACATGGGCGTGGAGTGGAAGCCGGCCTCGCGCACCACCTTCGAAGGCCGTGACCGCAAGACCGGTGCAAGCAGGTGGACCGGCACCCGCGTGGACCTGGTGTTCGGCTCCAACGCGATCCTGCGGGCGGTGGCCGAGGTCTACGCCAGCAGCGATGCGAAGCAGAAATTCGTGCAGGACTTTGTCGCCGCCTGGGCCAAGGTGATGGAGCTGGACCGCTTCGACCTGAAGTAAGCAGCACGCCGCAGCCGGCGCGCTGCGGCATCGGCAACACGACAACGGCGCCTCATGGCGCCGTTGTCGCACAATACGGCGCTTCCACCGCGACTGACTGGCGCCATGAGTGATGCTTCCCACCGCGTGCACGGCGTGGGCACCGACGAGGTTCTGCCGGACTGGCCGCCCCTGCAGTCTGCAGAAATCGCCACGCTGCTGGCGCGCTATCCGGCGCTGACCAGCGACCGCTGGCGCATCGCCTGGCACAGCCCGCGGCCACTCTCGGCGGCCGCCCTGGTGGACACCGCCCAGGGACGAATCTTCATCAAGCGCCACCATGCCAGCGTGCGCACGCCGGCATGCCTGGAAGAAGAGCACCGCTTCATCGCACACTTGGCCGCCGCTTCGCTGCCGGTGGTCACTGTCCTGGCTGAACGCGACGGCCACACCGCGATCACCCAGGATGACTGGACCTACGAACTGCACAGCGCCGGGATTGGCGAGGACCTCTATCGCGACACCACGTCGTGGACGCCGCTGACCGACCTGGACCAAGCACGCGAGGCCGGCGCCATGCTCGCCCGCCTGCACCAGGCCGCCGCCGACTACACCGCGCCCCAGCGCAGCACGCACCTGCTGGTGGCACGCGACGACCTGCTCCGCGCCGACGACCCGATCGCAGCGCTCCAAACGCAGCTCGAACAGCGCCCTGGCCTGGCGGCGTACCTGCGATCGCGCGCATGGCAGGACGACTTCCACCGCCATCTGCTGCCCTGGCATGGCGGGCTTGCACCCCGCCTGCGCACAGAGCCGCGCCTATGGAGCCACAACGACTGGCATGTCTCCAACCTGCTGTGGCAACGCCACGGTGCGGCGATGCGCATCAGCAGCGTGCTGGATTTCGGCCTGGCATCGCCGACCAGCGCGCTGTTCGACCTGGCCACAGCGATCGAACGCAACGCCATCGCCTGGCTCACGCTGGAACGCGGCATGGACGCACTCCACCTCGACACGGCATTGGCCCTAATTGCCGGCTATCGCCAGGTGCTGCCACTGGACGCGGCGCGCCTGCAGCTGATGGCCGACCTGCTGCCGTTGGTGCACGTGGAGTTCGCACTGTCCGAAGTCGAGTATTTCCAGGCCATCACCCATGCGCCGGACAACGCCGATGTGGCTTACGACACCTTCCTGCTTGGCCATGCGCGGTGGTTCCACAGCGCCCCCGGCCAGGCCTTGCTGCAGACGATCCGCACCGCGGACTGAGCGACAGGGTGTGCAATTGCTGACGGATTGTTGTCAAATGGCGGCCTGAAGCGGGGGTGCCTGGCGTTGCCAGGCTGAGAGAGTCCCTTGGAACCTGATCCGGTTTGTACCGGCGTAGGGAGCTTTGAGCAGCACGTCCGTGTCGCCTGTGCAGGCGGTGCGTGGTGCGCCGTCGCTTCGTCCTTGAACCATATCCTGGTGACGAACCGATGAACTGCTCCCGCTCGACCCTGTTGCTGTCTTCCCTGCTCTGCGCCGCCCTGCCGCTCCATGCCCAGCAGGCCAGCGAGGCGTCCGATCCTGCGGCGTCGGCCACCGATCTGGCGGCTGTACGCGTCACTGGCCAGGCCGAGACCCAGGCCACGCCGCGCAGCCAGACCAACAGTTATGGCGCCGGCAGCTGGAAGGACACGCCCGCCTCGCTCAACGTCCTCACCCGCGCCCTGATCGATGCGCGCCAGCCGCGCACCTTGAGCGAACTGGCCGCCAGCGACGCCTCGCTGGGCGACAGCTACGCACCGGTCGGGTATTACCAGTCCACGTCCATCCGCGGCTTCGCCCTGGACTTGGCCACCGGCCTGCGCTTCAACGACATGAGCATCGCCGGTGAGCAGCGCCTGGCGCTGGAGAACATCCAGCAGGTCGAGATCCTCAAGGGGGAAGCCGGCCTGACCGCCGGCATCATGGCCCCGGGCGGCATCATCAACTACGTGGCCAAGCGCCCGACGCGCGTGCAGGAACTCACCGTCGGCACCGATTCCCATGGCTCGCGCTACACCGCGCTGGATGTCGGCCGCTGGCTGACGCCGACTTTCGGCCTGCGTTTCAACGCGGCCTGGGACGACACCCATTCGTACATCGAACACACCGACGGCCGGCGCAATTTCTACGCGTTGGCTGCCGACTGGCTGATCGGGGACAACGGCAAGCTGGAGCTGGATGGCAACTACCAGACCAGCGCACAGCGCTCGGCTTCGGGCTACCAGCTGCTGAGCGGCGACACGCTGCCAGCCCATCCAAGCGCGACCACGTTGCTGGGCTACCAGCCCTGGGCGCAGCCGGTGTCGATCCAGACCACCAACCTCACCGCGCGCTACAGCTACCAGTTCACGCCCGCCTGGCAGGGCAGCGTGGCGCTGAGCAGCAGCCGCAGCGTGATCCAGGACAATGTGGCCTTCGCCTATGGTTGCTTCTACGCCACCGAATGCGCCGACGGCAGCGTGCCGGGCAACTTCTTCGCGCCCAATGGCGATTACGACGTCTACGACTATCGTAGCCCGGACGACACGCGGCACAACCAGCAGCTGCGCGCGCAGCTGCAGGGGCACTTCGACACCGGCGCGCTCAACCACCAACTGACCTTCGGCGTGGATGGCTATCGCCGCACCGTCGACCGTCGCCAGGACGTGTACGACTACGTCGGCACGGCCAACCTCAACGACGACACCGTGCCGGTGTTCGCGCCCTCGCCCAACGAGCCAGGCGCGTCGGCGCGTCGCCTGGAAGACAAGCAGCGTGCGGTGTTCGCGCTGGACCGCATCCACTTCGGCAATGGCTGGCAGTGGCTGGCCGGCGGACGCTTCGTCAAGCTGGATGAAATCGCCAACGACAGCAACAACGTGCGCGAGCGTCGCACGCAGTTGAGCAAGTTCCTGCCGCAGACCGCGCTGCTGTGGCAGGCCACCGACCAGCTCAACGCCTACGTGAGCTATAGCAAGGGATTGTCGCTGGGTCAGGAGGCGCCTTACTGGACGTCCAATGCCGACAGCTTCCTGCCGCCGCTGCTGTCGCGGCAGACCGAGCTGGGCATCAAGTACGCAGCGACGTCGTCGCTGGACCTCGGTGCGGCGCTGTTCCGCATCAGCCAGCCGTTCCAGTACGCCAGGCCCGATGACAGCGAGGCCGGTTACACCTTCGTCCAGCAGGGCAACCAGGTGCACACCGGCCTGGAGCTGACCGCCAATGGCCGCCTGAGCGACCAGCTGCGCGTGGTGGCCAGTGCCAGCGTGCTGCGCGCGCGCGCCGAAGACGCCGGCACCGCCGTGGTCGAAGGCCACCAGCTGATCAACGTGCCCAAGGGGCGCGCCAGCGTGTTCCTCGATTACCAGCTGGCCAGCGCGCCGGCCTGGAGCTTCAACGCCGGCTGGCGCTATGCCGCCTCCAACGTGGCCACGCCCGATGGCCGGGTGCGCGTGCCGGCATACCACGTGTTCGATGCGGGCGTGCGCCTGCGCAATGAGATCGGGGGCCATGCATTGACCTGGCGCCTGTCGGTGGACAACGTGTTCGACAAGTCCTACTGGCGCGACACCGGCAGCAGCGGTGGCGATTACTACCTGTTCCCCGGCGCACCACGCCTGGCGCGCCTGACCGTGACCTACGCCCTGTGAACATCGAAACGCTCGAATGGATCGCCGCGGCGGTCAGCGTGGCCGCGGTCTGGTTGACCGCGTGCCGGCATCTGCTGGGCTGGCCAGTGGGGCTGGTGTCGGTGGCGCTATATGCCGGGGTCTTCATCGACGCGCGGCTGTATTCGGACGCGCTGCTGCAGGGGGCGTTCGCCGGCTTCATCGTCTATGGATGGTGGCGCTGGAAGGCCAACCTGGGCGGCGATGGCCTGGTGCGCGTCGCGCCATTGAACGCCAGCGCGGCGCTGCGCGACTTGGGCGTTGGCGCCGTGGGCGCACTGGCGCTGGGTGCACTCATGCATCACTACACCGATGCCGCCCTGCCCTGGCTGGACGCCGCGCTGACCGCCTTCAGCCTGGTGGCGCAGTGGTGGCAGGGTCGTCGGCATGTGGCGGCATGGTGGCTGTGGATCGTGCTCGATGTGATCTACACCGGCCTGTACGCCTACAAATCGCTGGATGTCACCGCGGTGCTGTACCTGGGCTTTGTCGGCCTGGCGGTGATGGGCCTGCGTCAGTGGCGGCGCGCCTTGCCTGCCGCGCCGCTGCCGACCGCCTGATCGTGACCTGACGGCAACGTCACGCGGTGCTACGGTGCCGGCCTTCGTTCCGTGGCGCTCCCGATGTCCGCACGCCCTACCCGTTCGCTCACCGAAGGTCCGATCGGTCGCAACCTGCTGCTGTTCTCGCTGCCCATCCTGGGCGGCAACATCGCCCAATCGCTCAACGGCTCGGTCAACGCGGTCTGGGTCGGCAAGTTCCTGGGCGAATCGGCGCTGACCGCCACGGCCAACGCCAACAACATCATGTTCTTCCTGATCGGCTCGGTGTTCGGGATCGGCATGGCCGCCACGATCCTGATCGGCCAGGCGATCGGCGCCGGCGACATCGCCCGCGCCCGCCGGGTCATGGGCACCAGCGCGACCTTCTTCATCGGCCTGTCGGTGGTGATCGCCTGCTTTGGTGTCTGGCTCGCGCGGCATCTGCTGGCTGCGATGGGCACACCCGCCCAAGCGCTGCCGCTGGCCGAGGCCTACCTGCGCGTGATCTTCCTGGCGATGCCGCTGCTGTACGCGTTCGCGTTCCTGTCGGCCGCGCTGCGGGGTGCTGGCGATTCAAAGACGCCTTTCCGATTTCTGCTGGTCTCGGTGGTGCTGGATATCGGCTTCAATCCGCTGCTGATTTTCGGCATCGGCCCGTTTCCGAAACTGGGCATCGCCGGCTCGGCGTGGTCCACGCTACTGGCGCAAGGCTTGGCGCTGACGGGCCTGCTGTTCTACATGCGCCACAAGCGCCACGTGCTGTGGCTCGGGCGCAAAGACATGCGTCTTTTCCTGATCGATACCACGGTCCTCAAGACGCTGGTCACCAAAGGCGTGCCGATGGGCCTGCAGATGGTCCTGGTCTCGCTGGCGATGATCGCGATGATGACCCTGGTCAACCGTTTTGGCACCGAGACCGCCGCCGCCTACGGCGCCGCGCTGCAGACCTGGACCTACGTGCAGATGCCGGCGATGGCCATCGCCGCGGCGGTGTCGACCATGGCCGCGCAGAACGTGGGCGCCGGCAAGTGGGAGCGCGTCGGCGCCACCGCGCGCACCGGCGTGCTGTTCAATTTCCTGCTGACCGGCGCCCTGATCGCGCCGCTGATCCTGCTGGACCGCTGGACCTTTTCGCTGTTTCTCGAAGCCGGCAGCGTTGCCCATGAAACCGCGCGCCACATCAACCACATCGCGATCTGGTCGTTCCTGTTCTTCGGCGTGATGTTCGTGCTGTCCGGCGTGGTGCGCGCCACCGGTGCGGTGATCCCGCCGCTGATCATGCTGGTGATCTCGCTGTGGGGCATCCGCGTGCCCTTCGCCAACCTGCTGCAGCCCACGCTGGGCGCCGACGCGGTGTGGTGGAGCTTTCCGGCCAGCTCGCTGTGCTCGATGCTGATGGCGATGGCGTATTACCGCTGGGGCGGCTGGCGCAAGGCGCGCATGGGCGCTGCCGATCCGCGCGCGATCGCCGTGCCCTCGGAGGTGCCGGCCCCCACGCCCTCGCCCGTCGCCGAACCCGCCGACCCGCATCACACGCCCGGCGACGCGCTGCAGAAATCCTGAGGCCGCCGGCGCGCTTCAGATCGCGTCGATGTCGCCCAATGCCTGGATCAGACGACGCGCGCGTTTGTCCGGTTTGGTCTCCGGCGCGCGATAGCCGCTGCGCTCGGCCGCGCGAGTGGCACGGGCCTCGGCACGACGCTGCTGGGAGGCCTGGCTTTCGCTGTAAAGCGCCTGCGCCACCGGCGCCGGCCCGCGCTGGTCCGACAGGCCCAGCACCGTCACCTCGAAGCGCTCGTCGCCGCGCTGCACCTGCAGCGCATCGCCCACGCGCACGGTTCGGGCCGGCTTGGCGCGCTGGCCGCCGATCTCCACCTTGCCCATCGTGACCGCATCCTTGGCCAACATGCGGGTCTTGAAGAAGCGCGCCGCCCACAGCCAGACATCCAGGCGCACGGTGTGCGCGACAACGGGTTCAGTCATGTTTTCCTGAAAAGTCGGGCTTGATCGTGTCCCGCTTGCCGCTGGACCATTCAAGGGCGTCGTTGGGACGGCATGGATCACGCACCATGGCGCTGGCACGTGACCGGGCCAGCGCCTCGGCCGAGGACGACGACGCGATCTGGCACTCGGGCCGGTCGGCCGGCCGCAGCGCGGCATCATTGCGGCCGTGATCACTGGCACAGGCCGACAACAGCAAGATACCTGTCAGCACGATGACCTGCAGTTTCATCAATGAACTCCTGAGACTTTATCGAGGGTCAGCAATTCCATATCCAGGTCCGCAGGCTTACGTGCCAGATCGGCCCTGGAAGGTGATCTCGGACTGCGCGTCGACGTCCTGCTGGCAGGCCTGGGACATCCGGGCGTCGCGGATGCCTTGTTCAAACTCCTGGCCGTGCTTGCCCTCACGCAGCTGCTTTGGAAACGGCGGCTGGTTGGCCGCATCGCGTGCCTGCTGCTGGCAGGCCAGCGAGAGATTGGAGCCATCCTGGCCGATGGAACTGGCGCATCCTGCGACGGACAGCGCCAGCACGCCCCACAACGCCTTCAACCCCGTGTGCATCAACTTCATGAAGACCTCTTCCGATGAGGGGGATCCAGGCGACACGCGCAGCGGCGGCTTCCCGACCCCCGTGAAAAACAAGAAACCCGGCTTTCGCCGGGTCTCGAGCATAACGCAGCGCTGCCGAAGCGGCGCCTGACGCGCGACTTACTCCGCAGCGGCGGCCGAAGCAGCAGCCTGGCGGGCAGCCTTGGCCTGCGCGGCGGCGGCCAGGTCTTCCTTGATGCGGGCAGCCTTGCCCTGCAGACCACGCAGGTAGTACAGCTTGCCGGCGCGGACCTTGCCGCGGCGCTTCACTTCGACCGAGTCGATGGTGGCGCTGTGGGTCTGGAACACGCGCTCGACGCCGAAGCCGTGCGAGATCTTGCGGACGGTGAAAGCCGAGTTCAGGCCGGCGTTCTTCTTGCCGATGACCACGCCTTCGTACGCCTGCACGCGCTCGCGGTTGCCTTCCTTCACCTTCACATTGACGACGACGGTATCACCCTGGCTGAACTGCGGCAGCTCGCGGGTGATCTGGGCGGCTTCGAATTCCGCAACGATGGACTTGTTCAACTTGCTCATGGTGGCACCGGTTATCTGTGAGGTGGGCGTGTCGGGTTTCGACAGCTGGCACTGATGCAGTCGCAGGATTGCGCCGCACGTTCGTTGTTATTGGGGTTCCCACACGCCGAGCCGGCCATGGGAACTGCGCATTATAGACACATTCGCCGCCGTGGCTAGGGCTGGCCGGAAGAACCGTCAGCGGCCAGCTCGGCGCGAAAGGCCTCCAGCAGCTTGCGATCGGCCTTGGACAGGGCCACCTCGTCCAGAAGATCCGGGCGACGCAGCCAGGTCCGGCCCAGCGACTGCTGCCGGCGCCAGCGCGCGATGGCCGCATGGTTGCCCGAACGCAGCACATCCGGCACCTCGCCCCAGGCATGGCTGGCCGGATGGGTGAAATGCGGGCAGTCCAGCAGGCCGCCCTCGCCCTCGAAGCTGTCCTGCGCAGCGGATTCGGCATCGTTGAGCACCCCGTCCTGCAACCGCGTCACCGCGTCGATCAGCACGGCGGCGGCCAGTTCGCCACCGGAGAGCACGTAGTCGCCGATCGAAATCTCTTCGTCCACCTCGTGGACCAGGAACCGCTCGTCCACGCCTTCGTAGCGGCCGCACAGCAGGATCATCCGCGGCAGCGTCGCCAATTCACGCACGCGGGCCTGGGTCAGTGGGCGCCCTTGAGGTGACAGATAGACCACGGGAGCCGGCGCGGCGTCCGCTTCCCGCGCCGCAGCCAGGCACGCGTGCAGCGGTTCGATCAGCATGACCATGCCGGGACCGCCGCCGAAGGGACGGTCGTCGACCCGTCGATAGTTGCCGGTGGCGTAATCGCGCGGATTCCAGCCCTGCAGCTGCAGCAGTTCGCGCTCACGCGCGCGCCCGACCACGCCAAAGCCCGTGCTCTGGTCGATGAACTCGGGAAACAGGCTGATGACGTCGATGCGCATGGGACGAGGAGTGAATGCGGAAAGTGAGAAGTGAGTAAAAGCCTAGAGCACAGTGGCCCACTTCTCACTCCCCTGCACTCACTCCTAGAAATCCGGATCCCAATCCACGCCCACGATGCCGGTCTGGAAATCCACGCGGGTGACGAACTCCGGCTGGACGAACGGGATCAACCGTTCCTTGTCGCCCTTGGCCACCAGGACATCGTTGGCACCCGTGGAAAACAGATGCGAGACGGTCCCGAAATCACGACCATCGGCATTGATCACGCGCAGGCCTTCAAGGTCGACCCAGTAGTACTCGTCGGGCTTGGGCGGCGGCAGCGCGCTGCGCGGCACTGAAATCTCCAGGCCCACCAGCGCGTCGACCGCGTCGCGGTCTTCAACGCCCGGGAAATCGGCGATCAGATGCTTGCCCGAATTCTTGCCGCGCGCGCCCTTGAACTCACGCTCGTTGCCGGCGGCATCGCGCAAGGTCCAGGGCTGGTATTGGAAGATCGCTTCGCGTGGCTCGGTCCAGGACTCGATCTTGACCTGGCCGCGCACGCCGAACGCGCCGACCACCCTGCCCAGCAGAATGCGGCGCGTCGTATTCTCGTTCATGAGAAACGCCGGCCGCGGGCAAGCCGCGGCCGCAGCGCGATCAGGCCGAAGCCTGCGCGGTCTCGAGCTTGCCCGCTTCCTTGTACAGGTTGCGGACCTTTTCGGTCAGCTGGGCACCCTGGCCGACCCAATGGTCGACGCGGGCCTTGTCCAGCACGATGCGCGGCTCGGCGCCCTGGGCAACCGGGTTGTAGTAACCCACGCGCTCGATGTTGCGACCGTCGCGCGCGCTGCGCACGTCGGTAACGATGATGTGATAGAAGGGGCGCTTCTTGGCGCCGCCGCGGGTAAGGCGGATCTTGACCATGGTGCTTTCTCGGTGATGCCCAGTCGCCAGGATGGCGCGGTAAGCCGGCGATTATAGCGGGCCGCGGGTTCTGCGCAAACTCCCCGGTTCAGGTGCCACCGCTCTGGCGGCTTGGCGCTTCAGATCCGGTCCCATTCCTGGGTGGCCAAGGCCGCTACCAGCAGCTGGAGAAGACCGGCGTCGCGCGGCACTGCCCTACCATCGATGGACGCCACTTCCACACAGCCGTTGGCATTGGCTGTGAAAGCCGCCCACTCCATCGCCTGCCCAAGCAGCACGGTTCCGGTCACCTGCGGCACGCCCAGCCTGGCCAACCCACGCTGCAACAGCGCTTCGCAGGTGCCTCGCAACGCCGGTCCTTCCGGCCAATGCACCGCCGCGCCATCCCAGAACCCGATATTCCACACCGCGCCTTCCACGACGCGGACATCCACCGGGACCGACTCGACGAACAGTGCATCGTCCTCGCCCGCCTGCCGGGCCAGCCGCCGATAATGGAAGAGCGGCAGCGTGGCCACGTGTTTGATCTGCGGCAGCTGGCGGACAAATGGGAATGTCTTCAACGACAGCGGTGCTCCCGAACCGACAGGCGCGTCCGCAACGGAAATCAGCCACTCGGGCTGTACGACCTTCAGCGGATCGCGATAGTCGAATGCCCGCGCGAACCCTGTGATCCGGACCGAGCACTCGCCCTGTTCCGGCAGCACCATGCGCAGAACGTCCCGCAACCCGGCTTCGTCCAGCGCGGCATCGAACAACGCGGCGTGGCCCTTGCGTAATCGCGCCAGATGCAGGTCCAGGCCCTGGACCGCGCCGTCGCGTACGCGCATGGAAGTGAAATGGCCGTAGTTGATGGTCGCCAGCGCGCGCAGGTCGTCCGCCTCGGCCGGCCGTGCGCCGCAATACAACGCAGGGGCGCTCACAGCAGCGCGTCCGCCTGTCCCCACCAGTTGGACAACAGTTCGGCGGCAGGCTGCGCGGGCGCCATCCAGGCCGATTGACCCGCCCACGCCTGCATCACACCGAGATTGTTGTCGCGTGTGGCCTGGGCGCGCATCGCGCCGGTCAGGCCGCGCTGGACCGGATACGGACGCGGCGCCGGCGCTTCCAGCTCGGCCGCGGCGCGCACATACGCATTGGCCAGGCCACGACCGAGGCGACCGCTGAAGGCGCGCGTGGGCCAGGTGTCCTCGGGCTCGACCTGCGCCAGCCCGTCGGCCCAGGCGCGGGCCAGCCCGGCTTCGGGCGTGCGCAGGAACGCAGTCCCGATCTGCACCGCACTGGCGCCCAAGGCCAGGGCCGCGGCGATGCCGCGCCCATCGGCGATGCCGCCGGCCGCGATGACCGGAACCTCCAAATGATCCACCAACCGAGGCAGCAGCGCGAACAAGCCCACCAGTTGGCGTTCGGCCAGCGCCGGATCGAACGCGCCGCGATGACCGCCGGCCTCGAAGCCCTGCGCGACGACCGCGTCGGCACCTGCCTCCTGCGCCGCGCGCGCTTCGGCCAGCGTGGTCGCGCACGCGATCCAGGCGATGTCGGCATCCTTGAGCTGCACCACGTGATGCTCGGACAACACGCCCATGATCGTGGAGGCGACCTTGGGCCTTGCGGCCAGCAACGCAGCAAACTGCGCATCGAAGTGGGCAGGCGCTGCATCGCCCGCACTGGCCGGTACCTCGGGTCCCCACTGGGCGAGAAACGCCCGGCTTGCCGCTTCTCCGGCGGCATCGCGCAGCGGCGGCGCATCGGGAATCCACAGGTTGATCTGCGCCGGGCCATCGGAGGCGCTGCGGAAGCCCTCCATCCAGCGGCCGATCTCCTCCACCGGCGACAGCACCGCGCCCATCGCCCCCATGCCGCCGGCGTTGGCCACCGCGGCCGACAACGGCACCGGGCAGGCACCGGCCATCGGCGCCAGCAGGATGGGAAGCTTGACGCCGAAGCGTTGGCAGAACGCCTCGACTCGGGAGGCAACAACCGCGTTATGCATGGATCGGCACCGTCTGGATCAACGCCGCATCAAACGCGGCGCCGGCCATGGTGCGCGCGGCCGGCAACGATGCCAACCGCGCCGATACCACTCAGCGGAACGGCATGCCGCCGCGGCCGCCGGCGCCCCCCATGGCGCCCATCATTCCCTTCATGCCGCGCATCATGCCTTTCATGCCGCCGCGGCCGAGCTTGCTCATCATCTTTTCCATCTGGGTGAACTGCTTCATCAGCTTGTTCACGTCGGAGGGCTGGGTGCCCGACCCCTTGGCGATGCGGGCGCGGCGTGAACCGTTGAGCAGCGCCGGGTTGCGGCGCTCCTTCTTGGTCATCGAGCCGATGATGGCGATCATGCGCGGCACTTCCTTGTTGCCGGCGACCTGCGCCTTGAGATGCTCGGGCACCTGGCCCAGGCCCGGCAGCTTGTCCATCAGCGCACCGATGCCACCCATGTTCTGCATCTGCTCGAGCTGGTCGCGCATGTCGTTGAGGTCGAACTTCTTGCCCTTGGCGACCTTCTCGGCCAGCTTCTGTGCCTTGTCCTTGTCGACCTGGCTTTCGACCTGCTCCACCAGCGACAGCACA
>JBIIHJ010000363.1:0-3944 GCA_044235875.1 Pseudoxanthomonas sp.
CTGCTGCACCAGCAGGCCGTCGGGCTTGAGCGCCTTGAAGCAGCTCTCGAAGAACGCCTTGTTGAACAGGCCCTCGGCCGGTCCGACCGGATCGGTGGAGTCCACGATCACCACGTCCACGCTGCCGGCCGGGCAGTTGGCCATGTAGGCCACGCCGTCGTCGAACAGCAGCTCGGCGCGCGCGTCGCCGTTGGATTGGCACAGCTCGGGGAAGTACTTCTCGGCCATGCGCGTGACCTGCTCGTCGATATCGCACTGGGTGGCGCTTTCCACGCCCGGGTGCTTGAGCACCTCACGCAGGGTGCCGCAGTCGCCGCCGCCGATGATCACCACGCGCTTCGGGCTTGGGTGGGTAAACAGCACCGGATGGCTGATCATCTCGTGATAGAAGAAATTGTCCTTGGTGGTCAGCATCATCGCGCCGTCGATGACCATCAACTTGCCCCAGTCGGTGCTGTCGTAGATCTCGATTTTCTGGAACGGAGACTGCACCTCGTCCAGCTTGCCCTTCAGGCGAAAGCCGATGGCCGAGCCGGTGGGCTGGAAGTGTTCGATAAACCAGGAGTCTTGGGCGCTCATCGGATCGGTCCGGGGGATGCAAAAAAGGGGCGCAATTGTATCCCACGGTCTGTTGCACGCCCGCGGCGCTGGATTAGCATCGGGTTCTGGAGAGGCATCTTTTCTGGAGCAGGGGACGCAGGATGCGGTCAATGGAAGCACATCGGGCGCTGGTGGAGCGCCTGCAACGCCGCGCGGTCGACGCGCCCATGCTGTATCGCCTGCAGCTGGCCGCACTGGCCGGGCTTGGGTTTGCGGTCCTGGCCGGCTCGGTGGTGTGCGCGCTGGGGGTCTCGGTCGGCCTGGTCGTCGGGCTGGCAGCGATCAAGCCCGCGCTGGTCGCGCACCTGTTCAAGCTGATCCTGGTTCCGCTGATCTTCGGCTATTCGGTGCTGCGCGCGCTGTGGGTGCGGATTGAGCCGCCGGACGGGCACCGTGTCGTGCCGGGGCAGGCGCCGCTGCTGGAAGCGGAGGTCGAGCGCCTGCGCCGTGCTGCTGGCGCGCCGCCGCTGGCCGGGATCGTCATCGACACCGCGTTGAACGCCGCTGCCGCCAGTGTCCCGCGCATGCTGGGGCTGCTGGGCCACCGCCACTTCCTGGTGCTGGGTCTGCCGTTGATGCAGGCCTTGAGCGGCGAACAGATGGCTGCGGTAATCGCCCATGAATTCGGCCACCTGGGCGATGGGCACGGGCGCTTCGGCGCGTGGGTGTATCGGCTGCGGCTGAGCTGGTTTCGCCTGCTGCACGCGCTGGAGGCACGCGAAGCCTGGGCGGCCGGCATGTTCCGCAAGTTCTTTGGCTGGTACGCGCCTTACTTCAACGCCTACAGCTTCGTGCTGGCGCGCGACAACGAACTGGCCGCCGACCGCATCGCCGCGCGTGTCTCCGGCGGTGGACAGCCACTGGCCAACGCCCTGGTGCGCACCAGCGTGCTGGGCGCACGCCTGCATGAAGGCTTCCTGCCGGCGATGCACGCAACCGCCGGCCACCAGCCACGGCCACCGGAGCTACTCTATCGCGAGATGGGCGCCGCATTGCGCCAGGCGCATCCGGCCGATCCGCAGTGGCTGGAACGCGCCCTGGTCCGCGATGCCGGACTGGACGACACCCACCCACCGCTGCGGGCCCGGCTGGCCGCGCTGGGCGCAGAGGAGATCGCCTTGTCCGAACCTGAGCATTCGGCTGCCGAACAATGGCTTGGCCCACTGCTGCCGCAGCTGGAGCGCGAGTTCAGCCAGCGCTGGCAGGCCGAGGTGCACGCCGACTGGACGGTCCAATACCAACAGCGCCAGGTCGAGCGCGAACAGGCGGCCGCGCTGGCGCAGGCCGACCGCACGCCGGAACAGGAGCTGGAATACCTGCTGCTCACCGGGCACTTCCAGCCCGGCGACCAGGACCAGACCGCCCAGTTGCAGGCGGCGGTGGCGCAGGTCCCGGAACATCTGCAAGGCCAGCTGCGCCTGGGCGCGGTGCTGCTGGATCGCGACGATCCGGCGGGCATCGGCCATTTGCGGCGGGCGATGATGCTGGACACCGGTTACACCGGCGCGGTGTTGGAGCGCCTATATGCCTTCCACCAGGCGCAGGGCGACCAGATCGCCGCCGATGCGGTGGAGGCCGAGTTCGCAGCCTGGCAGAAGCAGCGGCGGGCCCTGGCCAAACGCCGGTTCACGCTGTCTGCCAAGGATCGTTTCCTGCACCACGACCTGTCGGACGCGGGGTTGGCCGAACTACGCCTGGCGCTGGCCAGGGCCGGCGGCCTGCGGCGAGCCTGGCTGGTACGCAAGGCGCTGGATGCCGGTGACACGGGCGACCACTTCCTGCTGCTGGTGCAGTGGCGCGGCCTGGTCTTCAGCCGCGAGCGCGCGCTGCAGCGGGTGATCGATGCGGTGGAGCTGCCCGGTTCGCTGCAGGTCTTCGATGGCGCGGACCGCCGTCGCTATGCGCGCTCGCTGCGCAAGGCGGCCGGGGTCCCGGTGTGGCGGCGCAACGGCTGACACGGCGTCGCAAGGAGGGGGGCGATAGAATGCCCGCCCCTCATGTTGCCAGGCAGCACCGATGACGCAGTGGTCCACCGACCAGGCACGCAAGACCTATTCGATCCCGCATTGGGCCGACGGGTATTTCGACGTGGACGGCGCCGGCCGCATCACCGTGCGCCCGCAGGGCGAGGCCGGCCCGACCGTGGCGCTGCCCGAGGTGGTCGATGCCGCGCGCGCCAACGGCGCCAAGCTGCCGATGCTGGTGCGGTTCCCGGACATCCTGGGCCAGCGTCTGGGCAAGCTGCAGGCGGCATTCGCCCAGGCCCAGTCCGACTGGAACTACGCCGGCGGCTACACCGCCGTCTACCCGATCAAGGTCAACCAGCATCGCGGCGTGGCCGGCACCCTGGCCAGCCACCATGGCGACGGCTTCGGTCTGGAAGCGGGCAGCAAGCCCGAGCTGATGGCGGTGCTGGCGCTGTCGCGACCGGGCGGGCTGATCGTCTGCAATGGTTACAAGGACCGCGAATACATCCGTCTGGCCCTGATTGGCCGCAAGCTGGGCCTGCAGACCTTCATCGTCATCGAAAAGCCCTCCGAGCTGAAGCTGGTGCTGGAGGAATCCAGGGCCCTGGATGTCAAGCCGGGCCTGGGCGTGCGCATGCGCCTGGCCTCGCTGGGTGCGGGCAAGTGGCAGAACAGCGGCGGCGACAAGGCCAAGTTCGGCCTGTCCCCGCGCCAGGTGCTGGACCTGTGGAAAAGCCTGCGCGATACCGAATACGCCGAATCCTTAAGCCTGCTGCATTTCCACATGGGCTCGCAGATCTCCAACGTGCGCGACATCGCCAACGGCATGCGCGAGGCGGTGCGCTACTTCGTCGAGCTCTCGCGCCTGGGCGCCAGGATCAGCCACGTCGATGTCGGCGGCGGGCTGGGGATCGATTACGAAGGCACGCGCTCGCGCAGCTATTACTCGATCAATTACGGGCTCAATTCCTACGCCGGCAACATCGTCCAGCCACTGGCCGAGGCCTGCGAGGAGCATGGCCTGACCCCGCCGCGCATCGTCACCGAGTGCGGTCGGGCCATGACCGCGCACCACGCGGTGCTGATCGCCAACGTGTCCGAGGTCGAGGAGGCTCCGGAAGGCCGCGTGCCCGACGCGCACGACGACGAGCCGGCCGCGGTGCGCCACCTGCGCGAGATCCACGAGGAGCTGGACGTGCGTCCGGCGGTGGAGCTGTTCCAGGAAGCGCAACACTTCCACGCCGAGGGCCTGAGCGCCTACGCACTGGGCCAGATCGACCTGCCGCAGCGCGCGCGCATCGACGACCTGTTCTATGCCATCGCCCACGGCGTGCGGGCGCGCCTGAGCCACGAGGAAAAGAGCCATCGGCCGATCCT
>JBIIHJ010000364.1:0-3937 GCA_044235875.1 Pseudoxanthomonas sp.
GCAACTACGAGCCGCACGAAGAGAACCCGATGATCGGCTTCCGCGGCGCCAGCCGCTATGTCGATCCGTCCTTCACCGATGCGTTCGCGCTGGAGTGCAAGGCCGTGTTGCGCGTACGCAACGAGATGGGCCTGGACAACCTGTGGGTCATGATCCCCTTCGTCCGCACGCTGGAAGAAGGCCGCAAGGTGGTCGAAGTGCTGGAGGCCAACGGCCTCAAGCAGGGCGAGCGCGGCCTGAAGATCATCATGATGTGCGAGCTGCCGTCCAACGCGCTGCTGGCCGATGAGTTCCTGGACATCTTCGATGGCTTCTCGATCGGCTCCAACGACCTGACCCAGCTGACCCTGGGCCTGGATCGCGACTCGTCGATCGTCGCGCACCTGTTCGACGAGCGGAACCCGGCGGTCAAGAAGCTGCTGTCGATGGCGATCAAGGCCGCGCGCGCCAAGGGCAAGTACGTCGGCATCTGCGGCCAGGGTCCCTCGGACCATCCGGAGCTGGCCGAGTGGCTGATGCAGGAAGGCATCGAGTCGGTGTCGCTGAATCCTGACACCGTGGTCGATACCTGGCTGCGCCTGGCCAAGCTCAAGTCCGCATGATGGCGATGGGCCTTACCATGCCGCTGGCAGCTGCGGCAAACGCGGCTGCGCCTGCCGCGGCGGCCGCTACGGCCCCGGCGGCCCGTCCGCCGGCATTCGACTGGAGCTCGGTCGACTGGGCAGGGATTCTCCTCAACTGGGGAATCGCGCTGGTCATCGTCGTGATCGGCATGTGGCTGTCCAAGCGGCTCAGCCTGACCCTGGAGCGCGCCCTGACCCGGGCGCGCGTCGAAAGCACGCTGAGCAGCTTCCTGCGCAACGTCTCCTATGCGGTACTGCTGGTGCTGGTCTTTGTCACCGCACTGACCAAGATCGGCGTACCGGCCACCTCGCTGGCCACCGTGCTCGGTGCCGCTGGCCTGGCGGTCGGCCTGGCGCTGAAGGATTCGCTGTCCAATATCGCATCGGGCGTGATGCTGATCATCCTGCGGCCGATGCGCGATGGCGACCATGTCATTGCCGGTGGCCAGGAAGGCATCGTCGATGAGATCCGGGTGTTCCAGACCCGGCTGCGCGCCTTCGACCAGCGCATCATCACCCTGCCCAACAGCACAATCACCACCGCCCCGATCATCAACTACTCCACCCTGCCCACGCGGCGCCTGGAGTTGACTGTTGGCGTGGGCTACGACGATGACCTCAAGCAGGCACAGGCCATCCTGCTGGACATCGCCGAGCAGAATCCGTTCGTGCTCAAGGAGCCCAAGCCGTTCGTGCAGGTCACCAACCTGGGCGAAAGCAGCGTGGACCTGATGCTGTTCGGCTACGCCAACAACGGCGACTTCGGCAACGCCAAGAGCACGGTGATCGAAGCGATCCGCAACCAGTTGCTGGAAAAGGGCCTGTCCATTCCCTATCCGCAGCGTGACCTGCACGTCTATCACCATGATGCAGACGGCAAGCCGCTGTCGGAACTCCTGGCCAGGTCGGTCACCGACGATGGCGACGTGGCGCCAGGCAAACCGTCGGTTTCAGGCAACTGAGCCTGCGTCCATCGCAATGAAAAAGGCGGCTTGCGGGCCGCCTTTCTTTTTCAGCCCGCCGCCTGCGGCAGCGCGAGCTTGGCCAGGTGCTTGCGGTAGTGACGCAGCTCGGCGATCGAATCGTGCACATCGCTCAGCGCGGTGTGCGAGGACTGCTTCTTGACGCCATCGAGCACCTCCGGTGCCCAGCGGCGAGCCAGTTCCTTCAAGGTGCTGACGTCGAGATTGCGGTAGTGGAAGTAGCGCTCCAGCCGCGGCATCAGCCTGTGCAGGAACCGGCGATCCTGGCAGATCGAATTGCCGCTCATCGGCGAGGCGTTGGCTGGCACCCAGGCATTGAGGAAATTCACCGTCGCCGCTTCCGCCTGGCCCAGCGTCACCGTGCTCGACACCACGCGTTCCCATAGGCCCGAGCGGCGGTGCTGATTGCGGTTCCATTCGTCCATTGCTTCGAGTGTGTCGAGCGAATGGGCGATGGCGAACTCCGGGCCTTCGGCCAGGATGTTGAGCTGCGAATCGGTCACCACCGTGGCGATCTCAAGGATCGAGTCGTTGTCCGTGTCCAGCCCCGTCATTTCAAGATCGATCCAGATCAGGTTGCTGTTATTTGGGACTGAATTCATGACTTGGGGCATTCGTGCTGTGGATATTCATCATACCGCAGGCCTTGGTGCAGGCTTGGGCTGGTAGTGTCGGTTGGCCTCCCCCATCACTGTTGCGCGTTTGATCAGGACGACGCTTGTCCTGCCATCGCATCAGCCCTGCAGCCTGCAGTGGTCTGGACGATGACCTTTACCCGTGGAGCCCGGCATGCAGAATCCCCCACCTCTGCAGGCTGCATCAGGCACGTTGAGCTTGTCCGCAGATCCTGTCATCTCCCGTCCCGCTGTTGCCGCTGTGGCAGGCAGGAAAAAAGAACACATGCCCGCGCTGGATGGCCTGCGCGGGCTGGCCGCGATCTCGGTGGTGGTCGCACACCTGCCGACCAAGACTCCGTTCTGGGAGCGGGTCAGCTTCGGCGAATGCGGCGTGTTCCTGTTCTTCGTGCTCAGCGGGTTCCTGATGACGCACCTGCATCTGCAGCAGCCGGTCAATGTGGCAAACGTGCGACGGTTCTGCGTGGCCCGCGTGGCCCGCATCGTGCCGCTGTACTACACGATCGTGCTGGTGGCCTTTGCCGTGTCGATGCTGACGCAGGCAGATTTCCATTACCGCATGGATCTGGCGGGGCTGGCGCGACTGCTTGCGTTTGTAGGTTCGGTCGACGTGTTCTGGTCGGTGGGGCCGGAGTTCCAGTTCTACGGCTTCTTCCTGCTGCTGTGGTGCATCCCGAGCCTGCAGGGACGCACGCAGACCATCGCCCTTGCGCTGCTGGGGCTGTTCGTGGCCGCCAGCTACGCCGCCTCGCCCTACCTGCCCGGCATCCTGTTCGTGTCCAAGCTGCATATCTTCCTGGGCGGCGTCGGCATCGCGCTGCTGCGCGCCTGGTGGACCACGCGCGCGCATTCAACGGCGCGTGCCGTTCCCGTGCTGCAGCTCCTGGCCTGCGCGGCGATCCTGGTGATGCTGCTGCCTTACCCCTACATGCTGCTGCCGCTCTTTCCGGAAGCCGACGTCGCCCAGATCAGCGCCTGGTACTACACCGACCTGCCCCGGGTGTTGCTGGCTGCGCTCGTGGTGCTGGCGTTCTCCTATCGCACCGCGCTCTCCGACCTGCTGCTGGGCAACGCGCTGGTCGGTGAACTGGGCCGGTCAAGCTTCTCCATCTATCTGCTGCATCGGCCGGTGATCGATGTCATGACCGCGCTTGGGCTGTTCGCACGCCTCGATCCGTGGGTCTCGGGCATCGGCTGCATCGTGGCCACGGTATTGCTGGCGTCACTGGTCAACCGGGCGCTGGAGACGCCCGCCAGGCTCTGGATCACGCGTCGCTTCAGCCCGCCGCGCCATCAGGCCGTGGACGCCCGCGCCGGCTGAGCCGCCATCAGCGCCCGTGCGCCCAGGCAGTGGCTCATTGCCATGACGCGACCGCCCCGCGGCCACGTCCGTAGGCTCAGTCCAACAACGGACGGCCGCGCTTGGCCCGGAAGTAGTTGGTCAGGCGCCGGCTGGCTTCGTCGGCCAGCACGCCGGCGGTCACCTGCACCCGGTGGTTGTGGCGCGGGTCGGTGAGCAGGTCGAACACGCTGCCCGCCGCGCCGGTCTTGGGGTCGGCTGCGGCATAGACCACGCGGGCCACCCGCGCATGGACCATCGCCATCGCGCACATCGCGCAGGGTTCCAGCGTCACGTAGAGCGTGCAGCCGACCAGGCGGTGGTTCTGCAGTTGCGTGCCGCCCTGGCGCATGACCA
>JBIIHJ010000365.1:0-3932 GCA_044235875.1 Pseudoxanthomonas sp.
GCTGTCCTAGGAGGTGAGACGTGGTAGACGCAGAGGTTGTCCCGCGTCTGCCGCACACCGCGCAGCGGAACCGATCGCGGCGCTGATTGGAAACGCTTGCGCCATGCACACGGGGCACTGCCATCGACGGCCGGGCAGGTTCGGGCTGGCTGAGGCTGCCCGGACCTCAGCGAAATTGGCTGGAGATCGCCAGCAGGCCAGGTCGACGGCTGGTCAGGGAGGTTGCGCTTGAAGCGATTCGTCGATCGCATTGATCGGTCGCAAGGGTGCTGACTGCACGCTCGACGCGGAGAGCGCGTCCACCAAGACAACCGTTTGCGGATGGCGGGTGCAGTCGTTGAAGTGCTCCATCGAAGTGCGCGCGATCCTGATGCCGTGATCGGTCGGCAATGGAGCGATCGAGGCCGCGCCTGTCTTCAAGGTTCAAAGCAGGGCCGCGGTGGCCAGCGGCTAGGCTCTTGGATAGAGCGAGCAGGTGATCCCATAGGCATGGAAGACCTTTTCGTTGTGGAAATGCCAGCCAACATCGCCCGGCACGTAGATCAGGACATAGGGGCCTGCTTCATCCTGGACCTCGATGGGTGTCCAGCGACCGTGCGCGATCCAGCCCTTCCTGTAGATATCGGACAGGGCTTCATTGACTGATCGCGCCAAGTGCCCTTCGGGACAATGCTGGCCAAGCCTGGATCTGAACAGGTAAGTGGACATGACACGCTGGGTTTTTCAGCCTGCGTGGATTTTTGAGCGTGCCCGGTGAAAGCCCTGTCGAATCCGGCCGGTCTGTTCGACGATCGACAGCCGGTCGACTCATTGCGCTTGCTCAGATGGGCCATGCACGGTCGATCACGCCACGAAGCGGCTTCGGACTCTCACGCCGATTTCAGTGCCAGACTCGCAGAATCCGCTGCACCCCCATACGTTCGAGACCTGCGATGCGCCTGCTGCCTGTTGCGACCCCGATGCTGCTGATGTCCATGCTGGTGGCCTGTAGCGATCCCGGAGACAAGACCTCCCGGACCGCACCGGCCACCTCACCGAGTGCAGCTACCGCCAGCGTGTCGGGCCAGCTGTTGAAGCCGACCAACGATCAGGGGCAGATTGCCGGCGTTGCCTCGGCTTTCAGCCAGTCGCAGGTCGATCTGGCCAAGGTCGTGATCGACCGCAAGATCGATGGCCCGCTGGCCGACTTTGCGCTCAAGCAGCAGCAGACCCACCAGGCGATCATCGAAAAACTGGCCGGTTACGGCGCCAGTGCGGGTGGCGAGCATGTCCAGGTCCAGCAAAGCAAGGGCAAGGCCTCGGTGGAGGCGCTGGCCAAGGTGACCGACCAGCGTGAACTGATGAACAGCTACATCGCTGAAGTGGTGAGCAACCACGAGGATGCCCTGACGCAGTACGACGCGGAACTCGTACCTGCCGCGCAGTCGGAGCTGAAGGCCTATCTTGAGCAGACACGACGCACCATCGCCGAACAGCTCGAACAGGCCCAGGCCTTGGCCTCGGCACGCTATTGAACAATCAACCGGTGGCTTCGCGGACCTGCGGCGACGCATTGCCTGGTGGTGCTGGCCTGCGCACTGTGATTGCCCCGCCTCTTGACGGCCCTCGGCCGTTGCAGCGAGTGACCTGGCACGCGTTGCGTTGGCCTGGGCAGGCGAGGCAAGGCATTGCGTCAGCCACACGTGGCAGGCCATGACCAAGGCGCGCGGTCCTGACGTCACCGGGTTTGTCCGCGTGCGTGGGGCGCGTGAGCACAATCTCAAGGATGTCGATGTCGACATCCCACGGGACGCGCTGGTTGTCTTCACAGGCGTATCGGGGTCGGGCAAGTCATCGCTGGCCTTCGGCACGCTGTTTGCCGAAGCCCAGCGTCGCTACCTCGACTCGATCTCCCCCTACGCGCGGCGCCTGATCGACCAGGCCGGCGTCCCCGAGGTCGATGCCATCGAGGGATTGCCGCCTGCGGTGGCCTTGCAACAGCAGCGCGGGGCACCGACGACGCGATCTTCCGTTGGCAGCGTGACCACCATCTCCAATTCGCTGCGCATGCTCTATTCGCGCGCCGGCGATTATCCCAAGGGCCAGGACATCATCCATGCCGATGGGTTCTCGCCCAACACGCCGGCCGGCGCATGCCCCACCTGCCATGGCCTGGGCAGGGTCTACGAGGCGACCGAAGCCTCCATGGTGCTGGACCGCAACCTGACGATCAGGGAGCGGGCGGTCGCGGCCTGGCCAGGTGCCTGGCATGGGCAGAACCAGCGCGACATCCTGACCACGCTGGGCATCGACGTCGACGTGCCCTGGCACAAACTGCCCAAGAAGACCCGCGACTGGATCCTGTTCACCGAGGAGCAGCCCGTGGTGCCGGTCTACCCGGGCTTCGATCTTGCCGAGACCCGCGTCGCGCTCAAGCGCAAGACAGAACCCAGCTACATGGGCACGTTCACCAGTGCACGCCGCTACGTGCTGCATACCTTCGCCACCACACAAAGCCCACAGCAGAAGAAGCGTGCGGCCCAGTACCTGGTCAGTACGCTGTGCCCGACGTGCGAGGGCAAGCGACTGCGACGGGAGGCGCTGTCGGTGAAGTTTGCGGGCCTGGATATCGGCGCACTGTCCCAGCGGCCACTGGCACAGGTCGCGGAATTGCTGAAGCCCGCCGCACAGGGCAAATCACATCGCGGCCATGGCCATCCCGAGCAGGCCATGGCTGCGCAGCGTATTGCCAGCGACCTGCTGGCCCGCATCGCGATCCTGCAGGACCTGGGGTTGGGGTATCTGACCCTGGAGCGCAGCACGCCGACCCTGTCGCCAGGCGAGCTGCAGCGTCTGCGCCTGGGGACGCAGATCCGATCCCAGCTGTTCGGCGTGGTGTACGTGATGGACGAGCCCTCCGCCGGTCTCCATCCTTCCGATGCGCAGGCGCTGTTGCGCGCATTGGATCAGCTCAAGGCCGCAGGCAATTCGATCTTCGTGGTGGAGCACGAGATCGACGTGATCCGTCATGCCGACTGGATCGTGGATGTGGGTCCGGCTGCGGGCGAGCAGGGGGGACAGGTGCTCTACAGCGGCCCGCCCGCGGGCCTGGCCCGGGTCGAAGCATCGGCCACGCGCCGCTATCTGTTCGCCGGCCAGCCCGCGATGGCCAGCCGTGCACGCGCGCCGCGCGGGTGGCTAGCGCTGCGTGGCATCACCCGCAACAACGTCGACGCGCTCGATGTCGATATTCCGCTTGGTGTGTTCACCACGGTGACCGGCGTCAGTGGCTCGGGAAAGTCGTCCCTGGTCAGCCAGGCGCTGGTGGAGCTGCTGGCCGAGCATCTGGGTCATGCCCGTGGCGAGGCGCAAGAGGAAGTCGATCCGCTGGAACGCGGCGCCGATGCGCCAGTCGCGGGCAGGATCACCGCGGGGCTGGAGCACGTGCGCCGGCTCGTGCGGGTGGATCAGAAGGCGATCGGGCGGACGCCGCGCTCCAACCTGGCGACCTACACCGGGTTGTTCGACCACGTGCGCAAGCGGTTTGCCGAGACACCTGCGGCCAAGCGACGCCGATTCGATGCAGGTCGCTTTTCGTTCAACGTGGCCAAGGGACGCTGCGAAACCTGCGAAGGGGAGGGATCGGTGAGCGTGGAGCTGCTCTTCATGCCCAGCGTCTATGCCCCTTGCCCGACGTGCCAGGGCGCCCGCTACAACGCCAGGACCCTGGAGGTCGAACTGCGGGGCCTGAACATCGCGCAGGTGCTGCGCATGACCGTGACCCAGGCAGCGGCGTTTTTCGCCGAAGACCCCAGCATCGCCCGACCGCTGCAGGTGCTGATGGAAGTAGGCCTGGGATACCTTCGCCTGGGGCAACCTGCCACCGAGCTGTCCGGCGGCGAAGCGCAGCGGATCAAGCTGGCCACCGAGCTGCAGCGCGTCCAGCGCCGGGA
>JBIIHJ010000366.1:0-3927 GCA_044235875.1 Pseudoxanthomonas sp.
GAGCCGCTGAAGATCGGTTACCTGGGTCCGGAGGGCACCTTCAGCCAGAAGGCGGTGCTCAAGCACTTCGGCCGCTCGGCGCTGGGCCTGCCGATGGCCAGCATTGAGGAAGTCTTCCAGGAAGTGGAAAGCGGCAGCGCCGATTTCGGCGTGGTGCCGGTGGAAAACTCGGGGCAGGGCACGATCCAGATCACCCTGGACATGTTCCTGACCTCCAACCTCAAGATCTGCGGCGAAGTCGAGCTGCGCGTGCAGCAGTACCTGATGTCGCGCAGCGGCCGCATCGAGGACATCGAGCGCGTCTACGCCCACCCGCAGTCCTTCATGCAGACCGCCGGCTGGTTGCGTTCCAACCTGGCCAAGGTCGAGAAGGTGCCGGTGTCCAGCAATGCCGAAGGCGCGCGCCGGGCGCGCGGCAGTGATGACGCCGCGGCGATCGGCGGCGAGAGCGCGGTCCATGCCTATGGTCTGAAGAAGGTCGTGACCGGCCCGATCCAGGACGACAAGGACAACACCACGCGCTTCCTGGTGGTGGGCCGGCAGCTCTTCCCCTCGTCGGGTCACGACCGGACCTCGGTGCTGGTGTTCATCCACGACAAGCCGGGCGCGCTGTTCGACGTGCTCAGCCCGTTCGCGCGCCACGGCATCAGCATGAACCGGATCGAGTCGCGCCCGTCGCATCATGCCAAGTGGGAGTACGGCTTCTTCATCGACCTGGCCGGCCACATCGAAGACGAATCGATGAAGCTGGCCCTGGCCGAACTGAAGGCCCATTCGGCACAGATCAAGGTGCTGGGCAGCTATCCGGTCGCCGTCCCGTAACCCCGCGCCTGTTTTTTGTGGAGCGGAGCTCGCTCCGCGGCGCTCTGCGGCGTTCTCCCGCCACTCCCTTGCACCGGCTGCCGGCTAGCCGGCAGCGTATGAAAAAAGATGCCTGCCCCATGACCAAGACCCAAGACTGGATCGCTTCCCCCGGACAGCCACTGCGCGGCACGCTGGACATCCCCGGCGACAAGTCGGTGTCCCATCGCGCCATCATGCTGTCGGCGCTGGCCGATGGCACCAGCCAGATCGATGGCTTCCTGGAGGGCGAGGACACCCGCGCCACCGCCGCGATCTTCGCCAGACTGGGCGTGCGGATCGAGACACCTTCGGCCTCCCGTCGCATCGTCCATGGCGTGGGCGTCGATGGCCTCAAGCCCGCCAATGGCCCGCTGGACTGCGGCAATGCCGGCACCGGCATGCGCCTGATCGCCGGCGTCCTGGCCGCGCAGGCGTTCGACAGCACCTTGGTCGGCGATGCCTCGCTGTCCAGGCGGCCGATGCGCCGGATCACCGATCCGTTGGCCCTGATGGGCGCGAAGATCGACACCCAGGAAGGCGGCGTGCCGCCGCTGCATATCCACGGCACCCCCGCGTTGACCGGCATCGACTTCACCCCGCCGGTGGCCAGCGCGCAGATCAAGTCCTGTGTGCTGCTGGCCGGCCTGTTCGCGCAGGGCGAGACCATCGTCCGCGAGCCGCATCCGACCCGCGACTACACCGAGCGCATGCTCGCTGCGCTGGGCGTGGAGATCGCGTTCTCGCCCGGCTACGCACGTTTGCGTGGCGGCCAGCGGCTCCAGGCCAGCGACATCGTGGTGCCGGCTGATTTCTCTTCGGCCGCCTTCTTCCTGGTGGCCGCCAGCATCGTGCCCGGCAGCGAGCTGCGCTTGCGCCAGGTGGGGCTGAATCCACGCCGCACCGGCCTGCTGCACGCGTTGCGGCTGATGGGCGCGGACATCACCGAGGAAAACGCCGGCGAGCATGGCGGCGAACCGGTGGCCGACCTGGTCGTGCGGCATGCCCCGCTCAAGGGCATCGAGGTGCCGCTGGAGGTAGTGCCGGACATGATCGACGAGTTCCCGGCGCTGTTCATCGCCGCGGCCTGTGCCCAAGACCCGACCATCGTGCGCGGCGCGGCCGAACTGCGGGTCAAGGAATCCGATCGCCTGGCCGCCATGTCCAACGGCCTGCGCACGCTGGGCCTGCAGATCGACGAGACCCAGGACGGTGCGACCATCCATCCCGGCCCGATGCATGCCGGCAGCATCGACAGCCACGGCGATCACCGCATCGCCATGGCCTTTGCGATCGCCGCCCAGCGCAGCACGGGCGAAATCCGGGTCGGCGATGTGGCTAACGTGGCCACCTCGTTCCCGGGCTTCGATACGCTGGCCACCGGCGTGGGCTTTGGCCTGCGCGTGGCGTGACGGTTACCCACTTCACGCTTCAGGGCTGATCGCCCGCTCGCCGCTCCGCGCACACGCTGCGCAGTCCGGGGGTAACACGTCAACCCGCGGCGCACCAGTGCTGCGCCGCAGGATTGCCGGCTGCGGGCAGACACCGCATGCTTTCCCCCGTGACAGGGGGATTGAACGCATGAGCTGTTTTGGTTTCGAATGTGGCGGCTGGCCGCCATCGGTCTGGGCCGCCTGGGTGCAGGCGATTTTTTCCGTCATCGCGATCTGCGTGGCGCTTGCGGTGCCGTGGCGCCAGCGCAGCCGGCAGCGCAAGGCCGAGCAGGCGATCGAGACCTTGAAGGCGCGCAGCTTGGCGCTGCTGGCCACTTCGTCCTGCGAACAGGTCATCGCCGACGTGGGTGAAGTGCTGGCGCTGCAGGTGGCCGGCACGCCGAGCATCTTCTTCGGACAATCCGCACGCCGCGCCGCGAAGGTCTCCGATGACCTGCGCGTGCTGATCCCGCAGCTTCCGCAACTGGGCCAGAGTGGCGCGTTGCTGCAGGACCTGATCCTGGTGCTGCAGGGCATCGCCTCGATGCAGCGCGGCTTTGATCGCCAGGGTGCGGGGCAGGTGCATGACCTGGACGATGCCTTTCCGTTCATCGGTGAACAGTTCGCGCTGGCGATGCGACTGGCCGAGGAAATCGAACTGCGCCTGGGCAATCTGTTCGATGTGCGGCCGCTGGGGGTGGCCGACCTGCAGCGTGCGTTTTCCGCGACCGAAAGCGACACCCCGCGCCGCCCGGCGAGCACCGGTTCGATGACCTGACGCGCGCATCGGTGGGCGTGCCACGCTGCGCGCTCACCGGGCTGTTCTTCAGATACAAAAAAACCGCCACGTGGGCGGTTTTTTCGTTGACCACTTTCAAAAGCTGGTCGGGGAGACAGGATTCGAACCTGCGACCTCTACGTCCCGAACGTAGCGCTCTACCAGACTGAGCTACACCCCGAAGGAGCCGCGCATTCTAAGGAAGGAATCCGGGTCCGGCAAGCAGAATCTTCTCCGGGATGACATCGCCTTGTCCCGCAAGCGTTTGGGGGAGGTGCCGCCTGGCCCGCCGACGTTAGAATATGCGGCCCACGCACCCGGAGTTACCCGCTTGATCAAGCCGCGCACGCCGCCTGGCGTCATGGAGCTGCTGCCCCGTGACCAGATCGCCTTCCAGCGCATGCTGGACACGATCCGCCGCAACTACGAGCGGTTCGGCTTCCTGCCGGTGGAAACGCCGGTGTTCGAGCTGTCCGAGGTGCTGCTGACCAAGTCCGGCGGCGAGACCGAGCGCCAGGTGTATTTCGCCCAGTCCACCGGCGCGCTGCAGCAGGAGAACCAAGGCCTGCCCGAACTTGCGCTGCGCTTCGACCTGACCGTGCCGCTGGCCCGCTACGTGGCCGAGCACGAGCATGCACTGGCGTTTCCGTTCCGCCGTTACCAGATGCAGCGCGTGTATCGCGGCGAGCGCGCCCAGCGCGGCCGTTTCCGCGAGTTCTATCAATGCGACATCGACGTGATCGGCAAGGGCACGCTGAGCATCCGCTTCGACGCGGAGATCCTGGCGGTCATCCATGCGGTGTTCTCCGAGCTGCAGATCGGTGATTTCACCGTGCAGCTCAACAACCGCAAGCTGATGCGCGGCTTCTTCGAGAA
>JBIIHJ010000367.1:0-3915 GCA_044235875.1 Pseudoxanthomonas sp.
CCGGTGATCAGCCAGTTCAGCGATACCCAGGGGTTGTATGAGGCCACGCGGGTGGCATCGGTGCCGGCGGAGACTTTGACCCCGGCCTCGAGGATCCGCCTGACAGGCGGGGTCGCCTCGGCCGCGCCGGGGCCGTAACGCTCGACGAAATACTCGCCCTGGTAGGCCATGCGGTGCTGCACCGCGATGCCACCGCCGAGCGCGGCGATGCGGTCGATGGAACGGTCGGAAATCGTCTCGGCATGGTCGAAAAACCAATTCAGCCCCGCCAGCGGGATCTCCTGGTTGACCCGTTCGAACACGTCCAGCGAGCGGCTGATGGTTTCGTCGTAGGTCGCATGCATGCGCCAGGGCCAGCGGTTCTGCGCCAGCACGCGCACCACTTCCTCCAGCTCGCCTTCCATCTCCGGCGCCATCTCCGGGCGCGGCTGGCGGAAGTCCTCGAAGTCCGCCGCCGAGAACACCAGCATCTCGCCGGCGCCGTTGTGGCGGAAGTAGTCGTCGCCCTGCATGTAGGTGGACGACGCGGTCCAGTTGAGGAAGTCTTCCTTTTCCTGTCTGGGCTTCTGGGTGAACAGGTTGTAGGCCAGGCGGATGGTCAGCTGGTTGGCGTCGGCCAGCTGCTGGATGACCTGGTAATCCTCGGGATAGTTCTGGAAACCGCCGCCGGCGTCGATCACGCTGGTCACGCCCAGGCGGTTGAGCTCGCGCATGAAGTGGCGGGTGGAATTGACCTGGTATTCCAGCGGCAGCTTAGGCCCCTTGGCCAGGGTCGAATACAGGATGCCGGCGTTGGGCTTGGCCAGCAGCAGGCCATTGGGGTTGCCGCTGGCGTCGCGCAGGATCTCGCCACCCGGAGGATTGGGCGTGTCCTTGGTGTAACCCACCGCGCGCAGCGCCGCGCCGTTGAGCAGGGCGCGGTCATATAGATGCAGGATGAAGACCGGCGTGTCCGGCGCCACCGCGTTGAGTTCTTCCAGGGTGGGCAGGCGCTTCTCGGCGAACTGGTGCTCGCTGAAGCCGCCGACCACGCGCACCCATTGCGGCGCCGGGGTGATCGCCACCTGCCGGCGCAGCATGTCCATGGCATCGGCCAGGCTGGGCACGCCGTCCCAGCGCAGCTCCAGGTTGAAGTTCAGGCCGCCGCGGATGATGTGGATGTGGTTGTCGACCAGGCCGGGCAGGACGCGGCGGCCGCCCAGGTCGATGACCTGGGTCTGCGCGCCTGCGCTGGGCATGATCTGGTGGTCCTGGCCGACCTGGAGGAAGCGTCCGTCCTTGATCGCCACGCAGGTGGCGGTCGGATTGGCGCGATCCAGGGTGAAGAACAGGCCGCGATGCAGGATCAGGTCCGGCGCCTGCATGCCGCTCATGCGTCGTCCTCCGTCGGACTGCGCGGCGGCTCGGCGTTCTTCGGCCGGATGTCCCCCTGGGGCAGGTGGCCGAACATATGCGGCTTGACCTGGTGGCCGATCCAGCTGATCTCGGTCTGGCCGCGCGTCCACAGAGTGCGGGCCAGCGGCGGCAACTGTTCGCCGACCAGGATGCCGAGCAGGCCGACCAGGGCGATGACCGGCGGCGCGGGTGAGCGCACGTTGAGCAGGCTGTAGACCACGCCGACCAGCAGGCCAGCGGCCAGCGAAAGGAGATAGGGCTTCATCGAAGGACTCCGCGAAACAGAAGAAAGGACCCGCGCGCCGCGCGCGCGGGCAAGGCGCGGCCTGCGCTCAGCCTTCGTGCGCGTTGAACATGGTCTTGGCGTAGGTCACGCCCAGGCCGTAGGCGCCGCCGAACTGCTTTGCGTAACCGGTGGTCATGTCATAGGTGTCGCAGCGGGCCCAGTCGCGCTGCAGCTCCAGCAGGTACTGCAGCGAGGTCATCGGCCGCACGCCGGCCTGGACCATGCGTTCCACCGCGCGCTCATGCGCCTCGGTCGAGACATCGCCGCAGGCGTCGGTGACCACGTAGCACTCAAAGCCCTGGTCCAGCGCCGACAGGGTCGGGCCGACGATGCACACCGAGGTCCACAGCCCGGCGAACACAAGCCGGCTCTTGCCGATCGTGTTGACCTGGTCGATCACCGCCGCGTCCTCCCAGGTGTTCATCGAGGTGCGGTCCAGCAGCGCCTGGCCGGGGAAGGGCGCGGTCACTTCCGAGAACATCGGCCCGGAGAAGCTTTTCTCGGCCACCGTGGTCAGGATCGTCGGCACCATGAAGCCGGCCGCCGCGTTGGCGACCAGCGCCGCGTTGTTGCGCAGGTTCACCGCGTCGATCGATTTGGTGGCAAAGGCCATCTGCGACTGGAAGTCGATCAGGATCAGCGCGTGGTCGGTGGGCGAGAGCAGGGTCGCACCGGGGGTGGGGGTCGCCTTGACGGACATCGGAACCTTCTTTGAGGGCAGTGAATGAAGGGTGGGAACGGCGTCGCCATCCTCCGGTCCGCGTCCGCAGGGGTCTTGTCGATCTGTGTGGTTTTTTGGACGTTTGGACGCTGGCGGCGCCTGGGCGCCGACAGTCGCGCGCCGCGTGCAGCCGGATCGGTCGTTACGCGACGGGGCCGGGCTGCTGGCGCCGGCTTGCCAGGGCCGCCGCAAGTCCCCATCTTGGCTGGTGCAGCAGGCATCCGAATCCAGCGCCGCCGGTCGGCTCGCCCCCGATGCCTGAACAGTCCACGGTTGCGTGGCGGGGCGCGCATCTCTATGATGCCCCGCTGCGATGCAGGTGACGTGCGGTTCTTTCGGACGGTTCCCGGTGCCTGCCTCTTGCAACCAACGTTTCAGGTCTGTGCTGGACACTTCGAACCCCGGAGCATCCGCCGACCAGAAGCCTGGGCTCGTAGAAGCGCCGCACGGCTGCCTCTACATCCAGCGTCATCGGACAAGGGCCCTTCGGGCCCTTTTTGCGTTTTTGGCCTGGACATCCTGACCCAGCAAGCAGACGAGATACCAAGCAACGTGAGCGACAAGGCAACCGAGATTGCAGACCTGCTGCAGCCCACCATCCAGGCTTTGGGCCTGGAACTGCTGGGCATCGAATACCTGCCGGCCTCGGGCAATGCGACCCTGCGCCTGTACATCGACGTGAGCGAAGCCGAGCGCGACACCCGCGTGGTCAACATCGAAGACTGCGAAGCGGTCAGCCGCGAGGTCTCTGCCCAGCTCGACGTCGAAGACCCGATCAGCGACAACTACACCCTGGAGGTGTCCTCGCCCGGCGTGGACCGTCCGCTGTTCAACGCGGCCCAGTTCGCCCGCTTCATCGGCGAGGAAGCCAAGGTCGTGCTGAAGCTGCCGCAGGACGGACGCCGTCGCGTGCAGGGCCGGATCGTGTCGGTCGAAGGCGGCAACATCACCATCGCCTTCGACAATCGGCAGATGACCTTCGCGGCCGACAACCTGGACAAGGCAAGGCTGATGCCCGACTGGGTCGCGCTGGGCATGGCGCCACAGCCGAAAAAGAACATTGGCGCGGGCAAGCCGAAGAAATCGCCGGCCCCGCCGAAGAAACTGCACTGATATCAACCCAACCCAACGACGGCCCTTGTGGCCGAGCGCGCGGAGTGAAAGATGAGTAAGGAACTGTTGCTGGTGGTGGACGCGGTCGCCAATGAAAAGGGCGTGCCGCGCGAAGTGATCTTCGACGCCATCGAGGCCGCGCTCGCGTCGGCCGCCAAGAAGCGCTATCCCGAGCAGGATGTGCTGGCGCGCGTGACCATCGACCACAAGGACGGCACGTATCTGACCTTCCGTCGCTGGGAAGTGGTGGCCGACGACGTGGTCATGGAGTCCCCGGACCGCCAGATCCGCCTGATGGACGCCGTCGACGAGGCCGACGGCGTGGGTGTGGGCGATTACATCGAAGAGTCGATCGAAAACCCCGACTTCGGCCGCATCGCGGCCCAGGCCGCCAAGCAGG
>JBIIHJ010000368.1:0-3911 GCA_044235875.1 Pseudoxanthomonas sp.
GCGCTCGGCCTCGGTCTCGCCCACCGCCAGCCCGCCGATGGCGTAGCCGTCGAAGCCGATGCGCTGCAGGCCTTCGGAGGACTGGGTGCGCAGGTCCGGGTGCACGCCACCCTGGACGATGCCGAACAGCGCCGCGTCGTTGCCCAGGCCATCGTGCGCATCGCGCGAACGCTGCGCCCAGCGCAGCGACAGCTCCATGGACTTGTGCACCACACCCTTGTCCACCGGCTTGCCGTCCACGTTCACCGGCGGACATTCGTCGAAGATCATCACGATGTCCGAGTCCAGCGTCCTCTGGATCTGCATGCTTTCTTCCGGCCCCAGGAACACCTTGGCCCCGTCGGTGGGCGAAGCGAAGGTCACCCCGGCTTCGGTGATCTTGCGGCGATGGGCCAGCGAGAACACCTGGAAACCGCCCGAGTCGGTGAGGATCGGCTTGTTCCAGCGCGCGAAGCCATGCAGGCCGCCGTGCGCCTGGATCACGTCGAGGCCCGGGCGCAGGTACAGGTGGAAGGTGTTGCCCAGGATGATCTCGGCGCCGAGCTCCTTGATGTGCTCAGGGAAAATGCCCTTGACCGAGCCATAGGTCCCCACCGGCATGAACGCCGGGGTCTGGATCGTGCCGCGCGGAAAGCTGAGCTGGCCACGGCGTGCGCTGCCATCGGTCCTGGCCAGGGCGAAGGTCATGCGGCTCATGCGGACGCCTCCGCCTGGGCCTGCGGGAACAGCAGCATCGCGTCTCCGTAGGAAAAGAACCGGTAGCCCTGCGCGACGGCGTGCGCGTAGGCCTGCATCACCCGCGCCTTGCCGGCGAAGGCCGACACCAGCATCAGCAGCGTGCTTTCCGGCAGGTGGAAGTTGGTGACCATCGCATCGACGCTGCGGATGCGGTAGCCAGGGAAGATGAAGATGCGGGTCTCGCCGGCGAAGGGCTGCAACTGGCCATCGCGCATGGCACTCTCCAGCGCGCGCACGACCGTGGTGCCGACCGCGACCACGCGTCCACCGGCGGCACGGGTGCGGCGGATCTGCTGGACCAGCTCGGCGCCGACGTTGAGCCACTCGCTGTGCATGCGGTGCTCGCGCACGTCGTCCACGCGCATCGCCTGGAAGGTGCCGGCGCCCACATGCAGGGTGACGTGACCGAACTGCACGCCCTGGGCTTTCAGGGTGTCCAGCAGCGGCTGGTCGAAATGCAGGCCGGCGGTCGGTGCGGCCACCGCGCCCAGTTCGCGTGCGAACACAGTCTGGTAGCGCTCGGTGTCGTCCTGGCCTGGATCGCGGGTGATGTACGGCGGCAGCGGCATGCGCCCGGCCTTGAGCAGCCAGCTGTCCAGCGCATCGTCGACATCGAAGCGCAGTTCGTAGAACTCGCCTTCGCGGCCCAGCACCTGGCAACTGCCGCCCGCGTCCAGGGTGATACGACCGCCGGGCTTGGGCGATTTGCTGGCCCCGATCTGCGCATGGGCGCGGTTGTCTGGCAGCAGCCGCTCGATCAGGATCTCGACCCGCCCGCCGGTCTCCTTCTGCCCGAACAGGCGCGCCGGGATCACCCGGGTATCGTTGAACACCAGCAGGTCGCCGGCACGCAGCTGGCCAGGCAGGTCGCGCACGTGCAGGTCGGCCAGCGCCGCCTCACCCGGCGGCACCAGCAGCAGACGGCTGGCCGAACGCTCGGGCAGCGGCGCCTGGGCGATCAGTTCCGGCGGCAGGTCGTAGTGGAAATCGGACTTCTTCAAGGGAGCGGCGCGTGAAAACGGAGCCGCGTATTGTAGCGGCCTACCGCGCCCGAGCCTGCCGGCGCGCGTGGCCTGCCTTGGCGGTTTGTAGAGCGGAGCTTGCTCCGCTGGAGCCTTCCCGACGACCCGTCCGGAGCGCAGCCAAGCAAGCTCGGCGCTACAGGTCTCCGCGACCCGCTGTCTGTAGAGCGGAGCTTGCTCCGCTGGAGCCTTCCCGACGACCTGCCCGGAGCGCAGCCGAGCAAGCTCGGCGCCACAGGTCGCCGCGACCCGCTGCCGGTAGAGCGGAGCTCGCTCCGCTGGAGCCTTCCCGATGACCTGTCCGGAGCGCAGCCGAGCAAGCTCGGCGCCACAGGTCTCCGCGACCCGCTGTCTGAAGAGCGGAGCTCGCTCCGCTGGAGCCTTCCCGACGACCTGTCCGGAGCGCAGCCGAGCAAGCTCAGCGCTACAGCACGCCCGCTTAATCTGATCGCCTCACCGCTCGAACTTGGTCGACAGGATGATCGAAGAGGTGGTGCGTTCCACCCCGTCGATGGCGCCGATCTGGTCGGTCAGCACGTCCATCTCGCCCACGGTGGGCACCGCGCCGATGGCGATCAGATCGTAGGCGCCGCTGACCGAATGCAGCACCCGCACCTCCGGCATGGCGCGCAGGGCCTTGGTCACGGCCAGCATCTGCTTGGGCCGCACGGTGATCATGATGTGGGCGCGGATATGACCGTGCTCGACCTCGTCGGCCAGGCGCACGGTGTAGCCGCTGATCACCCCGTGCCGTTCCAGCCGCTCGATCCGGCTCTGCACGGTGGTCCGCGACAGCTCCAGCTTGCGGGCGATGTCGGCAATCGAGGCCCGCGCGTTTTCGCGCAGCACCGAAAGCAGCAGCTGATCTGCGGCCGAGACCTTCATTTTCACCAGACCTATCGTCGTTTCGCCGAAATCTACCATGCGATTGATCGGATTGGCCCTGCCAAACGACGAGTCGCTTTCCCGATAATGGGTCTAGGCCTGACCACACGCACGGCCTGCCGCTGGATGTCCGCTCTGCGTGTGCGCCCGACCCGTCGTATCCGAAGGAGACCGCCATGTCCGTGACCGCCCCCCTCGCCCCGCTGCGCGCCCGCGCTGGTGCCCGCCAGACCACCGGCCTGGACGATGCGACCGTGGAGCGCCTGGCCGCCGGCCATCCCGATCTGCAGCAGGCCATCGCCACGGCCGCGGCGCAGTTCGACGGGCTCGAAGAGGAATTTGCCGACCTGCTCGACCTGGACGAAGCGCAGCAGGTGCAGGCGCTGCAGGCCGGCTACGTCAATTTCTACGCCGATGATGCGATCAACCCCTACGTCGCCCTGGCCGCTTGTGGTCCGTGGCTGGTGACGCTGAAGGGCGCGGTGCTGTTCGACGCCGGCGGCTACGGGATGATCGGCTTCGGCCATACCCCGCAGGCGGTGCTGGAGGCGATGGCCAGGCCGCAGGCGATGGCCAACATCATGACTCCCAGCCTGTCGCAGCTGCGCTTCGAGCGGGCCCTGCGCGCCGAGATCGGCCACACGCGAGGCGGCTGCCCGTTCGCCAAGTTCCTGTGCCTGAACTCGGGTTCGGAATCGGTCGGCCTGGCCGCGCGCATCGCCGACGTCAACACCAAGCTGATGACCGACCCGGGCGCGCGCTACGCCGGGCGCACGATCAAGCGCGTGGTGGTCAAGGGCAGCTTCCACGGCCGCACCGACCTGCCCGGCCTGTACTCGGACTCCTCGCGCAAGGTCTACCAGCAGCACCTGGCCAGCTATCGCAACGAGACCTCGGTGATCGCCGTCGCCCCTTACGACAGCACCGCGCTCAAGCAGGTGTTCGCCGATGCGGAGGACCAGGGCTGGTTCATCGAGGCGGTGTTCCTGGAGCCGGTGATGGGCGAAGGCGATCCGGGCCGCGCGCTGCCGGCCGCGTTCTACGCCACCGCGCGTGCCCTGACCCGCGACCACGGCAGCCTGCTGCTGGTCGACTCGATCCAGGCCGGGCTACGCGCGCACGGCGTGTTGTCGGTGGTGGACTATCCCGGCTTTGAAGGCCTGGAAGCGCCGGACATGGAAACCTATTCGAAGGCACTCAACGCCGCCCAGTACCCGCTGTCGGTGCTGGCCGTGACCGAGCACACCGCCCAGCTCTATCGCAAGG
>JBIIHJ010000369.1:0-3909 GCA_044235875.1 Pseudoxanthomonas sp.
CAAGTGGCGTGAGTGGACCGGCCTTGCCACCAGCCGCGACAGCTACCTGGGCAACGTGCTGGCCGCACAGGCGTTCAACTACAAGTTCGATCTGTCCAAGATCGGCAAGCCGGTGGACAAGACCGAATGGGGCATGACCCCGCAGACCATCAACGCCTACTACAACCCGCAGCAGAACGAGATCGTGTTCCCGGCCGCGATCCTGCAACCGCCGTTCTTCGATCCCAAGGCCGATCCGGCCATGAACTACGGCGGCATCGGTGCGGTGATCGGCCACGAGATGACCCACGGCTACGACGACCAGGGCGCGCAGTTCGGTCCGAAGGGCAATTTCGAGAACTGGTGGACCCCGGCCGACAAGCAGGGCTTCGAATCGCGCACCGGCAAGCTGGTGGCGCAGTTCGACGGATACACCACCGCCGACGGCGGCAAGGTCAAGGGCGACCTGACCCTGGGCGAGAACATCGCCGACCTGGGCGGCCTGAACACCGCGCTGGACGCCCTGCACGTGGCCAATGGCAACACGCCCGATCCCAAGGTCGATGGCCTGACCCAGGACCAGCGCTTCTTCCTCAACTGGGCCACGGTGTGGCGCCGCAACTTCACCCCGGAAGAAATGGCCGTGCGCCTGAAGACCGATCCGCACGCCCCCGCCAACTTCCGCGCCAACGGCGCCCCGTCCAACATGCCGGCCTTCGCCAAGGCGTTCGAATGCAAGCCCGGCGATGCAATGGTGCGTGAAGGCGAGAAGCAGGTCGTGATCTGGTAACAGGCACCGACGTTATCCTCCGCGGCGGCGTGGCCTGACTGGCACGCCGCTGTTTTTTATTGCCTCCCTTCGTGTCCGCCCCGCGGCACTTACTACAGCGGCCAAGCTGGCCGGAGTCCAATACCCGTGAACGCACCAAAACTCATCACGCTTTCCCTGGCCGTCAGCCTGGCGCTGTCTGCCTGCAACAAGGCCCAGGACAAGCCGACCGATGCCCCCGCACCAGCCCCGGCCCCGACCGCGGTCGCCACCGCGCCGGCAGCACCCTCCTTCGATGTATCCGAGCTGGACAAGGACATCAACGCCTGCGGCGACTTCAACAGCTTCGTCAACGCCAAGTGGGTCAAGGCCAATCCGATCCCGGAAGACCGCACCAGCTGGGGCGCGTTCAACGCGCTGGCCGAGACCAGCCTCAACACCCAGCACGACATCGCCGAGGCGGCCGCCAAGAACACCAAGGCAGCCACCGATTCGGTCGAGCACAAGATCGGCGTGCTCTATGCCTCGGGCATGGATGAGGCCGCGATCGACAAGGCTGGCTACACCCCGCTCCAGCCCACGCTGGACGCCATCGCCGCCCTGAAGACCAACCAGGACGTGTCCAGGTACATCGTCCAGCGCTACGCCGAGGGCGATGGCCAGGTGTTCGAATTCGGCGCCGGCGCCGACTTCCAGCACGCCGAGACCCAGATCGCCTATGCCAATGAAGGCGGCCTGGGCCTGCCGACCAAGGACTACTACACCGATCCCAAGTACGCGCAGATCCGCGATGGCTACCTGGCCTACATCGCCAAGTCCTTCGAGCTGACCGGCGCCAGCGCCGAGGCCGCCAAGGCGCAGGCGCAACAGGTGTTCGATCTGGAAAAGACCCTGGCCGCCGCCTCGCTGTCGCCGGTGGAAGGCCGTGACCCGAAGAACCAGTACCACTTCGTCTCGGTTGCCGATGCCAACAAGGTCACCCCGCATTTTTCGTGGGAGAGCTTCTTCAACGCCCAGGGCGTGAGCATCGACCATGGCTTCTCGCTGTCGCAGCCGAAGTTCTTCGCCGCCTTCGACAAGCTGCTGGCCAGCGCGCCGACCGCACAGTGGCAGGCCTACCTGCGCTTCCACGCCATCGATGGCGCGGCCAATGCGCTGAGCAAGCCGTTCGTGGACAACAGCTTCGAGTTCTGGGGCAAGACCCTGTCCGGCCAGCCGCAGCAGAAGCCGCGCTGGAAGCGCGTGCTGGGTGCGGTGAACACCTCGATGGGCGAAGGCCTCGGCCAGCTGTACGTGGCCAAGGTGTTCACGCCCGAAGCCAAGGCCCGCGCCACCGAGCTGGTGGACAACGTGCGCAACGCCTTGAAGGCGCGCATCGAGAACCTGGACTGGATGAGCCCGGAGACCAAGGCCAAGGCGATCGCCAAGTGGGAGACCTTCCTGCCCAAGATCGGCTACCCGGACACCTGGCGTGACTGGTCGGGGTTGCAGGTCAAGGACGGCGACTACTACGGCAACCTGCAGGCCTCGCACAAGTTCAACTACCAGTACGACATCGCCAAGATCGGCAAGCCCACCGACCGCAAGGAATGGGGCATGACCCCGCAGACGGTCAACGCGTACTACAACCCGACCGACAACACGATCAACTTCCCGGCCGCGATCCTGCAGCCGCCGTTCTTCGATGCCAAGGCCGACGACGCGATCAACTACGGCGGCATCGGCGCGGTGATCGGCCACGAGGCCAGCCACGGCTTCGACGATGAAGGCAGCCAGTTCGATGGTGCCGGCAACAACGTCAACTGGTGGAGCAAGGACGACCGCACCAAGTTCGAGGCGCGCACGCAGAAGCTGGTGGACCAGTTCAACGCCTACACCCCGATCAAGGACAAGCCGGACCTGCACGTCAACGGCCAGTTGACCCTGGGCGAGAACATCGCCGACCTGGGCGGCATCAACGTGGCCTACGACGCACTCCAGACCGCGCTGAAGCAGCACCCGGGCCAGGCCGACCAGCAGATCGACGGCTACACCCCGGACCAGCGCTTCTTCCTCAACTGGGCGCGCGTGTGGCGTGGCGACATCCGCGAGAAGCAGGCCATCGTCTACCTCAATGCCGATCCGCACGCGCCGGGCTCGCTGCGCGCGATCGCCGCGCCGTCGAACATGCCGCAGTTCGCCAAGGCGTTCCAGTGCAAGGCAGGCGATGCGATGGTCCGCCCGGACGACAAGCGCGTGGTGATCTGGTAACCCACAAGCACCGCATCAATGCTGATCGAAGGCCCGGCCTGTCCGGGCCTTCGCTTTTTTCATCGCCATGACGGCCATGTCATTGGCTAAGCTGGGCCGCCCCCCCTTTGACGAAGGAAGGCGTGATGCCCGTTGAAGACCTCGCCGCGGGCGCGTTCCGTTTTTTCGGCAGGATGTTCGTCGAGCTGGTCGTGGAGATTGCAATCAAGGGCACCGGCCATGTCGTGCTGGGCGGCCTGCGCCCGCGCTCGGCGCCTTCGGAGGCCGCGGCCACGGTCACCGGCCTGTGCATCTGGGCCGTGCTGATCGGGGTTGGCGCCGGCCTCTGGTACGCATCCACCCGTTGACCGCCTGATCGGCCGCTGCACGCGTGTAAAGATGAACACCGGTGCGCACCGCCACGTTGGTAGAATCCGCGCCTTCGACCGCCGGATATCACCTCAGATGACGCAGCTGCGCCACGCCCGTACGCCCACCCTGCTTGCCCTGGCGCTGCTTGTCGCGCTGGGTAGCGGCGATGCCCTTGCCGCCGCCAAGAAGACCAAGAAAGCCCCGGCCAAGAAGGCCCCGGCCGTCAGCGCCGAGTGCACCGATTTCTACAGCGCCGCCAATGCCGACTGGCTCAAGGCCAACGCGCTGCCGGCCGGCGCCGGCGCGATCTCCGCGCTGGGCAACCTGCGCGACTACAGCCTGCAGCAACAGAAAGCGCTGCTCGATGGCGCCATGCAATCACCGCAGGGCAACGTGCAGAAGCTACTGGGCGACTTCTGGGCCAGCGGCCTGGACGAGGCCGCGGTCGAAGCCGACGGCGCCAAGCCGATCGCCCCGTTGCTGGGGCGCATCGACAGCATCAAGAAGGCCAAGGACATCCCGGCCGCGATCGCCGCCTTGCACCAGGTCGGCATCCCGGT
>JBIIHJ010000371.1:0-3906 GCA_044235875.1 Pseudoxanthomonas sp.
CGAACAGCACGTGCTGGCCGCCAACGACGCGCAGCTGGCCACCGTCGCGCTGCGGCCACGGCTGATCTGGGGGCCAGGCGATCACCAGATCCTGCCGCGCCTGGTGGACCGTGCACGCAGCGGTCGCCTGCGCCTGGTCGGCGATGGCGGCAACAAGGTCGATACCACCTACATCGACAATGCTGCGCAGGCGCACTTCGATGCATTGGCGCATCTGGCGCCTGGCGCGGCCTGTGCGGGCAAGGCGTATTTCATCTCCAATGGCGAGCCGTGGCCGATGCGCGAGGTGCTCGATGCGCTGCTGGCCGCAACCGGCACGCCGCCGGTGCGCAAGACGCTGTCATTCAAGACCGCCTACCGGATCGGCGCGACCTGCGAGGCGTTGTGGAAGGTGTTGCCGCTCAAGGGCGAGCCGCCGCTGACGCGCTTTCTGGCCGAGCAGCTGTGCACGCCGCACTGGTATTCGATGGAGCCGGCGCGGCGCGATTTCGGCTACGTACCGCGGGTGTCGATGGCCGAAGGCCTGGCGCGTCTGAAGAGCGCGTGGAAGGAGAAGGGCTGAGTCCTCACGCTGCCGCGATGTCAGAAGCGACAGGCTGGACGCACGCCGCTCTGTGCGCATTTCCAGGACCCTCGCCATGCTTCACTACGCCATCGTCTTTCTTGTCATCGCCATCATCGCTGGCGTGCTGGGTTTCAGCGGCATCGCCGGCACGGCGTCCAGCATCGCCTGGATCCTGTTCGTGGTGTTCCTGATCCTGGCCGTGGTCTCGTTCTTCCGCAAAAAGGTCTGACGACCCGCTACAGCGGGCCGGCGAAGTCGCCGACCCGCTTGCCACCGGGCAGGTCGGCCCGACCGACCTGCCCGAAGCCGTATCTTTCATGGAGTGCGACGGACGCGAAATTGGGCGGGTCCAGGTTGATCTCGCAGACCAGCGGCCCCTGCCCACACGTGCGGGACTGTGCCTTGAATTCCGCATGGAGCGCGCCGGCCAGGCCGCGATCCCGCGCATGCGCCGCCACTACGATCCGATCGATGTAGACAAAGCGTGCGAAGCGCTGCGCCAGCCAGGCGAAGTCCGGGTGGTCGTACGCCGCATCCTGGTCCAGCGCGACCAGCAGCGCATCACCCACACCCGACGTCCGCGACCAGCAGGCCTGCTGCAGCAGCGCGGCAAATCGTGCCGGGGTTTACCACGACAAGGCCGCGGCAGGCGCATTGTGGAGCGCCAGCAGCGCCGGGCTGATCTTCCAGCGTGACCGCGCGCAGCACAGGGGGCGTCATGCCGGCAGCGTCACGCTGCTGCGCAAGGCGGCATCGGCGGCGTGGCGTTCCAACGCAAGGTCGATCAGGCGCGTGACCAGCTGCGGATAGGTCATGCCGCTGGCCTGCCACAGCTTGGGGTACATGCTGATGCGGGTAAAGCCGGGCAGGGTGTTGATCTCGTTGACCACGATCCGGTTATCCGGCGTCAGGAACACGTCCACGCGCGCCATGCCCGCACAATCCAGTGCTTGGTAGGCGCGCAACGCCACCTGCTGGATGCGGGCCTGCGTCTCACTGTCCAATGCTGCAGGCACGACGACCTCGGCACCGTCTTGGCTGATGTACTTGGTGTCATAGGCGTAAAAGGCATCGTGCACCACCACTTCGCCGCACACGCTGGCCTGCGGCGCGTCGTTGCCCAGCACCGCGCATTCGATCTCGCGCCCGACGATGGCCGACTCCACCAGCACCTTGTGGTCGTACTGGAACGCCATCTCCAATGCCTTGGCGAAACCTTGCGCATCTTCGACCTTGCTTACGCCGATCGACGAGCCCTGGTTGGCCGGCTTGACGAATAGCGGCAGACCCAGGCGCGCGACCAGATCCTCGTAGGCGGTCAGGGTGGCGCTGCGACGGGTTAGGCAGGCGAACGGCGCCACTTCCAGTCCGGCATCGCGCAGCAGGCGCTTGGCCACGTCCTTGTCCATCGCCACCGCCGAACCGAGCACCCCTGAGCCCACGAAGGGCAGGTCGGCCACGCGCAGCAGCCCCTGCAGGGCACCGTCCTCGCCCAGCGTGCCGTGGACGATGTTGAACACCACATCGATCTGGCCCAGCGCCGTGCCCGGGTCCACCGCGCGCAGCTGGCCGCTGGCCTGGCCCGGCACCAGGGCGATCGCCTGGCCGGAGGCCTTCAGGGCGATGCGCCTGGGGTCGTGGGCGTGCAGCAGCCAGGTGCGCGGATCGCTCAGGTGCCACTGGCCGTGCTTGTCGATGCCGATCAGCACCGGATCGAAGCGAGCGGTGTCCAACGCATCGACGATGTTGCGCGCAGATTGCAGCGAAACCTCGTGCTCGGCCGAGCGGCCCCCGAAGAGGATGCCCACGCGCGTCTTGCCCATCTGCCTGTCCGTCCACGTCAAAAAGGGGCGCACAGCATGAATCGATCTGGCGGCTCTTGCCCATCTGAGGCCGGTGGTCGCGGTCATGGCGCGGTTAGAATGCCCGCATGCCGCCGACCCCTTTCGATGCCCTCAAACCGCTGGCCGGCCGCGCGCTGGAGGCCGCCCTCAATCGCGCCATCGCGCTGGACCCCGATACCCGCGACGCGCTGGCGCCGCTGGCGGGCCGCCGCATCCAGATCACGCTCGACTCGCCGCCGCTGGCATTGGAGATCGCCGTGGAGGCCCAGCGCCTGCACGTGGGTCCGGTCGAAGCCGGCGACGACCCGGACCTGGCCGTGCGCAGCACGCTGGGTGGCCTGCTCGGCCAGCTGCCGTTCTTCCGTCGCGACGACGCTGCGCCGGTGGGCAAGCTGCGCGTGTCCGGCGATGCCGATCTGGCGCGCCGTCTGCAGACGCTGGCCACGCGTTTCGATCCGGACTGGCAGCAGCCGTTCGTGACGATCTTCGGCGAGGTGATCGGCGTGCAGATCGCCCAGGGCGTGCGCGCGACCCTGCTCAAGCTGCGTGATACCGGTGGCGAGCTGGCCACCAGCGCTGCCGAATACGTCACCGAGGAATCGCGCGACGTCGTGGCGCGCGCCGAGCTGGAGGCGTTCCACGATGAGGTGGACACGTTGCGCGACGATGTCGAGCGTCTGGCCGCGCGCGTGACCCGCCTGGCGGCCCGCGCATGATGCTGCCGGGCATGAAGAGCGTGCGCGCGGCCCTGCGCGCCAACAAGATCGGCCGCGTGCTGATCCGCTATCGCCTGGACGCCCTGCTGGACGGCACGCCGGCCGAGCCATGGCTCAAGCTGGCGCGGCCGTTCGTGCCGCGTGCGCGCGACGACGTGGCGGCGATGAGCCGCGGCGCGCGCCTGCGCATGGTGCTGCAGGAGCTGGGCCCGATCTTCGTCAAGTTCGGCCAGATCCTGTCGACCCGCCGCGACCTGGTGCCGCCGGACGTGGCCGAGGAGCTGACCCTGCTGCAGGACCGGGTCAAGCCGTTCGACGGCGACACCGCGCTGCGCATCGTCGAAAAGGCGCTGGGCATTCCGATCGACGTGGCGTTCGCTTCGTTCGACACCACGCCGCTGGCCTCGGCCTCGATCGCCCAGGTGCATGCGGCCACGCTGCACGATGGTCGCCAGGTGGTGGTCAAGGTGCTGCGTCCGGAAATCGAGGCGCAGATCGCCGGCGACATCGCCCTGCTCAAGTCCGGCGCGGCGCTGGTGGACTACGCGCATCCGTCGGCAGACAAGATCCGGCCCAAGGAAATCGTCGCCGAGATCGAGGGCACGCTGGCCGCCGAGCTGGACCTGCAGCGCGAGGGCGCCAACGCCAGCGTGATGCGCCGGTTCTGGAAGGACTCGCCTGACCTGTACGTGCCGGAGATCATCTGGACCCACACCGCAGAGCGCGCGCTGACGATGGAGCGCGTGCACGGCATCCCGTCCGACGACATCGCCGCGCTGGA
>JBIIHJ010000370.1:0-3906 GCA_044235875.1 Pseudoxanthomonas sp.
GAACTGATGAACACCACGCGGCCCCAGCCCTTGTCGACCATGGCCGGCAGCAGGGCGCGCGAGAGGCGTACGCCGGACAGCACGTTGGTGTGCCAGTAGCGGTCCCACTCGGCATCGTCGGTCTCGAAGAAATCGACCTGGCCAAACACACCGGCGTTGTTGACCAGGATGTCGATCGGCGGCAATGCATCGACCAGCGCCTGGGTTTGCCGGGCATCGGATAGATCGGCAGGGATGCCGGTGAAGCGTGCGGTGGGCACTTCCTTGGCGAGCGCGTCCAGCGCCTTGTCCACGCTGGACTGGCTGCGGCCGTTGATGACGACATGCGCGCCAGCCTGGGCCAGGCCGCGGGCGATCGCGTGGCCGATGCCGCCGGTGGAAGCGGTGACCAGGGCGGTCTTGCCGGATAGGTCGATCTTCATAAGCTGCTCCTGACAAAGTGTGGCGGGGCCGAGGTGCGGGTCAGCCCGGTGCAATCAGTCTGCGCGTGGGCATGTTGCGGTCCGGTACAGCGCGCCGCTGCGGTGCTGCAACGCTGCGTCGCGCTCAGGCCGGGCTGGCCGTCGAGGACTTGGGCGCAGGCGCTTCGGGCGCTGGTCCTGCGATGACTTCATCGGCGGCCGCGCGCAGCTTGGGCAGCAGGCGCAGCACCAGGGCCAGCTGGGTGCGCAGCAGGCGCTGCTTGTCGTCGATGTCCTCGGGCATCTGCTCGAGGGTGTCGGCCAGCTCCCCCACGCCGGCATCCAGGTCGTGCGGCAACGGCTGGCGTGCCGTCAGCGCCTTGGCGGTCAGGTCCAGCGCGGTGCGCAGGCGCGCGCCCGCGTCATCGATCAAGGCATCGTCGGCATGCGGCGCCAGCGGCGCGCGATGCGCGCCCAGCGCTGACAGGAATCCCAGCAGCGTGTTGGACAGCGCCAGGAAGCGGAAGCCTGCATCCAGGTTGCGGCGCAGGTAACCCGGCTCGCGCACCATGTTGCCCAGCGCGGCCGACAGCGCCGCATCGGCGTTGTGCATGTCGCGACGGGCGATGCGATAGCTCAGGTCGTCGCCACCACGGCCGCGGTAGTGCGACAGCACGGCGTCCAGGTAGCGCATGCAGGCGTTGACCACCGTGGCCATCACCAGGTGCAGGCGTCGGCCTTGCCAGTCGGGGAGGATCAGGAACGAGGCCGCCGCGGCGATCGCGCAGCCGATCAGCGTATCCAGCAGCCGCGGCCACAGCAGCACAAAGCCATTGCCCAGCAGGTTGAAGCACAGCAGCGCCATCACCGTGATCGCAGCGGTGGCCAGCATGTAGCGGTCGGTGCGGGTGATGAAGAACAGCAGCGCGGCCACCAGCGCGATCATCAGCTGCAGCTCGGTGGCCGGGAACAGCTGCATCAGCGCCCAGGTGATCCCCAGGCCGACCAGGGTACCGGCGATACGCTGGACCAGCCGCAGACGCGTGGCGCCATAGCTGGGGCGGCACACGAACGCGGTGGTCAGCAGGATCCAGTAGCCGTGCTCGGGATGGATCGCGCGCAGCACGCCGTAGCCCACCGCCAGGGCGATCGCCATGCGCAGGCCGTGGCGGAACAGCAGCGACTTGGGCGTGAACTGCGCGGCCAGGCGGATGGCCATCTCGCGCAGCGTATGCGGGGCCGAATCGCGCAGGCGTGTGTCGATGCCCTCGATGGTGGTGTCAGACAGGGCGGTTTCGCTCAGCCGGCGCTCGATGCTCTGCAGGTTGGTGCCCAGCAGTTCCAGCGAACCGAGCAGCCGGTTCCAGCCCGGGTTGCGCTGCGCACGCAGGAAATCCAGTGACTGGCGCAAATCGGCGGTGGCGATCCGGGTCTGCTCGCCGTATTCGAACGGGATACGCATCCGGATCGCCTCGCCCAGCCCGGCGCAGGCCTTGCCCTGCAGGGCCAGCAGGCGCTGGCAGCGATACAGCACATCGCTGTGGAAGAATGCCTCGGTCAGGGCCTCGTACGGATAGTGCGAGGAGCTGGCGCGCTCGTGGAAATCCTGGGCCATGTAGTACAGGCGGAAGTACAGCCCCGACTGCACGCCTGGCCGGCCCGAGCGGCCGAAGCGCGACAGGATCGCGGTCTTGGCACCGTTGAGCGCCTCGACCACCCGCGCGTTCTGCTGGGCCAGAGCCAGGCGCCGGGCCTGCTGGTCGATCTGGCGCACCGGCTCGAACAGGTCGGCCTTCAATCGCAGGAACCTGCCCAGCTCCCAGAACAGCTGCGACAGCCGTTCGCGCACCGGGCGGTTGGCAAACAGGGTGGTCCACAGGACCGACAGCAGTCCGTACCAGGCCGCGCCGAGCAGCAGCAGGCCGGTACCCTGCCAGCTGTCGAGCGTGTTGCTGGCGGCATCGCCCATGCCATGGTCCATGCCGATCATCGCGTAGATCGACAGGCTCACCGTGCCCAGCGCGATCGAGGCATAGCGCTCGCCCAGCGCGCCCAGCAGGGTCAGGCAGAAGGTCGCGACCGCCATCGCGCAGACAAACAGCAGCGGATGGGGAAACAGCAGCTTCACCGCACTGGCTGCCAGGGCGAAGCACACCAGCGACAGCAGCACCGACTTGGTCCGGCCCAGCCAGTTGTCATCGGTCTCGGCCAGGGCGCTGGCGATGATCCCCAGGAACAGCGTGGGGATGGCCAGCAGCATGCCGCGGTACCAGCAAACGGCCATCACCACACCCAGCGCGATGAACACACGCAGGCCATAGCTGGCCTTCTCGTGGGCCCACAGTCGGCTCAGGCGGGATTCGATTCGGGGCATAAGCGGCACGGGGAAGGTGACGGCATTATCGCTGTCACCTTCCCCGTTGGGTGAACACCGGGCCGGCAAGGCCCACTGCCCGGGACTTGACGCTTACAGGTCGAACTTCACGCTGACCGCGTAGGTGCGCGGCACGCCCAATCCTGCGTTGGACCAGTAGGCCTTGCCGGTGAGGTTCTCGATGCTCAGGCGCCAGGTGACCGCGTGTCCGCTGAAGGTGGTGCGGTAGCCGGCGCCGGCGTTGACCAAGGTATAGCCGGGGATCTTCAGCGTGTTGTCCGCGTCGTACCAGACATCGCCGTAGTAGCGCGCCCCGGCGTACAGGCTCAGGCCGTCGATGGCGGCCACGTCGTAGTCAGCGTGGATCACGCCGGACAGGCGCGAGGCGCCGGCCACGCGGTTGCCCTTGTTGGCGGCGTTGTCGGGCGAGAGCTTGTCGTACTGCGTATCCAGCCAGGTCACGCCACCACCCAGGCGCAGGTTGTCCGTGAGTTGCACGTCGGTGCTGGCTTCCACGCCGTCATAGCGGGTGATGCCGTCCTGCACCAGGTATTTGCCGACATCGGTGTACTGGTCGATGCTGGCGCCCTGTTCCAGGCGGAAGGCGGCGGCGCTGGCGCTCCAGCCGGCGAAGTCGAGCTTGGCGCCAACCTCATACTGCTTGCTGATGGTCGGATCGAGCACCTGGCCGGCGTTGACGTAATCGGTGCCGACGGTCCCGCCAGCTTCCAGCGACTCGATGTAGCTGGCGTAGAGCGTGACGTGATCGACCGGGTTGTACAGCAGCGCATAGGTCGGGGTGACCGGATAGGTGTGGTAGCTGCCGACCTGTTCGTAATCGTTGTAACGCCAGCCGGCGAGCAGCGACCAGGCCGGTGCGAACTGGACGGTGTCGCTGACGAACACGGCCTTCTGGAACGTCGCGCTCCCGCGTGTCACTTCCTTGGAAGCGGTGCTGTCGTGGCGCACGCGCTGGGGCGTGTACAGATTGAGGATCAGCGCATCGCCATTGGCATCGGTGATCGGGTTGTAGTGGTACGAGCGGTCCCAGCCCAGGTCGCGCTGCCAGGACGCGCCGGCCACCAGCTGGTGCTGCAGCGGGCCGGTGCTGAACTTGCCCTGCAGCAGCGC
>JBIIHJ010000084.1:0-12640 GCA_044235875.1 Pseudoxanthomonas sp.
GACCAGTATGTCGTCGAGATCAGCCCCAAGGCGGACAAGCTCGCCGTCGGTGCGGCGGCAAGCCCTGCGGGTGGCTCGCAGCTGGCCGGCATGGGAGCCAAGACCTATACGGGCAAGCCGGCGACGTTCAACTTCCAGGACGTGCCGGTCCGGACGGTGCTGCAGCTAATCGCCGAAGAATCCAATCTCAACATCGTGGCGTCGGACACGGTGCAGGGCAGTGTGACGCTACGTCTGATCAATGTGCCGTGGGATCAGGCGCTGGACATCGTCCTGCGGGCCAAAGGCCTGGACAAGCGGCGTGACGGTGCGGTCATCTGGGTCGCGCCGCAGCCCGAACTGGCCAAGTTCGAGCAGGACAAGGAAGACGCACGTATCGCGATCGAAAACCGCGAAGACCTGATTACCGACTACGTGCAGATCAACTATCACAGCGCGACCGAGATCTACAAGGCGCTGACCGAAGCCAAGGGGATTGGTAGCAGCGGCGGCGGTGGGCAGAGCGGTGGCCAGAACAGCGATGAGAATGGCTTTCTGTCCCCCCGTGGTCGGTTGGTCGCCGATGAACGCACCAATACGTTGATGATCAGCGACATTCCCAAGAAAGTCGCGTCCATGCGTGAGCTGATCGGCGTCATTGATCGTCCGGTCGATCAGGTCCTGATTGAAGCGCGGATTGTCGTGGCAACCGATACGTTTGCGCGCGATCTCGGTGCCAAGTTTGGCATCGGCGGTACGCATACCTATGGCGATAATGTCGCGACGGTGGGCAGCGGCGCGGTGGGCGGTGGGACAGCGGCCACGCGCGGTTTGAATGTGAATCTTCCTGCGAACAATTTCACCAATGGTGCCGCTGCCGGAGCGCCCAGTCTGGCTTACACGCTCCTGGGCGCGAACTTCAATCTTGATCTTGAACTGTCCGCACTGCAGGAAGAAGGGCGCGGTGAAGTGATTTCGAACCCGCGCATCATTACCGCCAATCAGCGCGAAGGCGATATCAAACAGGGCACCGAAATCGGTTATGTCACGATTACTGGTGGCACGGCCGGAGCTGCTGCGACGCCAAATGTCCAATTCAAGGAGGCGTTGCTTGAGCTGAAGGTCACCCCGACCATCACCCATGACGGCCGCGTGTTCCTGAACATGTTCGTCAAAAAAGATGACGTGAACAGATACATCACGCTCGAGGGATACGGCGTGGTGCCCGAGCTGAATCGTCGGGAGATCAATACGGCAGTCCTGGTGGAAGATGGTCAGACGGTCGTCATCGGCGGTGTCTATGAGTTCACCGATCGGGCTTCTGTTTCAAAGGTGCCGTTCCTGGGCGACATTCCGTTCCTGGGCAATCTGTTCAAGAAGCAGGGCAAGCAGAAGAACAAGGCCGAGCTGCTGATCTTCGTGACGCCGAAGGTGATCGCGGTCCGCCAGTGATCCAGCGACATATCTGATGGAGAAGACGGGACCTGCGGGTCCCGTTTTTTTTTGGTGCCTGCGTGTGTAAGCCTTGGAGGGCCTGCAGCATGTAGGCATGGGTCGACGCCAAGCCTTCGCTGAACGCGGGACTCGGGTTATGGTGAAAGATGGAACCCCACAGATCCGCGCCGGTCCAACCTGCGCTGGTCCTGACTGTGAGAGACGCAATGGCCTCCCCCGACCCTTTTCCCGCTGCGGCGTCCACACCGCAACCTGCGTCAGGCAGTGCGCTGCATGACGCCTTCATCGCTTTGCGTACATCGCTGTCCGAGACCATCGTGGGTCAGCAGGCGCTGGTGGATCGGCTCCTGATTGCGTTGCTGGCCGATGGCCATCTGCTGGTGGAGGGCGCACCTGGCCTGGCCAAGACGATGGCGATCCGCGCGCTGGCCGCGCGTATGGAGGCAGACTTCGCCCGCGTCCAGTTCACCCCGGACCTGTTGCCGGCCGACCTGACCGGGACCGAGGTCTGGCGTCCGCAGGACGGGCGTTTCGAATTCCAGGCCGGGCCGATCTTCCATCCGATCCTGCTGGCTGACGAGATCAACCGCGCCCCGGCCAAGGTCCAGTCGGCGCTGCTGGAGGCGATGGGCGAGCGACAGGTCACGGTCGGTCGCCACACTTATCCGTTGCCGCCGCTGTTCCTGGTGATGGCTACGCAGAATCCGATCGAGCAGGAGGGCACTTTTCCGCTCCCGGAGGCGCAGCTGGACCGTTTCCTGATGCATGTGAAGATCGGCTACCCCGAGGCCTCTGCCGAGACCGAGATCCTGCGTCTGGCGCGCGACCGTGCGCGCGATGCATTGCAGCCGGCTACCGAGCAGCTGCCGCGCATGTCCCTGGATGAGGTCTTCGCCGCGCGGCGTGAGGTGCTGGACCTGCACATGGCGCCGGCGCTGGAACGCTATCTGATCGAGTTGGTGCTGGCTTCGCGCGATGCCGGGCGCTACGACGCGCAACTGGCGCGCCGGATCGCCTGGGGTGCGAGCCCGCGTGGCTCCATCGCGCTGGAGCGCTGCGCGCGTGCCAATGCCTGGCTTGCAGGACGCGACTACGTAACGCCGGAGGACGTGCGCGCCGTGGCGCCGGATGTCCTGCGCCATCGCGTGCTGCCCAGCTACGAGGCCACCGCCGAAGGCTGGGATGGCGCGCGCCTGGTCGATGCGCTGATCGAACGCGTGCCGCTGCCTTGAGGCGACATGGGTCGAAATGGGTGCTGCGCATGTCGCCTGCTGAGCTCGAACCTCGCTGCATGATGTACAAGTCCGGCCATGCCGGTCTGTGCGCAAGCGTCGACGCCTGAGTGCTGTCGCGATGGTCTCGCCTTCCTCCAAAAGTGTCCCGCCGGTCCAAACCGATGGCCATGGCCTGCGCCCGACGCTGTCGGAACTGGTCCAGCTCCGCACGCTGGCCCAGCGCCGACCGGCGGCGCGGCGCGGCAGCCACCACCTCACCGGTCCCGCGGCTTCGCCGCTGCGCGGGCGTGGAATGGAATACGCCGAGTCGCGTGAGTACGTGGCCGGCGACGACGCACGTCATATCGACTGGCGCCTGACCGCGCGCAGTGGCAAGCCGCACACCAAGCTGTTCCAGGCCGAACGTGAGCGGCTGACATTGATCGTGGCCGATACTGCGCCGTCGCTGTATTTCGGCACGCGGGTGCGCTTCAAGTCGGTGCAGGCCGCCCGCGCCGGTGCGCTGGCGGCGTGGGCGGCAGTGGCTGATGGCGACAGGATTTCGCTGCTGCGCGGTGCCGGGCGCGAGGCGCCGGTGCCGCCGGCCTCGGGCACGCGCGGAGCACTTCGGGCGCTCGATGGATTGATGCGCTGGTACAGCGAGCGGCCCGATGACGATATCGGCCTGACCGCGGCGCTGGAACACGCACAGCGCGTGCTGCGTCCGGGTTCGCGGCTGATCGTACTGGCCGACCCGCGCAGCGTTGCCGCGGTGCCGGAGGTGCGCTGGCCATCGCTGGCAGGCCATCACGAAGTGATCGTGCTGATGCTGACCGATGCGCTGGAACAGGCGCCACCCAAGACCACGCTACCGTTCCAGTCCGGCCATCATCGGCTCGAACTGGACCTGGGCAATGCCTCCCAGCGCCAGCGCTGGGGGCGTGAATTCGTGCAGCCGCTACATGCGGCGCTCGAACGCCTGCCGACCCGCGGCGTGCGTGTGTTCGCGCTGCGTGCCGACGCGGCGAGCGACGCCTGGTTGCCCTTGCTGGGGCGCGCACCGGTACCGGGCCGCGCATGAGCTTCTCGGCCCCCCAACCGTTGGTCCTGCGCGACGTGCACGTGCCGGCCGCGCCAAGCTGGTGGCCACCGGCGCCGGGCTGGTGGCTGGTGTTGCTGGCCGTGCTGGTGGCGGTCGCGATTCCGCTGATCTGGTTGCAGCTGAAGCGTGCGCGCCAGCGTCGCTGGGAAGCGCTTTTTGACCGCGAGTGCAGCAACGCACTGGAACCACCGGCGCAGGTGGCATTGGCGTCCGAGTTGCTGCGTCGGGCCGCGCGTCGCGTGGATCCGGCAGCGGATCGTCTACAGGGCGAGGCTTGGCTGCATTTCCTCGATGGCAAGGACGGCAGTGCGTTCACGCAAGGCCCGGGCCAGCTGCTGCGCGATGGCGGTTATCGCCGGCGCGTGGACCCGCGCCAGATCGAACAACTGCGCAACCTGGCGCGTGGCCGCTTCGTGCAGCTGATGGAAGGCCGGCGATGAGCATGGCCGCGCAATGGCTGCAGGAGTTCAGGGTGCTGTTCGGCGGGTTCGCCTGGCCGTGGATGTGGGCGGCGCTGCCGCTGCCGTGGCTGGTGGCCTGGCTGGCGCCGGCCGCGCATAACCAGTCGCCGGCGCTGCGGGTGCCCTATGGCGACCGGCTGGAAGGCATCGCGACCTCGGGCACGGCGGTGCGCCGTTTCCGCCTGAACTGGCTGGCGGCGCTGGCCTGGTTGCTGCTGTGTGCCGCGGCCGCGCGCCCACAGCAACTGGGCGAGGCGATCACCCCGCCGCAGGCCGGTCGCGACCTGATGCTGGCGGTGGACCTGTCGGGCAGCATGCGTGAGCCGGACATGGAATTGGCCGGGCGTCCGGTCGATCGCCTGACCGCGGCCAAGGCGGTGCTGGCCGACTTCCTGGATCGCCGGATCGGCGACCGCGTCGGTCTGTTGGTGTTCGGCAACCGTGCCTACGCGGTCGCGCCGCTCACCCTGGACCGCGATTCGGTGCGCGACCAGCTGCGCGATACGGTCAGTGGGCTGGCCGGGCGCGAAACCGCCATCGGCGACGCCATCGGCCTTGCGGTCAAGCGGCTCGGCAGCCAGCCCTCCGGGCAGCGCGTGCTGATCCTGTTGACCGATGGCGTCAACACCGCCGGCGCGCTGGATCCCTTGAAGGCGGCCGAACTGGCCAAGAACGAAGGCGTACGCATCCACACCATTGCCTTTGGTGGCAGCGGCAACGGCATGTCGGTGTTCGGCATGCGCCTGCCAATGCAGGGCCAGGACGACATCGACGAAGAGGGCCTGCGCGCCATCGCCGACACCACCGGCGGACGCTTCTTCCGCGCGCGCGATACCGAGGAGCTGGTGGGCATTTATTCGGAACTGGACAAGATCGAACCGGTCTCGCGCCCAGGGCGCGCGGTGCAGCCGCGGATCGAGCGTTATCCGTTGCCTTTGGCGCTGGCCTTGGGCGTGGGCTTGTTGGCGCTGGGCTGGCGGGGCGTGCGCGCATGAATCGCGGTGGCTGGCAGTGGTTCCTGACCGCGCTGAAGGAGTTCCACTTCCTGCGGCCCTGGTGGCTGTTGGCGCTGCTCGCGTTACCGCTGCTGTGGTGGCTGTGGCAGCTGAGCCAGCGTCGCGCCAACGCCTGGCGCGGGCTGGTGGATGCGCACTTGCTGGCGCACCTGCAGGTCGGCGGCGGCCGTCGCCAGCTCCTGGCGCTGGTCGGCAGCATCGCGGCCTGGATCCTGGGCACGCTGGCCCTGGCCGGACCCAGCTGGCGCCAGGACGAACAGCCGCTGTGGCAGACCCGCGCGCCGCTGGTGATCGCGCTGGACCTGTCCGACCGCATCAACGCCAACGACTTGCCGCCTTCGCGCCTGCTGCAGGCACGGGCCAAGCTGGCGATGCTGCTGAAGGAGCGCGCCGGCGGACAGGTCGCGCTGGTCGCCTACGCTGGTGAAGCCTTCACTGTGGCGCCGCTGACCGACGATGCGGCCAACGTGGCGCTGTTCCTGGATGCGCTGGAACCGGGGATCATGCCGGCGCCCGGCAGCGATGCCGGCAAGGCGATCACGCTGTCGCAGGCGCTGATGCGCCGGGCCGGGTTCGGACAGGGCCAGATCCTGCTGCTGACCGATCACGCCGACGACAGCGCCGACAGCGCGGCGCGCCGGGCGATGAGTAGTGGGTTTCCGGTGTCGGTACTCGGCCTGGGCACCGAGACCGGCGCGGCCTATCGCGACGCGCGTGGCGAGATCGGCCGCGCGCAGCTGGAGACCTCCTCGCTTCAGCGCCTGGTGAGCGCCGGTGGTGGCCGTTACCAGCCGCTGCGCGCCGACGATGCCGACCTCAAGGCGCTGGGCGTGCTGGATCCGTACTCGAAGGACGCGCGTGCGGCCCGTGGCGAGAAGGGCACGGCCTGGCGCGACCAGGGCTATTGGCTGTTGCCGCTGTTGATGCTGCTGTGCCTGTTCGCTTTCCGCCGCGGCGGCGTGCTGGCGGCAGTCGCTCTGTGCGTGATGTTGCCGATGGCCCAGCCTGCCGCAGCGGCCGACTGGTGGACGCGTGCGGACCAGAAGGCCCAGCAGCGCATCGAACAGGGCGCGCAGGCATACCGCAAGGGCGACTTCGCCACCGCCCAGAACCAGTTCAACGGGCTGGACAGCGCCGACGGGCTCTACAACCAGGGCAATGCATTGGCCAAGCAGGGCCAGTACGACCAGGCCATCGCCGCCTACGATGCCGCGCTGAAAAAACAGCCTGGCATGGAAGACGCCATCGCCAACCGCGCGGCGGTCGACGCCGCGCGCAAGCAGCCGCCGCCAGACGGACAAGGCGGGCGGGGCGGCGAGCAAGGCAAGCAGCAACCCAAGCCGGGCGGGCAGAATCGGTCGAAACAGGACGGCCAGCAGGGCGACCGCACCCAAGACCAGGGCCAGTCCGGCCAACAGGACAAGCAGCAACCGCCCAAGGACGATGGCAGGTCCGGCAAGGATGATCCGTCCAAGGGCGATGCCAAGCAGGATCAGGGCCAGCCCGGCGGCAAGTCCGAACCGGCCAAATCCGCCGCCGAGCAGCAGCAGGAACAGCAGGCTGCCGATGCGGCCCAGCGCCAGCGCATGCAGCAGGCGATGCGGCAGAACGGGCAGGGCCAGGATCCGGCCAAGGCCGGCCAAGCCCAGGCCAGCCCCGAAACCGCCGCCGATCGCGAGCGCCACCAAGCGACCGAGGCCTGGCTGCGGCGCGTGCCCGATGATCCGGGCGGCCTGCTCAAGGCCAAGTTCCAGCTTGAATACCAGCGACGCCAGAGGGATGGACAATGATGCAACCGGCCGCTTCCAAGGCATCCATGTGCTGCGCCGCCGCATTGCGCGCGCCGATGGCGGCACTGCTGGCGCTGGTCCTGCTACTGGCCAGCGCCACGCCCGCGCTGGCCGCCACGCGGGCGTGGCTGGACCGCTCGCGTACGGCGATGGGCCAGCCGGTGGTGCTCAACCTGCAAAGCGATGGCGACATCGGCCAGCCGGACCTGAGCCCGCTCGATGCGGACTTCGAAGTGGTGGACACCGCCAGCAGCCGGCAAATGGAAATGGTCAACGGCCGGATCAGCCGCAGCGTGACCCTGGCCATCACCCTGCAGCCCAAGCGCACCGGTGAGCTGAGCGTGCCGTCGCTGCAGATCCAGGGCCAGCCCACGGCGGTGCTGGGCCTGCGTGTCACCGACGCCCCGGCCGCCCAGCCGGGCAGCAGCAACGCCTATATCGAAACGGTGGTCGACGACCTGACGCCCTACGTGCAGCAGACCGTCGGGGTGACCTTGCGTCTGTACTACGCGGTACCGCTGGTGTCCGGGCAACTGGACATCGATCCGCCGCAAGGCACTTCGCTGCAGCGCGTGGGCGATGACGTGCAGTCCACGCGTGAGGTCAACGGCCGCCGCTACAGCGTGGTCGAGCGCCGGTTCCTGCTGGTGCCCGACCGCAGCGGCCCGTTGTCCCTGCCGGCGGCGCGCTTTGCCGGGCGTGGCGCCGGTGGCGGCGGCTTCTTCGACAGCATGCTGGGAATGGGCCAGCGCAGCGAACTCAGCGCCACCGGCCAGGCCCAGACCCTGCAGGTGAAGGCCCAGCCCGACAACGCGCCGCAGCCATGGCTGCCGCTGTCCGACCTGCGGCTGCGCTATGCCAGCGCCCCGCGCGGGCTCAAGGCCGGCCAGGCCAGCAGCTTCGTGGTCGAGGCCACCGCGCGCGGCGCCACCCGCGCGCAACTTCCGGAACTGCCCACCCCAAGCGTCGACGGCGCGCAGGTGTTCGCGGAACCGGCGCAGTACACCGAGAGCTTCGACGGCGCCACGCCGGTGGTGAAGGTCACCCGCCAGTATTCGCTGGTGCCCAGCGGTGCCGGCAGCCTGACGCTGCCCGGATTGAAGATGGACTGGTGGGACGTCAAGGCCGACCAGGCACGCATTGCCTCGATCCCGGACATGCCGCTGGACGTGGCCGCCGGTTCGGGCAACTTCGCCAACGCCACCTTGCCTGCGCCCGCACCGGCCGCGGCACCTCAAGCCGCCGCGCCCGGTCATGCCGATACGTCGGTGGCGACCGGCCACGACGGCAGCGCCTGGGGCCTGCGTGATCCGCGCCTGTGGATGCTGATCGCCTGCGGCTTCGCGCTGCTGTGGGTGCTGACGCTGGGGTGGTTCAAATTGCGTCCGCGCCCGGCCGCCGCGCCCGCGCCGTCGCGCGTCGCGCCCGGGATGGCGCCGGCGCCGCGCGCCCGACATGGCCTGCCGGACCTGCGCCGGGCGCTGGAGACCGGCACGCTCGATGAAGTCGGTGCGATCCTGGTCGACATGGCGCCGCCGCCGGCGCACGACCTCGATGCGGTGATGGCGGCACTGGCCGATCCTGCGCAGCGCCGTGCGGTCGATGCGCTGCGTCGCGCACGCTGGGCCGACGGTGACGGACCCCAGGCGCGCGGCGCCTTGCGCGCTGCATTCGCGACCGGGCCGACCTGGACCAGCGGACGCGGGGCCAAGGCCGGCCAGGCACCGTTGCCGCCGCTGTACCCGGAGCGTTGAACCTTACGTTTTCGTCATGCAGGCAGCCGATCCCGGCACGCCTGCATGACAGCGGGCACCGCGTCCGGAGCGTTTGCTAAGCTCGGTCGCTTCATCAAACGCCCCAGGATTCACGCATGACCGACGCATCTTCCGGCAAGTCCAAGCTGCCCTTGCATTGGAAGATGGTGATCGGATTCATGCTCGGCCTGGTGCTGGGCCTGATCGTGCACAGCACCGTCGGCGCCGACGCCGGCTGGGTCAGGACCCTGACCGGCATCACCCAGCCGGCGGGCAACATCTTCCTGCGCCTGATCTTCATGCTGGTGCTGCCGCTGCTGTTCTCGGCGCTGGTGGTGGGCATCTCGGAAATGGGCGACGTGCGCTCGCTCGGCCGGATCGGCTGGAAGACCCTGGGCTACACGATCCTGGCCTCGGGCATCGCGGTATTCCTGGGCCTGCTGCTGGTCAACGTGCTCAAGCCCGGCACCGGCACCGACCCGGCCACTGCCCAGCAGATGCTGGCCGCCGGCGCCGATCGGGCCGAGGCGATCATCAGCAAGGGCAAGGCCGCGCCGGGCGGGGCGGACATGCTGCTGTCGATCGTGCCCTCCAACGTGGTCGCCGCCGCGGCCGACGACCAGATCATGGGCGTGATGTTCTTCGCCCTGATGATCGGCGTGGGCGTGGTCCTGACCCGCAGCGAGAAGACCGCCGCCTTCCGTAACGCGGTCGAGGGCCTGTTCGAGATCTCGATGACGCTGATCACCCTGGTGATCCGCCTGGCGCCGTATGCGGTGTTCTGCTTCATGTTCAACCTGGCCACGTTGTTCGGCTGGGATCTGCTGCTGAAGCTGGGCGCCTACGTGGGCGTGGTGGTGCTGGCCCTGGCCATCCACATGTTCGTGGTCTATTCGGCACTGCTGAAATGGGCCGGCTGGTCGCCGGTGAAGTGGTTTGGCGCAGTCCGCGAAGTGATGGTGCTGTCCTTCTCGACTGCCTCGTCCAACGCCACCCTGCCGACCTCGCTGCGCGTGGCCGAGGACAACCTGCACCTGCCGCGCAAGGTCTCGCGCTTCGTGCTGACCGTGGGCGCCACCGCCAACCAGAACGGCACCGCGCTGTTCGAGGGCGTGACGGTGTTGTTCCTGGCGCAGTTCTTCGGCGTGGACCTGTCGCTGACCCAGCAGTTGACGGTGATGTTCGTCTGCATCCTGGGCGGGATCGGCACCGCGGGCGTGCCGGCCGGTTCACTACCGGTCGTTGCGCTGATCTGCGGCATGGTCGGGGTGCCGCCGGAAGGCATCGGCATCATCCTGGGCGTGGACCGTTTCCTGGACATGTGCCGCACCACGCTCAACACCACCGGCGACCTGGTCCTGGCCACGCTGGTGTCCAAGGGCGAAAAGGACGAGCCGGATCCTGACGCGATCAGCGCCTGAGAACGGCCCGGTGCCGGCCGCGGCACACAGGTTCATGTGACCGGAACGGCCGGGGATGGGACAATGGGGTTCCCGGCGTGATGCGCGCCGCTTCTTGCCCTGTCCCCGACATGTCTGCACCGACCCGCCGCCAGCTCGCCAACGCCATCCGTTTCCTCGCCGCCGATGCGGTGCAGGCCGCCAACTCCGGTCATCCCGGCATGCCCATGGGCATGGCCGACATCGCCGAAGTGCTGTGGAACGACTACCTCCGCCACAACCCCAACAACCCGAAGTGGTTCAACCGTGACCGCTTCGTGCTGTCCAATGGCCACGGCTCGATGCTGCAGTACGCACTGCTGCACCTGACCGGCTACGACCTGCCGCTGGAAGAACTCAAGAACTTCCGCCAGCTGCATTCCAAGACCCCAGGCCATCCGGAAAGCCACATCACCCCCGGCGTGGAAACCACCACCGGCCCGCTGGGGCAGGGCTTCGCCAACGCCGTGGGCTTTGCCCTGTCGGAGAAGCTGCTGGCCCAGCGCTACAACCGCCCCGAGTACCAGGTCGTGGATCACCGCACCTGGGTGTTCATGGGCGACGGCTGCATGATGGAAGGCGTTTCGCACGAAGCCGCTTCGCTGGCCGGCACCCTGGGCCTGGGCAAGCTGGTGGCCTTCTGGGACGACAACAACATCTCCATCGACGGCGAAGTCGAGGGCTGGTTCACCGACGACACCCCGGCGCGCTTCCGCGCCTACGGCTGGCACACCATCGGCCCGATCGACGGCCATGATCCGGACGCCATCAAGGCGGCCATCGACGAGGCGCTGGAAATCACCGATCGCCCGACCCTGATCGCGTGCAAGACCACGATCGGCTTCGGCTCGCCGGCCAAGGCCGGCAAGGAATCCAGCCACGGTGCAGCGCTGGGCGCGGATGAAGTGGCCGCGACCCGCAAGGCGTTGGACTGGCCGTACCCGGCCTTCGAGATCCCGCAGGAGATCTACGACGGCTGGCGCGCTGGCGGGACCGGTTCGTTGCGCCAGGGCGAGTGGGAACAGCTGTTCGACAAGTACGCCAAGCAGTTCCCGACCGAGTCGGCCGAGCTGGTGCGCCGTTCGCATGCCGAACTGCCGGAAGACTTTGCGATCAAGGCCGATGCCTATGTCGCCAAGCTGCAGGCGGAAGGCCCGGAGATCGCTTCGCGCAAGGCGTCGCAGAACGCCATCGAGACCTTTGCCGCGTTGCTGCCCGAGTTGCTGGGCGGTTCGGCCGACCTGGCGCCGTCCAACCTGACCATGTGGAAGAACGCCAAGACCGCGGTCGGCGACGATGCAGGCGCCAATTACGTCCATTACGGCGTGCGCGAGTTCGGCATGAGCGCCATTGCCAACGGCGTGGCCCAGCACGGTGGTTTCATTCCTTTCGACGCGACCTTCCTGACCTTCAGCGACTACGCACGCAATGCGCTTCGCATGAGTGCGTTGATGGGCGCGCACGTGATCCACGTGTACACCCACGACTCCATCGGCCTGGGCGAGGATGGCCCGACCCACCAGCCGGTCGAGCAGATCGCTTCGTTGCGCTACATCCCGCACAACGATGTATGGCGCCCGTGCGATGCGGTTGAAACCGCCGCCAGCTGGACCGCGGCCATCACCCGCCAGGACGGCCCGAGCTGCCTGATCTTCAGCCGCCAGAACCTCAAGCACCAGGCGCGCGACAAGGCGGCGATCGAAGGCATCTACCGCGGCGGCTACGTGCTGGCCGAGGCCGAGGGCGGTACGGCCAAGGTCATTCTGATCGCCACCGGTTCTGAAGTGGGCATCACCTCCGAGGCCCGCGACAAGCTGCAGGCGGCCGGCATCCCGACCCGTCTGGTCTCCATGCCGTGCACCAACGTGTTCGACCGCCAGGACCAGGCCTACAAGGATTCGGTGCTGCCGCGCTCAATCCGCGCGCGCGTGGCGGTGGAAGCGGGCACCACCGACTTCTGGTTCAAGTACGTCGGCCTGGACGGCGCGGTGGTCGGCATGACCCGCTTCGGCGAGTCGGCCCCGGCCGAGAAGCTGTTCCCGTTCTTCGGCTTCACGGCCGATCATGTGGTGGAAGCGGCACAGGGCGTGATCCAGGGCTGAACCCAAAAACCAGTGCATGATCAGAAAAAAGCCGGGCATTGCCCGGCTTTTTTCCGTGCTGCTGTTGGCTTGTTTAGAGCGGAGCTTGCTCCGCTGCTTTTCTGTCAGATCAGGGGAAAGCCCCAGCGGAGCAAGCTCCGCTCTACAACTGCACGGTCGATCACGTGGTGGAAGCGGCACAGGGCGTGATCCAGGGCTGCGCCAAATAAGGCCGGTGCAGGATCAGGAACAGCCGGGCATTGCCCGGCTCTTTTCCGTGCTGCCATTGGCTCATGTAGAGCGAAGCTTGCTCCGCTGCTTTTCTGTCAGATCAGGGGAAAGCCCCAGC
>JBIIHJ010000413.1:0-3231 GCA_044235875.1 Pseudoxanthomonas sp.
CCGGTGGACAGGATCACGGTTTTGCCCTTGAGCGCGGCGCCGTTGGCCAGCTCGATCGAGATCAGGCCATCGTCGCCGGCGGGCACCAGTTTCTCTGCGCGCTGCAGATTCATGATGTCGACCTCGTACTGGCGCACATGGGCTTCCAGCGCGGCGGCCATCTTCGGACCTTCAGTCTCCTGCACGGAGATGAAGTTCTCGATCGCCATCGTATCCAGCACCTGGCCACCGAAGCGCTCAGCAGCGACCCCGGTGCGGATGCCCTTGCGCGCGGCGTAGACCGCCGCGGCCGCGCCGGCGGGACCGCCGCCGACGATGAGCACCTCGAACGGCGCCTTGGCTGAGATCCTCGATGCGTCGCGCTTGGCCGCACCAGCGTCAAGACGCCCGACGATCTCTTCCACGTTCATGCGGCCCTGACCGAAGGTCTCGCCGTTGAGGTACACCGTCGGCACCGACATGACCTGGCGTTCCTCGACTTCTGCCGGAAACACCGCGCCGTCGATGGCCACGTGCTGGATGCGGGGATTCAGCACTGCCATCAGGTTCAACGCCTGGACCACGTCCGGGCAGTTCTGGCAGCTCTGGGAAAAATAGGTTTCGAACTTGTAGTCGCCGTCCAGGCCCTGGATCTGCTCGATCGTGTCCAGCGCGGCCTTGGACGGGTAACCGCCGACCTGCAGCAGCGCCAGCACCAAGGAGGTGAACTCGTGGCCCATCGGCAGGCCGGCAAAGCGCAGGTGGATGTCCTGGCCCGGCGAGTTCAGCGCAAAGGACGGGGTGTGCGCATCGGCGTTGCGGTGTTCGACCAGCGAAACCTGGTCGGACAGCAGCACGATGTCGTTGAGCAGCTCCAGCATTTCCCTGGAGGTGGCTGAATCGTCGACCGAGGCGATGATCTCAACCGGGCGGGTGACGCGCTCCAGGTAAGCCTTGAGCTGGGTCTTGAGGGTGTCGTCCAACATGGGGCATCTCCTAAATTGCGGGAACAGTCAGGCCTGCCCAGGTGGGCAGATCAAATGCGAGAGGCAAACCGCAAGCCACGCCGGGCGTGCGAACAGAGGCGGATTCCGGTTTGCCGCCGGTGCCGTCCCCTCATGCGAGGGGACGACGGTCAAGCGACTTAGATCTTGCCGACCAGATCGAGCGACGGCGCGAGGGTCTTGGCGCCTTCCTTCCACTTGGCCGGGCACACTTCGCCCGGGTGCGCGGCCACGTACAGCGCAGCCTTGACCTTGCGCAGCGTCTCGGACGCATCGCGGCCGATGCCTTCGGCGGTGATTTCAACGCCCTGGATGACGCCCTGCGGATCGATGATGAAGGTGCCGCGGTCGGCCAGGCCCGCCGGACGCAGGACTTCGAAGTTCTTCGAGATCTCGTGGGTCGGGTCGCCGATCATCGCGTACTTGATCTTGCCGATCGCGTCGGAGGTGTCGTGCCAGGCCTTGTGCGAGAAATGGGTGTCGGTGGAGACCGAGTACACCTCGACGCCCAGCTTCTGGAACTCGGCGTAATGCTCGGCCAGGTCTTCCAGTTCGGTCGGGCAGACAAAGGTGAAGTCGGCCGGGTAGAACGCGACCACGGACCACTTGCCCTTCAGGTCGGCATCGCTGACGTCGATGAACTCACCGTTCTTGTAGGCAGTGGCCTTGAACGGCTTGATTTCGGTATTGATGACAGGCATCAGTCTTCCTCTTGGGTGGGGATGGGTGAAGCGATGAGGCCATCCTACGGAGCTCGATCCGATTACTCAAATCGATGGATGGCATCACGACGATAGTTATTGGCTATCGATTGGAGTGTTGTCTCATCCTATGCCCGGATGCGTTGCAGGAAGATCACGGCCGCTGCACGAAGGTGCGCAGGGTCTCCAGCAATAAGGGACCGCGTCTGGGCGAATACAGCTCCAACAGCGGTGTGAAATGGCTGCCGTCGGGCAGGGTCAGGGTCTGCACCGGGACGCCGGCGGCTTCGAGCCTGCGCGCCAGTTCGAAGGTCTGCTGCGGGGAGACGATCCTGTCGTCAGTGCCCGCAGCCAGCAGGAATGGCGGCTCGTCGCCATCGACAAAGCGCACCGCCATTGCATCGGGCCACTGCGGTTTTGGGCCGAAGGCCCGTTCCAGTGCGGTATCGCCTTCGATGGTGAAATCGTAGGGGCCGGACAGTCCGATCACGCCGGCGAGCTGCTTGGGTTCAACGCCCGCCGCGCGCAGATAGCGCGCATCGGTGCCCAGCAGCGCGGCAATCTGCGCGCCCGCCGAATGCCCGGCAATGAACACGCGCTGTGGATCGCCGCCGTATTGCGCTGCGTGCTCACGCGCCCAGGCCACCGCACGCGCGCCGTCCTGCATGAAGCCCGGGAAAGGCGTCTGCGGTGCCAGCCGGTAGTCGGCCACGATCACCACCGCGCCGGTTTCGGTCAGGCGCCGACCGACGAAGCGGTACTGCGTGCGCGACCCGCGCTGCCAGCTTCCGCCGTAGAAGAACACCAGCATCGGCGCATTGGCCTTGGCATCGGCGGGCCGGTAGATATCCAGCGATAGCGCGTGCTGCGGGTCGTAGACCGCCGTGGCGTCGGGCTGGCCCACGCCGCGATTGGCCAGTCCAAAGACCACGGTCTGGCAGCCGGCCAGCAGCAGCGCGGCCAGGCTGGCCAGGGTGAGGCGGATCAGCGGAAAACGTGCGTTCAAGAGAGAGTGACTCCAGTCGTGATGGGGCAGGGCACCGCCATGCAACGGCTACCATGCACAGATGAATACGCAGTCACCCCCCCGTTTGGATGCGCTGCTGCGCGAAGGCGCCACACGCCTGTCCGGGCCGGACGCCAGGTTCGAAGCGGAGCACTTGTTGCTTCAGGCACTGGGGCGCGAGCGCGCGTGGTTGTTCGCACACGGCGCAGATCCTGCCGATGCACCGGTGCAGGCAGCGTTTGCGGCGCTGCTGGAACGACGCATCGCCGGCGAGCCGGTGGCCTACATCGTCGGTCGTCGCGGCTTCTGGACGCTGGACCTGCGGGTCACACCGGCCACGTTGATTCCGCGGGTGGAAACAGAGCGCCTGGTCGAACTGGCGCTGGAGCGCCTGCCGCAAACCGGTGCCCTGCAGGTCGCCGACCTCGGCACCGGCAGCGGCGCGATCGCACTGGCCATCGCCAGCGAGCGGCCGCAGGTGCAGGTGCTGGCCACCGATGCCAGCGCCGCGGCACTGGCCGTGGCCCAGGCCAATGCGAAG